>CAMPNZ010000001.1 GCA_946892075.1 uncultured Coriobacteriales bacterium
CACCACTCGGCCCGCCGCAACTCCCGCACCGACCCTGCACCACACGCCACGCCGCAACCCTCGCGCCGACCCCGCACCACGCACCTCGACACACGTCGCCTCGTGGTGCAGTGTTCTTTTTAAGGAAAATATGAGCTTCGGCTGCTATTCTGCTATTCTATAACCTGTATATGTATCGGTAGGCCGTGTTGAAGAACGTCGCGCACCATCGCGCAAGCTATGTGTTTGCTACCGCGTTCACTACAAGCATTCTGCACCGCCATACCCCATGCAACGAAATGCAAAATACCTGAAAGGAGCCGTGTATGTTCTCTGCTTTTCGCACTCATACGGCCCGTATTCTTATAGCATGTGCAGCAAGTATTGCGCTTGCGGCCTCGGCCGTTGGCGTTTTTTATGGCACGCAAACAGCGTACGCCGTCCCCAGCGCCGCGCAAAAACAAGCCGAGGCTCAGGCGGTGCTGGTGCGCTTAAATGCCATGCAAGACCAGTTAGACCGCGCGTCAACTAATTATAATGAAGCTCTTATAGAGCAAGGCAAAGCCGAAAAATCGCGCGATGCTGCGCAGCAAAAAATTCAACAGCTTTCCAAGGAAATCAACTCTGTTCAGGGGCGTTTGAACGACCGCGCGCGTTCGATGTATCGCGGCGGACCGGCGTCGGTGCTCGATTTGCTGCTTGGTTCGACAAGCTTTAAGCAGTTTACGCTGAATTGGGAAATGATTACGCGTATCAACGAAAGTGATGCAGCGCTTATTCAGCGTTCAAAAGACTTGCGCGCGCAGGCTGAAGAGCAGCACAAAGTGTTCAATGAACAGGCAACACTTGCGAAAACGAAAGCCGATGAGGCGAAAGTGATTGCTGATCAGGCCAAGAAAACCGTCAACGAAATGCAAGTTACGTACGATAATTTGAGCGCTGAGGCAAAAAACCTGCTTGCTCAGGAAGAAGCGGCGCGTGCGGCTGCTCAGCAAGAGGCTGCGAACCGTGAAATCGAACGTCAGCGTCGCATGGCTCCGCGCGAGCGCAATAATGCCTCAAATGGTGCGCATGGTGGCGGCTCGGCGGCTTCCCGCGGAGGTTCGTCGCGTCCTGCCCCACAATACAGCGCCTCATCAGGTAACGTGATTATTGACCGTGCGCGTGCTCAGTTGGGTAAGCCTTATGTGTGGGGTGCTATTGGTCCAAGTTCATTTGACTGTTCAGGTTTAGTGGGTTATGCCGTAACGGGGCGTATTGGTCGTATCGGAACTGCGCGCTCCTTTATGGGTTGGCCGCGTGTATACGATCCAAAACCAGGTGATATTGCAGTAAATAGCCATCACTGCGGTGTGTATATTGGTGGTGGACGTATGATTCATGCTGCTACTGAGCGTGTTGGTGTTATAGAGGGGCCTGTTCAAGCGGGTATGATATTTGTACGCCCGAACTAAGACACAATGTGACGTACGCACAAACTCATATGTCGTACGCAACAAGCAGTAACTAACAAGCAGTAACTAACAAGCAGTAAGGGGCACATTGTGTTGCAAGTGTGTATATATGCTGATGGAGCTTCACGCGGCAACCCTGGCCCTGGTGGCTATGGCACCATCGTTCGTGTGCGCAATCAGGACATGTCCATCTCCCATCAGGAGTTTTCGCAAGGGTTTACCTGCACAACGAACAATCGCATGGAACTTTTGGGCGTTATTGTGGGGCTTGAGAGCCTTGCGCAGCCTTGCAGCATTATGATACTCAGCGATTCAAAGTATGTTGTGGACGCGTTTCAGCAGCACTGGGTGCAGTCGTGGATTGCGCATAATTGGAAAACAGCTGGTAAAAAGCCGGTAAAGAACGTTGATTTGTGGAAGCGCTTGTTAAGCGCCTTGGAAGGTCATACCGTAGAATTTCGCTGGGTGAAAGGCCACAACGGTCACGAATTTAACGAGCGTTGCGACGAACTTGCAACAAGCGCTGCCGACGACACGCAGCATCACATTCACGATGAAGGATTTTGCGGCGCTTAATTACCACTACGCGCGCGCGGCCGCCAGCACCTGTTTCAGCGCATCGATGCCAGCGCCTGTTGCCGCTGACGTTGGCACAATCTGCTGCTCATCAGCTATATCAAGAAGCGCCCGCATACGCGCAATCCGCTGCGCCGCCGCCGCGCGCGACAGCTTGTCGGCTTTCGTAAGCACAAGGCAAAACGGAATGCGCGCCTCTTGCAAAAAGCGTATCATGTGTTCGTCAAGAGGGCTTATGTCGTGGCGAATGTCGCTTAACACGCACACAAGCGCAAAATTGCGTTCCTGGTTGAAATAGCCTTCAATAAGCTCGCTCCAGCGCAGCTTTTCCTGTTTCGATACACGCGCATATCCGTAGCCCGGCAAATCGACAAAGCGCACACCGTCGCAAGAAAAAAAGTTAATGGTGGCTGTTTTTCCCGGCGTACTTGATACTTTCGCCAAATTTTTTCGATTGAATAGTTTGTTAAGAAGCGACGATTTTCCCACGTTCGATCGGCCCGCGAAGGAAATTTCGGCGCAGGTGGAAGGGGGAAGTTGCGATGATACACCAAACGCTTTCTCGAATGTTACGCGGTTAAAATTCACAAGTTCCCCTTTGTATTGCTTGTATTGCTTGTATTGCTTGTTACTTGAACAGGTATTATTGGCCGTGTTTGTGTGACTCTTGGTATCCTGTTACAAACGACATAACGAAGCATATCATACCGATAACAGCCCATGTTTTGTGTTTCATAGAAGCTCCTCTCTTCACAGAATCAACCTTACTGTAACTATACACTACTTTTGCGCAAAACGCGCGGCGTCAACGTTTTGTAACTAGTTTACTGGGGTTTATAAAATACTCTCTGAACTGGGAAAAAGTTGCCCCATGCTTACGCTTCAAGTTACCCTAGACTTTGCAAAATTGAACGGTTATGCTTAGTTACACAACATCGAAGGCATGCGGGAAAGGGATGCCTACGATGCAACAAAAAACACAGAGGAAAGGACTCATCATGAAGGATTGTACAAAAAGCACGCTTTTAGTAGGCGCAGGTATTTTGGCAGGTGTTGTAGGTGCGAAGGTTCTCACATCGCCTTGCGCAAAATCGGCTTATGTTCGCGCGATTGCAGGCGGCATGAAGGTTCGCAATTCGTATGAAACCATGGTTGAACAGGCTAAAGTTGAGTACGACGACCTTGTAGCAAAAGCAAGCTACCTCAACGCAGAAGGTGCACACACCGATTCTTGCGGATGCGGCTGCGAAAGCACTCAGCACAAGCAAGACGATGCTGCTTCAAAAGACGCCAGCAAATAAGCGCCTGCAGTAAGCGCATCACATCTCCACATTAGTAAGTATCCATTATCGTAAGAGTGAGAACGAGTGAAATATTCAGTTATAACATCTCTCCCTGGGTATGTACGCATTGCACTTGCAGGGCGCGTGCCGCTTGACGACGTCAGCGTATTGTGCGCCCTGGTCAAGGAATGCAGCTGCGTGACGCATTGCGATATTTATCCTCATTCAGGCATTATGGTGCTGCGCTACACGCCTAGCGATACCGCGCACCATGTGCTTGCTGGGGAAGTGGCTGCTGACAGCGCTCGTCGCCATGCCAGCGCCATCGTCGCACGTGCCGATGCCAGCCGCGCGTTCCGCAGACGCCTTGTGAAAAAGGCCGATGCTATATGCGAACTACCTGCGTCGTTGCGCGCAACGCTTGACGCTATTACGCTTGAAGGCATTCAGCACATGCGCGCGAAGCATCCGTACCACACCACCATTCAAACAACGCAGCTGGTGGCAGACCTTAGCTGGCTAACACTTATGTATTGGCTTCGCCGTTTGTTCTTGCCCAAGCCGCTTGCGCTGATCAGCGCGCTGTGGACGTATCGCCAGTTCTTCTTTGAAGGCGTGAAAAGCATCATGCATCTGCGTATGGATGTGCCTTTACTTGACGCCTCCGCCATTGGCGTGTCGTTTTTGCAAGGCAAGCCGCGCTGTGCGTCCGAAACCATGTTCCTGCTGCAAACAGGGGAAACGCTGGAAGACTACACGCGCAACCGCTCCGAAGGTGCGCTTATTGACGCGCTGCTTGATGTTCCGCAAACCGCGCTGCGCGTGATTGACGACACCGAGCAGGAAGTTTCCCTCTCCGAGCTGCACGTAGGCGACGTGATTGCCATTCGCATTGGCATGGCTATTCCGGTGGACGCAGAAGTGGTCAGCGGATGCGCCATGGTAAATCAGGCGTCATTCACCGGCGAACCTCTTGCTATTAAGCGTGTGGCGGGCGACCGCGTTTTCGCAGGTACAACGGTTGAAGATGGCGAAATTCTTGCCAAGCTGGTATCGGAGCCTGCAAACACGCGTCTGCGCAGTGTGGTTGACTTGGTGAAGAATTCCGAAGCGCATAAATCGAAGCAGCAATCGCGCTTCGAGCAGTTTGCCTCGCAAATGGTTCCGTGGAACTTTGCGCTTGCAGGCGGTGTTGGCGCGCTTACGGGCAATGTGTCGAAAGCTTCCGCCGCGCTGATGGTTGACTATTCGTGCGGAATGCGTTTAACCTCGTCAATCGCCGTTTTAAGCGCCATGCGCGCCTGTGCATCCATGGGCTTTACGGTACGCGGCTCGCGCTATTTCGACGCGCTTGCTCACGCCGACACCATCGTGTTCGACAAAACGGGCACCATCACGGAAGCTTCGCCAACGGTTACGCGCGTGCTTGCGTTTGGATCGTGGAACGAAACCGAGGTGCTGCGTTTTGCAGCGTGCCTTGAGGAACATTTCCCGCATCCTGTTGCGCGTGCTGTGGTTAACGCCGCAGCTGAGAAGCACCTGAACCACCGCGAGCGCCATGCCGACGTTGAGTACATTGTGGCGCACGGCATTGTGTCGTCGCTTGACGGAAAGCGCGTTGTTATTGGCTCCGAGCATTTCGTGGTAGAAGACGAAGGCGTGGAAATTTCTGCAAAGCAGCGTGCGCGCATTGACGAGGAAACAAAGGGCTCGTCGCCGTTGTTCCTGGCAGTTGACGGAAAACTGGTTGGCGTACTGGGCATTACCGATCCGCTGAAGCCGGGCGTTAAGCTTGCGCTTGATAAGCTGCGCCGCATAGGCGTGAAGCGCATTATTATGCTGACGGGCGACAATCATCGTGCTGCAGCGCATATCGCAAGTCAGGCGGGCGTTACCGAGTGGCGCGCGAACTTGTTGCCGCAAGACAAGCACAGTTTCGTGCAAAGCTTGAAAGAGCAAGGTGCGCGCGTGGTGATGGTTGGCGATGGCGTAAACGATGCTCCAGCGCTTGCATGCGCCGATTGCGGCGTTGCGATGGGCTCGGGAAGTGCGGTTGCGCGTGAAGCGGCCGACATTACGCTTACGAACGGCAACATCGACGCGCTGTGCAACATCATTTTGCTTTCGCGCGAGTTGATGAAGCGCATGAACACCTCATTTGCGCAGGTTATGGGCTTGAACACGCTGTTTATGGCACTGGGCATTTTGGGGATTGTGACGCCGCAAACGTCGTCGTTGCTGCATAATTCGACCACCATTGGACTGTCGATTTTGTCGGGACGTCGCTACAAGACGCAAAAGCGCGCGATGCAGTAGTACGTGCGCTGCTTGCGCGAAGGCGCGGGCCTGTTACGCACACAACTGATGAACAGTATAAAAGAGGTACGGTATGCAGAAATGCGCTGTACCTTTTTTGTGCGCGCTCGCACCCGTTCCCCATGCTTTACCTGCGTATATGCATCGTTGTGGAAAACTCGCGTAAACGCAAAAACACGCACTTTTTTGTTTCATTTTGCGGTAAAATTCAAAGGCTGTTTTTATTACACATGCTGGTGTTACTAAGCGCTGCCCGTGGCTTGAAAAAGTTGCAGCGTAAGGGTTTGACCACCGGCAGAGGACTAACGAATGGAGTAACAATGGAAAAAATCAGTATTCAAACCCTGCTTGAAGCAGGCGCGCACTTCGGCCATCAGGCACGTCGCTGGAACCCAAAAATGAAACCTTACATTTTTGGCAAGCGCGGCGACATCTATATTTTCGACCTTAAGAAAACGCTCATTGGCCTTGATAACGTATACACATTTGTGTCGCAGCTGGCTAAAAAAGGCGGCACGGTGCTGTTCGTAGGCACGAAAAAACAAGCTCAGGAAGCTGTTGCCGATGCTGCTAATCGTTGCGGCATGCCGTATGTGAATTCTCGCTGGTTAGGCGGTATGCTTACCAACTTCGTTACTATTCGCTCACGCGTGAAGCGCATGGAAGAGCTTGAAGCGATGGACGCTGACGGTCGCATGGCTGTTCTTCCTAAAAAAGAGCAAATTTTGCTGCATAAAGAGCTTGCGAAATTGCAAACAAACTTAAACGGTATTCGCTCGATGACACGCACTCCTGACGCGGTGTTTGTTGTTGATACTAATCGTGAAAGCTTGGCTGTTCACGAGGCTCGTCGCCTGGGCTTAAGCGTTGTTGGTACCCTTGATACCAACTGCGACCCTGATGATGTCGATTACGGCATTCCTGCAAATGACGATGCTATTCGTGCGGTTTCGCTGTTCACGAATTTTGTTGCCGAGGCTGTTATTGCTGGTACCGGCACACAAGTAACCGCTGAAGAAATGGAAGCGGCAACTCAGGAAGCCGCCGCTGCTGCTGACGCTGCGGAAGCTGACGCCGCTGCTGAACAGGCAACTCCTGAGGCATAAGCGCTCTATAAGGTTTTAACGAAAGGATATAAGATGGCTGCTATTACTGCTGCTATGGTAAAAGAACTTCGCGAGATGACAGGCGCTGGCATGATGGAATGCAAGAAAGCCTTAAGCGAAGTTGACGGCAATATGGAAGCTGCGGTAGATGTTTTGCGCACACGTGGTTTGGCTGCAGCTGCTAAAAAGGCTGGTCGCGCAACCGACGAGGGCACCATTTGCGCGCTTGTTGCCGATGACGGCAAAAGCGGTGTTGTGCTTGAGCTGAATTGCGAAACCGACTTCGTTGGCATGAACGAAAAGTTCAAGGCGTATGCTTCTCGCATTGCTGCTATCGCGCTTGCTCACAACTGCTCCGACGTTGAACAGCTGAAAGGTTTAAGCGATGGCACCGATACGGTAAACGACATTATCACCGACGCAGTTCACGTGTTGGGCGAGAATGTAAATTTGTCGCGCGTACAGGTACTTTCGGGTGCTGCATGCACATCCTACATTCACATGGGTGGCAAAATTGGCGTATTGACGCTGTTCGACGTAGAAGGCATCGATCCTACGAATGCCGATTTCGTAGCCTATGGCCGCAACGTATGTATGCAGGTAGCTGCGGTAAACCCTGTGTCTGCGAATCGCGAGTCGGTAGACAGCGCAACCGTTGAGCATGAGCGATCCATTTATGTTGCTCAAGCTGCTGAATCGGGTAAACCGGAAGCTATTCAGCACAAAATTGCTGAAGGCCGCCTTGAGAAGTTCTTCAAAGAGAATTGCTTAAGCGAGCAAGATTACGTGAAGAACCCCGATCAAACGATTTCCGAGTACACGCAGGAAGTTGCTAAACAGCTGGGCGGCAAAATTGCCATTAACAGCTTTGTTCGTTTCTCATTAGGCGAATAACTGCTTTTTGCTGTTACGTTTCGAGAGAGGCTGGTTTGCATCGTGCAAGCCAGCCTTTTCTTTTTATATTCCTACAAGGCGTACGCTGCTGTGCGCGGTGTGCGCGTTTGCTGGTATACTAGCAAGTATCAAAAAAGATAGGTGCTACTATGTCAAGCAATGAAGTTATTGTTGTTACAGGAAATAATACGCTTACGGGCAGTGTTCAGGTATCAGGTGCAAAGAATTCTGCGCTCAAACTGATTGCCGCTTCTATTTTAGGGAACGGGAAAAGCGTTATCCGCAATGTTCCCGATATTTCAGATATTTCGGTAATGGTGCAGGTGTTAGCCGCCTTAGGCGCAAACGTTACGCGAAACGATCACTACTTAACTATCGACACGCACGCGGTTGATAAGTACGATACGCCCTACGAGCTGGTAAGTAAGATGCGCGCCAGCATTTCTATTTTGGGCCCGTTGATTGCGCGTTTCGGGCGTGCTCACGTTGCCATGCCGGGCGGTTGTCAAATTGGTGCGCGTAAAATTGACATGCACCTCAAAGGCCTTGAAGCGCTTGGCGTGCATTTTAACGTTGAACACGGCTTTTTGAAAGCAACAACGCCCGATGGCTTGCATGGTGCCGAAATCATCCTTGATTTCCCCAGCGTGGGCGCAACCGAAAATCTGCTGATGGCAGCCGTGTGCGCCGATGGTATCACGCGCATCGAGAACGCCGCGCGCGAGCCTGAAATTGAAGATTTGGCGTCGATGCTGTGCAGTATGGGCGCGCACGTAAGCGGTGCGGGCACGTCAACTATCGAAGTGGAAGGCGTGCCGTTTGCGCGTTTGCACCCGTGCGAGCACACCACCTGCGGCGATCGTATTGAAGCGGGCACGTTTTTGGCGGGCGGGGCGCTTACGGGCGGCCCTGTTACCGTTCACGGCGTAAACCCCAACTTTTTGCGCATGGCGCTGATGAAGCTTGAAGCGATGGGTTGCACCATTGAAACCACGCTCGATTCAATTACCGTTTCTCGCAAAACGCCACTTCAGGCGCTTGATATTCAAACGCTGCCGCATCCAGGTTTTCCGACCGACTTGCAAGCGCAGTTCATGTTGTTGTGTGCGTGCGCGCAAGGTTCGTCGGTCATTACCGAAAATGTGTTTGAGAACAGGTTTATGTTTGGCGCTGAGCTGCGGCGCATGGGCGCGCGTATCACAATTGAAGACCATCACGCGCTGGTTGAGGGTAATTGCGTGTTGCAAGGCGCGCCGGTTACGTCCACCGATTTGCGTGCGGGCGCAGCTTTAGTGCTTGCGGGTATTGTTGCCGAAGGTCAAACGGTTGTGCACAAAATTGAGCATATCGATCGCGGCTACGAGCATTTTACGGAAAAGTTGAACAGCTTGGGTGCGTGCGTGAAGCGCGTTCAGGTGTGCGACTAGCAAGGGGTGAGAGGTGCTGTGTTTCAAAAAAAGGTTAATCTGCGTTTAGGAAAGCGAGCTACCAAAGCGGAGTCTGAAACGCTTGGTTCGCGTAATCCTTTATCGCATGGAAAACATGCAGCGCCATCTTCCCGTTCTCCTTTTCGGAGACACTTTTCAAAACGAAAGCAACAGAGCACAAGCGATACCTGTGACATAGGAAACTTGGTAAGTTTTGATGCGCGTTCACGTGCTGAACAGCGTGCGTCCCTGCGCGTAAAAAACCACGCAAGCCGCCGCGTGCGCAAGCCACGGACGTGGGCGCTGCCTATCGTTGTTGTGTTGCTGGTTGTTATTGTTGGCGCAGGTATTGGCGCAGGTTACGGCTTCTACGCCATTTCGGTTCGCTCGAACGAATCCATTCAAAGTGGCAACATCAAGCAAGCGCTTACACCGCCAAAAAACAAAAATGCCAGCATTGTGCTGCTGAACGTGACGCTTCCGCAAGAAACCTACACCGGCTTGCCCGATCATACCTCGCTGCTTGCGCTGCTGCGCGTCGATGCCAAGCAGCAGACGTTTCGCATTCTTAGCTTGCCGTATTTTGCGTACCTGAAAGGGCGCCAGGATAATTCGCTTGCGCATGCAGCTCAGCGCGGCGACGATGCGCTTATTCGTGCCGTAACCATTATGACAGGCGTTCCCGTGAATCACTATATGGCCATTTCAGGCCCGCAATTTGCGGAACTTGTTGACACGCTGGGTGGCATTTCCGCTACCTTGCCGAAAGACGTTGACGACCCCTTTGCCGGCTGGCGTTTTCTTCATGCTGGCGCCCAGACCTTAGACGGCTACGACACCTTGGTGTGGGCGCGCGCGACCAATTTCCCGAAGGCGCTGCAAACGCAGGCGGAAAATCAGGCTATGCTGGTGAAAGCGCTGTTCAAGCGCTTGTGCGACCAAACGAACGGGCGCAGCATTGGGCAGTCGGTTGATGCGTTGCAGAAATATGTGCGCTCGGATATGCCCAGTAACGATATTCGCACGATGATTGAAGCGGCTGCGAGTATTGATGCTTCGGGCTGGGAAGCACATTCGCTACCTGGGGAAACGGTAGGTGAGTTGAATCCGCAGGCGCCTCAGAGTGCCTTTGTGGTGTACGAGAAACAAACAAACCAGCTTGTGAATTGCTTTTTGGCCGATGCACCTGCGGATCGATCTGCTGAAGTACACAGCGACGTTGACGTGTCAAGCTTTTCGATAGAGGTACAAAACGGCACGTCAAAGGCAGGGATAGGAAAGGAAGTTGGCGACTATCTGGTGTCGCGCAACTGTTCGGTGGCGGCAGTTGGCAATGCTGAGCAGCCCATTTTTAAGGAAACGCTGGTGGTGTATCAGCCTGGATTCCAGGATGAGGCGAATGCTGTTGTTTCGCTACTTGGTTTTGGGCGCAGTGTGAAAAACGTTGGCTATTACACGATGAACAGTTCCGTGCTGGTAATTGTGGGAAGCGACAATGAGCGGCTGCCTCGCACGTAAGTGGCGCGGGTGCGCGGCGTGTGAGGCGTGAGGCGCGCGGGTGCGCGGCGTGTGCGAGGCGTGCGTGGCGCGTGTGAGGCGCTTGCGCGTGAACGGATCTGTTGCGCCGCGTTCGTAACCCGAACCTGCCATGTAAGCGCAGGTAAGGCGCGTGTTGGGCGCAGGTAAAGCAGCCGTTTGCAGCATAAGTATCTAAATGGTAGCACTTTGCAGGCGCGCACCGTAAAGCCTGTGCGCTGTGGTACAATTTTTCCGATTTCAAGAATGCGCTGGTAGCGCGTGCAATTCCGCACAGCGTATCCGTTGCGTGCGCGTTCTAAGACGAGTGAGAGCAGCGCCCCAGGTGCGCTGGCGAGAGGAATAGTATGGTAGATAAAAATGAAGTTCAAACAGTGCTCGATTTAATTCGTCCCAGCCTGATTGCCGATGGCGGCGACGCCACCTTGCTTGATATTTCGGAAGACGGCGTTGTAACTGTGCAGCTTACGGGCGCGTGCAATGGTTGCCCGCTGTCTGCGATGACGCTTGCACATGGTATCGAGCGTATTTTGAAGGAACGCGTCGAAGGCGTCACGCGCGTTGTTGCTGCTGAATAAACGCTTGTTTAGCTGGAGAAATGCGGCGCGCTGCTGGGTGTGCCGCTTGTTGCTTTGCGCCTGTCGTGTGTGCCCGTCGTGCGCGCCTTGCGTGTTGCGCCTGTCGTGCGTGCCGCATACGATTACCTGCACATAGTTTTGCTCTTGGTTCATAAAAACCGCTTTTTGATTACCTATTACCGTTTCATGTGCGCATCTTTCGCGCGTTCATTGGTTCCATTCATTCCGCTTTGTAATATTTCTAACTACCTTGCTTCGTTCTGTTTCCGTTTCGCCTACCTTCCTTGCTGCGTTTTGTTTTCGCTTCCGTTCACTAAAGATAATCAACACAATGTTTAATATTTTTTCATGCTCCGTGTATCTTTTTCAGAAAAGAGCGGTAGAATTATAGCTGTACAGCCGCGCATACGCATGCTTCTGCGCACAGCATACCTGCGCGTTCTACCGTTTCGTAAAACGCAAAAATCGTACATTGTAGTGCGCATATGCAAGAATGTGTGCGCAGCAACTTTTCCTGACATAAGGAGCGTGCTTAATAATGCCACACAACGCAAGCCCCGCCAGCAACACCAACGGCGCTGCAACCGAATCTTCCAACTCCTTTCCAGAAAACGACACTGTGTACAGGAGCGCGTCCGATCCTGTGAATGGCACCGCACCCGCAAGTAGCGACACAGCTGCGTCCGTGTCCGAGCCCACACCCGCTCCCACACCCGAACCCGGCACCGCGTCCGAGCCTGCGAACCACTCCCAGTACGCACTCGAAAGTGAGTTCCTTGCGGAAAGCGATGTTCCTCTTGATAGGCGCATCGCGAAATCGCGCGAGGCGCTGCGCTGCGCGTTCATCAGCCTTTTGCAAGAGCAGGGTTTTGACGCCATTACCATCAACGATTTATGCGCCACCGCTGGCATCAATCGAACGACGTTTTACAACCATTTCAAAGACAAAGATCAGCTGCTTTCGTATTTTGAGCAGGACGTTTTGAAGCGCCTTGAGGCGTTTCAGCCGCGCATTGCAAGCCTTGGCGTGGCCGAACTGTTCGCGTGTTCGTTAACCAAGCGTCCGCCCCGCGCGCTTATCGACCTGTTTGCCCTGTTGGGAAGCGAGGGCGATCTGCTGTATGCGCTGCTTGGCGACGGGGGCGACCCGGCATTTGCGCGCGCGTTAAACGAGGTGGTGTGCGTGAACATTGTGCGTTCCGTTCTGCACAAAAAATACCGCGAACACCCCAGCGTTTTCGTAGAGTATTACATTTCTTTTTATGCAACGGCGTATTTGGGCGTCATTACGCGCTGGATTTTAACGGGGCGGCGCGAAAGTGCCGAAGAAATGGCGCGCATCTGCATGCGACTTTTGTTCATTCGACCTGGTGAATCGATACGATTGTAAGCGTTTCATTCACACGAGATGAAATCAGACGAGATGAATTGAATGTACTACCTTGGAATTGACATAGGCTCCACGACGGTAAAGCTTGCGGTGTTAAACGAGCAGCATAAGCTGCTGTACGCAACCTACGAGCGCCACCATAGCGACGTGCGCGCCACGTTGACGCAGGTCATCGAAACGGCCGCCGCGCGTTTCCCCGGCAAAACCATGACCATTGCCATTACGGGCTCGGGTGGATTGCTGCTGGCAAACTGGCTGCACGTGACCTTTGTTCAGGAGGTTATTGCGTCCAAAGAAGCAGTTGAAGCGTTCATTCCGCAAACTGACGCCTGCATCGAGCTGGGCGGCGAAGACGCGAAGATTATCTTTTTCGACCAGAGCATCGAGCAGCGCATGAACGGACAATGCGCAGGTGGAACGGGTGCGTTCATCGATCAAATGGCAAGTTTGCTTGACACTGACGCCACGGGCCTCAATGAGCTGGCGAAATCGTGCGAAACGCTGTATCCCATTGCGTCGCGCTGCGGCGTGTTCGCGAAAACCGACGTGCAGCCGCTGCTTAACGAAGGCGCACGTAAAGAAGACATTGCGGCGTCTATTTTTCAGGCGGTGGTAACGCAAACCATCGCCGGTCTTGCGTGCGGCCGACCCATCAAAGGCTATGTGGCGTTTTTAGGCGGGCCTCTTCAATACTTGTCTGAACTGCGGAAACGCTTCATTGTGACGCTGCAACTTAACGACGAACACACGCTTGTTCCCCCCAATGCGCATCTGTTTGTGGCGCAGGGTTGTGCGGTTGCGGGTTATACGTGCGACCAGCCGCATTTAGAGACGCTTGAAAGTTTGCTTGCGCGCTTGAAAACCTTGGGCGCGCAGCAGGGAAGTGAAGTGCAGCGCTTGCCTGCTTTGTTTGAAACGCCTGATGATTATGCACGTTTCAAGCGTCGCCACGATGCGCAGTGCGTTCCGCGTGGCGATATTGCGCATGCGAAAGGTGCGCTGTTTTTGGGGCTTGATGCTGGCTCAACCACGTTCAAGGTGGCGCTGATTGACGGCGACGCGCGCGTGTTGTGGTCGTTTTATAAAAGCAACAAAGGCGAAGTAATCGGCTCGGCGAAAGAGGCGTTGCACCAGTTGTATGCCGCAATTCCGCAAGGTTCGTTCATCGGGCACGCCACGGTAACAGGCTATGGCGAAGCGCTGTTGCTGCAAGCCTTGCGCGTCGATTCGGGCGAAATTGAAACCGTTGCGCATTTGCGCGGCGCACAAGAGCTGTTGCCGCAGGTAGATTTCATTTTGGACATCGGCGGGCAAGACATGAAGTGCCTGCGTATTCGCAACGGCGCGATTGACTCCATTATGTTGAACGAGGCCTGCTCATCGGGCTGTGGAAGCTTTATCGAAAGTTTTGCGGCCGGTTTGGGCATTCCGATTGCCAATTTTGCGCAGACTGCTATTCAGGCACGTCAGCCTGTGGATTTGGGCTCGCGTTGCACCGTGTTTATGAATTCGCGCGTGAAGCAAGCGCAAAAAGAAGGCGCAACCGTGGGCGATATTGCTGCCGGTTTAGCGCTTGCCGTTATTAAGAACGCCCTGTTCAAGGTCATAAAAATTCGCGATGCTCACGATGTGGGAACCTGCGGTATTGTGCAAGGCGGCACCTTTTTGAATGATGCGGTGCTGCGCGCGTTTGAACAGTTAGCGCAGGTAGATGCGTTTCGTCCCGACATGGCAGGCAATATGGGCGCCTATGGCGCGGCGCTTTTGGCGCGCGATAGGTACCGCAAGCAGTGCGAACGCGTTTCCGCGGGTGGTGGCGCGGAAGCGGGAACGGGCACGGGAGTGGTTGCGGTTGGCGCGCAACCAGCATCGCAACCAGCTGAAACGCAGCCCACCGCTGCGCCATTTTCTGCTCCTTCACCTGTACAAACGCCTGCAACCGCCACGGCGGCCTCCGCGGGTGGTGGCGTCCGTTCAACCATTGTAAGCGCCAAGGAAATTGACAGCATCAATCCAACACATAAAACAACACGGTGTGGATTATGTTCCAATAACTGCCTTCTTACCATTAACTCGTTTGGACGCGATCCGCTTACCGGCAAAACGCGCCGCTTCATTACGGGCAACCGATGCGAGCGCGGAGCTGGGCATTCAGGCAAAAATCATCGCAGCATTCCCAACGTGTTCGCGTACAAAAACAAGCGCCTGTTTTCCTACAAACCGCTTGACGACGCCGATGCGCCCCGCGGCACCGTTGGCATTCCGCGTGCACTGAACATGTACGAAAACTACCCATTTTGGTTCACATTTTTTACGTCGTTGAAGTTTCGCGTAGAGCTTTCGGATAATTCGTCGAAGGAGCTATTTTCATCGGGAATTGAATCGATGCCTTCAGAATCGGTGTGTTATCCTGCGAAAATGGCGCATGGGCACGTGATGAATTTGCTGGCGCGCCACCCCGATTTCATTTGGATGCCGTGCTCGAAGTGGGAGCGCCAAGAAGATGCGGGCGCGGGCAATCACTATAATTGCCCCATTGTTGCCAGCTATTCCGAGGCCTTGCGCTTGAACATCGATCAGCTTAACAGCGCTGATACCGCGTTTTTGAACCCGTGGATTCCCTACGACAAGAAAGACTATCTGAAAGAACGCCTGTTCATTGAGCTGTGCCAGCATAACGCCCAGGTGGTAGGCCGCCATGCTGCCCTGCCAACGCGCTCCGAGATAGATGCTGCCGTTGAGCGCGCCTGGGACGAGGATGAAGCGTTTAAGCGCGACATTCGCACGAAAGGCCAAGAAACGCTTATGTGGATGCAGCAAACGGGAACGCATGGCATTGTTTTGGCTGGTCGTCCGTATCATAACGACCCGGAAATCAACCACAGCATTCCCGAATTGCTCACATCGTTTGGCTTGGCGGTGCTGACGGAAGATTCAGTGGCTCATCTGGGCGTATTGGAGCGTCCCATCCGCCTTGTTGATCAGTGGATGTATCATACGCGTCTGTATGCGGCAGCAAAAGTGGTAACGCAGCGCAACGACCTAGACCTTATTCAGCTGAACAGTTTTGGATGCGGGCTTGATGCGCTTACCTGCGATCAAGTGCAAGAAATTTTGGAAGCTGCGGGGAAAGTGTACACGGTGCTGAAAATCGACGAAGTGTCGAATTTGGGTGCAGCGCGTATTCGTGTGCGCTCGCTACTGGCGGCTTTGCGCGATAAACGGGAACGTGAGCAGGAGAAACATCACCGTGATCCGCGGGCACAAGAACGGCAAGGGGAACAGCGTGCGCAGGAAGGCGGCAGCCAGGAACGCGGCCCGCAGGAAGCCCGCCCACAGGAACTCAGCAGCCAGGAACTGCAAGGCTTACGGCACCAGCATGGCCAGCTTCGCACGCCAAGCGAAGCACGTTTGCAGATTGTCGATTCGTTCATTCTTGTGCCTCCCAATGACATTGATGAGAACGTTCCCGCGCCAGGTGCAAGCTCCGCGCACGCTGTTTCTGCACGTGTAAACGCCGCATCAGCCGCCGCGGCGCCAGCCGTATCAGCCGCCTCGACATCATCCGCTCCCAACGCCGCATCAGCAGCCTCGACACCAGCCGCTCCCAACGCCGCATCGGTGCTATCTTCCCAGGTGTCATGCTGCAAAGCTCCAGTTCACGCAAGCGAAAAAGCCGATCTGTACGTGCAAGACTTCTTCACTCAGCGCGCCTCGTCCTCAACCGCTTTCCAGCGCGTCCAATTCACGCAGCGCATGCGCGAGGAAGGCTGGACCATCCTTGCACCGCAGATGGCGCCCATCCATTTTGAAATTCTTGCCGAAGCGTTCCACCGTTTTGGTTACAACGTCGAGCTTTTGCCCAGCGTCGATCCGAAAGCAACCGAAATTGGCTTGAAATACGTAAACAACGACATTTGCTACCCGTCAATTTTGGTAACGGGCCAGATTATGGAGGCCGTGCTGTCGGGGCGCTACGACACCAACAAACTTGCCGTGGTTATTTCGCAAACGGGCGGCGGATGCCGCGCCACGAACTACATTTCGCTTATTCGTAAAGCGCTTAAAGCCGCAGGTCTGGCGCACATCCCCGTGATTTCGCTGTCAACGGCGAAGCTGGGCGAAAGCAACCCCGGCTTCAAGCTAAGCGCTGCCATGCTTATGCAGGCCGTGTATGCGTTTTTGTATGGTGACCTTCTGATGCAGTGCCTGTACCGCACGCGCCCGTAGGAAGCTGAAAAAGGGGCTTCCTACCAGCTGTTTCGTCGTTACATGGAAAGGTGCAAATCGCAGATGCGCGAAGGCTTGCGCTATGCGCATTTCGTGCGAACCTGCCGTTGCATCGTACGCGATTTTGATGCGCTGCCCCTGGTAAACGACCAGTCGAAGCCGCGCGTTGGCGTGGTTGGAGAAATTCTTGTGAAGTTTCACCCAACAGCAAACAACAATGTTGTGGATGTTATCGAAGCACAAGGCTGCGAGGCGCGCGTGCCAGGAATTGTTGAGTTTTTCCTGTTCGGAATTGCGGGCGCCATTTTCCAGCGCAAGCCACTTGGGCGTTCCCGCAAAGGCGAGCTGGGCTCTCGCGTGGCACTTGCGGTGTTGCAAGCTCTGCGTGCGCCTGTGAACAGGGCGCTTCACAAATCGCAGCGCTTCGAGCCGCCCGCTACCATTTACACGATGGGCTCGTATGCGTCCAACATTCTTAGCTTGTGCAATTCGATGGGTGAGGGCTGGCTTTTAACTGCTGAAATGGTGGAACTTATCAAAAACGGCACGCCGAACATTATTTGCGCGCAGCCTTTCGCATGCTTGCCGAACCACGTTGTGGGCAAGGCGGTCATCAAACAGTTGCGCACAATGTATCCGCTGAGCAACATCGTTGCCATCGACTACGACCCCGGTTCCTCGGAAGTAAACCAGCTGAACCGCATAAAACTGATGATTTCGGTGGCAAAATCGAACGCGCGCAAAAAATCGCACCGCTAAGCATGCGTTTTGCGTGGGCAAATGATGATACAATACGTTTCGTTCACGTGGTTCAATGTTGTTCAGCGGCGCGTGCTTGCGGGGAACGCTGAACGGATAGTGAACGAATATCGAAAGGAATGGTATGCACTCCCTTGAACTTTTGCCTCGTAGCGGCGATATTATGCTGGCGCTCGGAATTGTCGTTGTTCTTGTTGCATTTATTGCGCTGCTGGTAATTTCGCGCATTCGTAAGCGTTCAGCCGATCGCCTTAACGATAAATTCAGCCGCGAGGAGTTATTAAACGCGGCACATTATAAATCGCAAGCCTCGTATCAAGCCAGTTCAGAAGCTAGAAAAGTCTCTGGAATTGCCGACGGTCCGTCGCGTGACGACACGTCTTTATTGGGCGACGAATTGGGATTGAACGCTCGCCAGCCCGCTGCCCGCACGGTGCGACCGAACGCTCCGCGTACGGCGCCCGACCAGCTGCGTCGCGCATCGCAAAACGCACCGCGCACGGCACCGCAAGCACCTGCGCATCGGACATATGGAGCCGCTCATCAGGAACAACAGCAGCCGCCCGCAGCGCCGCGCAAGGGCGACTCCAAGCATCGAGGCCGCCATGCTCGACCCTAACAGCGCATGTCATAACAGCGCAGGTCAGCAGGAAGATCATGGACGGCTTGTTATATGCCCAACGCCTATTGGAAACTTGCGTGATATAACGCTCCGTACGCTTGATGCTCTTGCAAACTGCGATTATGTATGTGCTGAAGACACACGTGTTACTGCTAAGTTACTGAACGCATATAATATCTCAAAGCCTCTTATTCGTATGGACGAAAATACTATCAAGCGTAAGGCGTCAGGTGTTATTGCTGATATACAAGCTGGTAAACAGGTATGTTATTGTTCGGATGCGGGTATGCCAGGCGTTTCTGACCCTGGTATTGCGCTGCTTGCGCTTGCGTATGAACAGCATGTTTCAGTATGTGTGCTACCGGGAGCAAGCGCGTCCATTACGGCGTTCGTTGCCAGCGCAAGCTCGTTTTCAAACTTCTATTTTGTAGGCTTTCCTCCACGTAAAAAAAGCGCCTTTCGAGAACTTCTTAATGCGTTGACCAATTTACCTGCGGCTATTATCTTTTATGAAAGTCCGCATCGTTTGATTGCTACGTTAGAACTGCTGGCTGAGGTATTTCCGCAGCGTAAGCTGTGTGTTTTACGAGAGCTTACCAAAGTGCATGAAGAAGTGTATCGCGATTCAACTACAAGCGCTCTGGAGTATTTTTCGGCGCGTGCCCAGCAGGGTGGTATTCGTGGCGAGCTGGTGGTTGTTCTTGACGGTGCACGGCACGAGGTATCACAAGAAGAAGCACAACGTTCACGTGAAGATGTGCGTACCTATTTAGAACAGTTAGCTCATGAGGGAATGTCGATGCGTGACGCGCGCAAAAAGGCCGCTGAGAGCACGGATTTGCCGAAAAATGAAATCTACAATCTTGCGCTTGAAGTGTACGGAAAAAAATCGTGTCAAACTGCAAAATCATAGACGGCTGCGGGTATACGCGTGCACTGCTCCTTGCGTTTGTATCTGTGTTCGTGGCACGCGCGGGAAAACGGTGCATGCGGGGAACGTGGCAACGTTTTAAGGTGTGCGTTTCGGTTTGCGCAAGGCACGCTTCGCACACGGCACGGTTCGCACAATGCTCCGCGCACTGGTTCGCTTAACGTTCGCTAAATGCGATTGATTTGATTTGATACTTTGTTATACCAATCTTCCCATGTGGGAGGGCAATATTTCTTTGCGGCGCGCAAGGTAAGCGTGTATCCGTAGCCGCGCGCTAAGCCAGCCACGTGCGCGTTAATCGCTTCATCCCACGACGACCAGCTACTATTTCCCCAGCCCCACGCGTTATGAGGGCGGAAACAGTGACGCCCTTGCGTGCTTTCAACCATCGATATGGCAGGCGAAAAACGCGGGTCAATGCCGTGACGCCACGCTGCACGGGCGAATGTTTCCCCATGTCCGCCAAGGGGCGACGAACCCAGGTACGCATTGATGCGCGCTCCCCATTGCTTTACGAACGCTTCTTCATCGCTGTTCCAATTTGCATGATCAGCCTTCACGCTTCCCGTAATGGCTGGCTTTGGCGCCGGCGCGGGAGCGGGCGCTGCTTGCGTTTGCGCAGGTGCTGGCTCTGGCTTCGCTTGCGGGTGGTTCGCCGAAATATTGGGCGTTCCTGGCAGCGCTTGAACCGTTTTCGCTACGTCTTGCCCAGACGAGTTTTGCTGCGCTTTCGCAAGCTCCTGAGCTTGGCGTTCCAGTTCTTCTTGCGCGCGTCGTTGTGCTTCCTTGCGCGCGTTTTGCGCTTCCCGAAGTGCGCTTTCAGCCTGTTGGGCGCCCAGCGTTGCCTCTTTTTCGTGCGTGTTAAGTTCCATGCGCGCGTTCGTAATGCGCTCACGCATCGTTTTAAGCGTGTTCAGCTCGGTAAAATTTTTCTTCGTTATTTTTATAATGTAGGTAAATTGGAAAATAAATTGCGAGAAATTGTGCGAATCAAGCAGCATCGAAAGAATCGACGAACTGTCGCTTTGAATTTTATACAGCGAATGAGCGGCGTGTTGTCCGCGTTTTTCCTGCAAGGGAAGTGCGTCGTTGATGCGCTGAATTTCCTGCTCGTTTTCGCGAATTTCCTGCTTAATACGCGCAAGTTTACCTTTGGCAGCTTCGTAGGTTTGCGAGCTTTCCTCGATTTTCTTTTGCAGCTCGTCAAGCATGTTATCGGTGGACGGCGTGTCGGCGTACGCATAGGAAACCGCAGGTAGAAGGCTTGTTTGGTGAACACCGCCCGCAAGGTTTACGCTGCGGGCGCCACCCGCAAGGTTCGCACACGACAAACTAAGCGCCAGCGCGCAACATAAGCCTGCTCGCGCGCACCATCGAGACAGCGATGTATGCCGCACCCGTTCCTTCGACTTGCAAGCACGTTTCATAGCGCTTTGGCAACAGTCGATTGTTATGCCTGTCTGTTTACGAAATAGTCCCATAAATGAGCGCTTCATACACCTCTTTTCAACCCCCCGCGTGTGTTGTGTTTCAATCACTCTATTATATCGAGAAACGCCTCAAGCTCCAAAACCACGCCCCGCCGCGCCCTGCGCTCTACAAAACGCCTGTTCAGAAAATTGCTAATGTGTAGATTTTGTTTACACGTTCCTGCGCAAAAACCCGCGCCACCCGTTCCCGCTCACCAAAAACGCAAGATGAAATGCGCGATTTCTGCCTCAATTACGTGCACAAATTGCGAAGATGCGGCCGTGCGCCCGCGCGTGTACGTGTATACTTGACACTACATAAACAAATACCCAAACGCGGAAATTATCAAACGCGGCATATCAAAGGATTTTCAAATGTCACACGATGCATTTTCACTTACCACGCCCATCTATTATGTAAACGCGGCGCCCCATTTGGGAACGGCGTATACGACGATTGCGGCCGATGTCATTACGCGTTACGAACGCATGAAAGGACGTGCGGTTTCGTTTGTGACAGGCCTCGACGAGCACGGCCAAAAAGTTGCAAGCACGGCAGAAAGCAAGCACATGACGCCTCAAGCGTGGTGCGATTCCATGGTTCCCGCGTTCAAAAACGCCTGGGACATGCTTGATATTCGCTACACCGATTTCGTGCGTACCACCGAGCCGCGCCACACAAAAACGGTGCAGCAGTTTTGGAACGACCTGTTTGACAAGGGCTTTCTGTACAAAAGTTGCTACGAGGGCTGGTATTGCGTTCACGAGGAAACCTACTACACGCAAAGCGACATCGAATTTGACGAAAACGACGTTGAAGTGTGTCCCGAGTGCCACCGTCCCTTGCAGCATTCGGCTGGCGAAGAGAACTGGTTTTTCAAGCTGTCGGAGTTTCAGGATAAGCTGCTTGCGTTTTACGATGAGCACCCCGACTTTATTCGCCCTGTTACCAGGCGAAACGAGGTTGTGTCGTTCGTGAAAAGCGGGCTGCGCGATTTGTCGATTTCGCGTTCAACATTTAGCTGGGGCGTTCCACTTACCTTTGACGAAGGCCACGTTGCGTATGTGTGGGCCGACGCGCTGCTTTCGTATGTTACGGGGAACGGTTTTGCGGACCCCTCGCGACCTGGCGATTTCGAGCGTTTTTGGCCGCCGGCGTACCATATTGTGGGCAAGGACATTTTGCGTTTCCATTGCGTGATTTGGCCTGCCATGCTGATGGCGGCGGGATATCCGATTGCGCATTGCGTGTTTGGCCACGGCTTTTTGCTTACCAAGGGCGAAAAAATGTCGAAGTCGCGCGGAAACGCCATGCAGCCAGCCGATTTGGTGCGCGTGTTCGGCTCGGATGCGTATCGCTACTATTTTATGAGCGACATCCAGTTTGGCCATGACGGCTCGATTTCGCTTGAGCGCATGACGCAGGTTTATAACGCCGATTTGGCAAATACGTGGGGAAACTTGTGCAGCCGCGTGTTCAACATGACGCAGAAATATTTCGACGGGCGCGTGCCGTGCGTTGACGGTGACGGTGCGGGTGCTGGTGCTGGCGACGGCGCTGGTGACGGTGCTGGTGCTGGGGAACGCAACAACGCGAACGCTGCGGCAGAAAGCGCTGATGCAGCGTTTGTTCCTTCGCCCGAACAAGACGCGTTGTTGCACGAAAATCCGCTTCGCGATTTAGCTGACAAGCTGTTGGAAAAATACGATCCTGCTATGGAGGCACTCGATTACATGGGCGCCGCGCTGGCTGTTCAAGAGCTTGCGTCGCGCGTGAATTTGTACGTTGAGCAGTCGGCTCCGTGGACGCTTGCGAAACATGCCGCCACGCAGCCCCATTTGAAGCAGGTAATTTACAACTCGCTGGAGGCAATTCGCCTGATAGCGCTGTATTTAAGCCCCTTCATGCCGCGCACGTCGGCCGAGGTGTATCGCCGTTTGGAACTTGACATCAACGAGGTGCACAATTTTGCGCACGAGAGCCAGTGGGGTATGCTTTCATCAGGCAATAAGGTAGAAGTTGGGGAAGCGCTGTTCCCTCGCTTGGATATTTCGTCGCTGAATTTGGACGATGAATAATGGACGCGCAAGACGAGGAGCAGTGGGCGGCAAGCACCGATTTTTTCTTCTACAAAAAGAAGAAAAAAGGTAAGTTTGCGCAGGTAGAGTACCCGCGCCTTCCGATGAGTGTTGTCGACACTCACACGCATTTTCATATGTTGCCCAATCCGGCGTTTGAGCTGGCGCGTTGCGCGTTTCATCACGTCGATTTTTTGGGAATGATTACCGACCCCTCCGAAACGGGAACCTCAAAAGCCGATGCGCTTGATATGTGGTTGCAGCGTTGTAACGAGGAAATTGCCGAGCGCTTGGATGGGGCGTTTCAGGCTCCTGAAGTGGGGATAATTGCGGGCGTTCATCCGCATAACGCGCGCTTGCTTACGCCTGCGGTGCGCGAGCAACTGTGCGAGCTGCTTGCGCGGGCGGGCTGTCGTGCGGTTGGCGAAGTGGGGCTTGATTACTATTACGACTTGTCGCCGCGCGATGTGCAGCAGCAGGTGTTTCGCGAGCACATCCGCTTGGCGCATCGCTTTAAGCTGCCCATCATGTTGCATTTGCGCGACGCCGAGCTTGCTACAGATGACGGCGCAGGCGCCGCTGCTGGCGAAGGTGTTGCTGGCGAAGGTGTTGCTGGCGAAGCTGCTGCGAACGACGCTTCACCAGCCATAAGCGCCAACGCGCACGCTGATGCGCTGCGTATTCTGCACCAGGAAGGTTTTCCTGAAGCGGGTACTATCGTTCATTGTTGCACGCTTGCTGCCGACGAGCTGCGGCCGTTCGTAGAGGCCGATTGCTATATTGCCTACGGTGGCGCGTTTACGTTCAAAAAGAACGAAGCGGTGCGGCATGCCATGGAAATTGTGCCGTTGAACAGGCTTTTAACAGAAACCGATTCGCCGTATATGGCACCTGAGCCCATGCGCGGAACCACGTGCACGCCCGCTCATGTTATTTTCAACGCGCATGCGCTTGCTGCGTGGCGAGCCGAGGCCTTGGGCGAAAGTGAAATGCAGGTTTATCAGGCATTATGGGATAACGCACACCGTATTTTGCGAAGGAGACCTTCTTGAACCGTTTGATTATTATGGGCTCGCCGCGCTCGCATGGACGCTGCGCCGCCTTGGCAGAAGTGTTGTTTGATACCTACATCGAACAGTATCCGCATGATGCCATTTTTTTGGCTCCTATCTCGGAATTGACGCTTGATTTCTTGCACAAGCAGCTTCCGAACGCAAGTGCGCCGCTGCCGCTTGCTGAACCAAGTGCGCCCACGCAAACGCCGCTTGCTGAAGCTGAAGCAAACGTTCCCGCGCAAACAAGCGTGCTACCAGCCCAAATACAAGATGCAAGCGCGCAGCCCGGTGCAACGCAGCCTGTGCAGCCCGGTTCCACGCATCAAGCGCAGTGCGTTCCCGATGCGTGCGCTGCCAAGCAGCTTGATGAGTATGCGTACCTTTTTGAGTGTTCCGATGACATGAAAGAACTGTACGCGCAGCTTAATTCCGCAGATGAGCTGATTATTGTGTCGCCTGTTTATTTTTCGGGCGCGCCGGCCGAGTTCAAGGTGTTGCTTGATCGCATGCAGCCCTACTATCTGCGCAATCGTGCGCTTGGCGTTGAAAAAGCCGCCTATAAGCCGGCAATTTTGCACATCGTTGGCGAGGGCGGCGATCCGCACGGGTTTAAGGCGCTTGCTTCGGAAGTGAAAAGTGCCTTTTCACAGGCGGGTTTTGCCGTGTCGCGCGTTCTGAATTGGGTGGGGTGCATAAGCGAAGACGGCTCCATTTTGCACGATCCGTGCGATATTGAGGACGCGGTGTTCGGTGACGAACGCACGCACCAATCTCAAAGCGAGCAAGGTTGCGATAGCAAGAACAAACGCGGTTTAGAACAAGCGCGCGAATGCGAACGAGCAGGCAAACGCGCAGGTGAACCCGCAGGTGAGTATCCAAATGAACCCACACACGAGTTTGCAGATGAGCTTGCGCCTGCACCGAAGCATGCGCCCGCGTCCGCACCTGCGCATACGCGCCCTAAGCTGTCGCTATCAGGCGATACGTCCGCGCACGCATCGCAGAGTGCTAAGCGGAAAGCACCATCGTCACGTTCTGCGAGCAATGCGCGCCCATCTTCTGGAACAAAGGGAACAACTCGCACAAAAAATGCCCATCAACCTGCGAAAAAGTCACATGCTTTAAGCGCATCAAACACATCCGCTGCCTCCCGCACTCCGCGCGCATCGAAAAAGGGCAAGAACCGTGGATAGCGCGGGCGGAACCGTGGACGCCACCAGCAGAAACGCCGATAGCGCGGGCGTAACCGTGGGAGCCACCAGCAGAAACGCCGCTAGCGCCTGCACCCCAGCGCTCTCCTTCGAGCCCTTACACGCTTCCGACCAGCGCTTATCGTGGCTCTTGCCAAGCGACACGCTGGCGAACGCCTCTCGCACGCGCGCCGTTCTTGATGCGTTTGATTTGCGTGCAAAGTATCGCTTTGGGCAAAATTTTCTTGTTAATCAGGCGATTATCGATAAAATAATTCAGTTGTCGCAGCTTACGGATGACGATTATGTACTGGAAGTTGGTCCTGGCATTGGCACGCTTACGCGCGCGTTGTTGCAGCATGCGCACCAGGTGTGTTCCATTGAGTGTGACGCTCAGCTGCCGCGCGTGTTGCACGAAACGCTTGCGCCGTGGCTTGATCATTGGACGCTTATCCAGGCTGATGCGCTTGATGTGAACGCGCTTCCGCCCGCGCCCGACGTGCTTCCCACCAAGCTCATCAGCAACTTGCCCTACGCGGTGGCCGCCACGATTGTGCTTGATTATTTCACGCGCTTTCCGTCGTTGCGCAGCGCTACCGTTATGGTGCAAAAAGAGGTTGCGCAGCGTATGTGCGCGCAGCCGGGCACCAAGGCCTATGGAGCGTACACTGTCAAGTTATCCCTGCTTGCGCGGCCTGTCGGCATGTTTTCTGTGGCGCCGTCGAACTTTTTCCCCGCACCTCATGTGGAAAGCACGGTCATTCGCCTTGATCGGTTGAGCGCCGCTGACGCGCCCTATCAGCCCTGCGAATTGCCTGCTATCACGCGTGCGATTGAAGCGGCGTTTGCTAACCGCCGCAAAACGATTCTGAACTCGATGCGCACCTTTTTTGCGGGCTCGTGTGTAGGAACGGGAACGCGTGGCGCAGCAACGGGAACGCGCGGCACGGAAAGTGGTATGGGTACAGCAACGGAAACGCCAGCGCGGGGAATGGG
This sequence comes from uncultured Coriobacteriales bacterium, assembly GCA_946892075.1. GTDB lineage: Bacteria > Actinomycetota > Coriobacteriia > Coriobacteriales > Eggerthellaceae > Berryella. The sequence continues at coordinate 25,871 of CAMPNZ010000001.1, forward strand.
TGCAGGTAGCGTAGCTGTAAGCGGCAACGACACGCGCGCTACGCTGACGGATAGGCTGGTAGACGCGCTGCATGTTGCGGGCATTGCACCTGATGTTCGCGGGGAAACGCTCTCTCGCGAGCAATTCATTACGCTGGGAAAAGCCTTGTTAAGCTGCGGCATTGTTTAGTAGGAAAGACGCCTCGTACGCCAACGCTCCACGCACAATCACCCTGTACGCTACCGCCTCGTACGCTACCACTCCATGCACAATCGCACCGCACCCCGCGCGCCGCATCCACATCCGCTCCCACTACCGCACCTCGCATCTGCGCATTCCCATCCAAGTGAAAACTTACACAAAAAATGACCCAAGTTTTCACTTGAACCCATTCACACGTCCACGCTTGCGTCCGTGTCTCGCACCCAGCGTCCACCTTTTCGCACCGTACAGGAACTATTTTCATGCTCTTACCTGGTCAAATACCTGCGTGTTGTGCACGAATCCTCACATCCATGTTCCGGTATGCACCACCGCACCTCGCATCTGCGCATTCCTCCCAAGTGAAAACTTCCGCAAAAAATGACCCAAGTTTTCACTTCATTGATAGATATAGGGATATTACGTGGTATCATTAAGTAGAAACTTATGCAAAAAATGACCCAAGTTTTCACAAGGGGGTTACGCTTCTGCGTTCGCGTCCGCCGCGACACGCAAGCCGCGACACGCAGGCCGCGCACCCCGCAAGCCGCTGCCGCCCGTGCCCAGCACCGCACCCCGCGCCAGCACCAGCACCCGCTCCCGCACCGCGCGCCCGGCACCGCGCGAGCGCTGCCATCTGACCAGCGGCACCATCCGTTCCCGCACAAGACCTTACGTGATGAAAGGGGTACTTATGATAAACTTCATACAGCGCGATCGGTATTTAACCAGGTTAATCGACAAAAAAGAAAACGGCCTCATCAAGGTTATTACGGGCATAAGGCGCTGCGGGAAAAGTTTTCTTTTGTTTCATTTGTTTCGAGCATACCTTCTTTCGCACGGAATTTCTGAAGAACAAATTATCGCTGTTACACTTGACGATGATCGCTTTGTGCGATACCGCAATCCAAGTGAATTATCGCGCTTCATACGTTCGCAAATTACCAGTTCAAAGATGTATTATGTCTTTATCGATGAAGTTCAATACGCAATTAGCAAAAATGAGCTTCAGCACCCCGATGAAATAAAGCTTTATAACGTGTTAAATGGACTGATGCGGCTTCATAATGTTGATATTTATGTTACGGGAAGCAATTCTAAGCTGCTTTCCACCGATGTAATGACAGCATTTAGAGGAAGGGGCGATTCTGTAGAACTGTATCCGTTGTCGTTTAAGGAGTATTTTGAGTTCTCGAAACAGGCCGCTCATCTGGACAAAACGCAAGCGTTTGAAGACTATGCGCTGTATGGCGGTATGCCTCAACTGCTAACATATACGCGCGATGAAGAAAAAGAGCTGTACCTTAAAAAGCTATTTTCAGAAGTGTATTTTAAGGATATCTGCGATCGTTATACCGTAAAATTGCCCGAGGTATTAGAAAGCCTTGCTGATGATTTATGTTCGTCGGTGGGTTCACTTACCAATGCAAAAAAAATTGCCAACACACTAGCAACGGTAAAGAATAATAAGGTGTCTGTAAGCACAATCGCAAAATATCTCACGTATTTAACCGATTCATTTCTGTTTTCCGAGGCAAAGCGATACGACGTGAAAGGAAAGAAATATTTTGAGTATCCTGTAAAATATTATTGCACTGATATCGGCCTTCGCAATGCTCGGTTAAATTTTAGGCAGCAAGAAGAGCCGCACATTACAGAAAATATCCTCTATAACGAATTGATTGCGCGCGGATATTCTGTTGACGTTGGTATTGTAGAATTGAACGAATCTGTGGGGGGTAATCCGCGAAAAAAGCAGTGCGAAATTGACTTCGTTGTTAATAGGGGCTCACGACGCTACTACATTCAGTCTGCGTTATACCTTGATACCCCCGAAAAACTTGCTACCGAGTTACGTCCGCTAAAGCATACGAACGATTTTTTCAAGAAAATTATCGTATCAAAAACCCTTGCGCGACCCTGGTTTGACGAAGATGGCATTGTGCACATGGGTTTGTATGATTTTTTGCTGGATGAGAACTCACTTAACTGGTCGTGATGCCTTTTGCGCACGTTCTCGGCCACGTTCCCACGTGCCGCCGCGTTCTCGGCCACGTTCTCACGTGCCGCCGCGTTCTCGGTCACGTTCACGTTCCAGCACCTGTTCCCGTTCTTGGCCACGTTCCCAAACACCGCCGCGCTCGCGCATTTCTTGCGCCTCGCCATCGCTTGCATTATGTGGTAAAATGGTTCGGTTATTTTTGTAAGGTGGCTTATAGCGCGCACGTATGGCGCCTTGATAAGCATGTATCTTCACGAAAGAAAGTTTTACCTATGAATTTGGAAGAACAAGCGAAAATTGTCGACACAATTCACGATACCTTGGCTGAGCATCTTGGAGAAAAACTGCAGGTGCGAGCTAATATGGGGCGTTCTAAAATTATGGAGCTCGAAGGAACGCTTGCACAAATTCATCCGCGTTTGTTCATTATTGACATCGAACGCAAACGCGGACGCATTGCGCGCCAGTCGTATCAGTATGTAGACATTTTGACGGGTGTTGTGGAGTTGTACCAGGATGACAAGCCCTTATTCGAACCGTTTGTGGATGACCAGGGCGACATGGGTTCGCATTTGGTGCAGTCGCTGCTTGAGGCCGATTTAGCTGACGATGGTTCTGATTTGGATGATGAGCCTGATGAGGCTGATATGATGAGCGATGCCGATGCACTTGATGTTGATGATAGCATTGATGACGATGCCGACGTTGACGTTGATGGCGACGAAGGCTTGGATGACAATTCCGACGACGCCAACTTTCATGATGATGCGTCGGCTCATGTTCGCGCCAGGAAAAAATAGAAAAATAAGGCTATTTTGCATACTTGCGCAAAAGGTAATTGACAAATTGCGCTGTAATGCAGAAAATACTAGTTACGCATTCGAGCACGCGCGCGTTTAATCGTCTGAATGTTTATTAGTTTGGGTGTTTGAGCGTTGTTTTTGTAAGCTTGAATGTAGTTTGTGGGGATGTAGCTCAGTTGGGAGAGCATCACGTTCGCAACGTGGGGGTCGTGGGTTCGAATCCCATCATCTCCACCACAACTTCTTTAATCTTTTATGCGCTTGAAGTGCGCAAACATTCTTTATAACCATACTTTCTATCGTTGGATAACACTCATCGTAACTAATTCGGGAAGTAATGCTTAACGGACGTGCTCAAAGGCTGTACGTGCGTGCCTCTGCCTGACTTTTTAGCAAAACGCAATTATGACAACGCAAGCCTACGCACCCGCCGCATGTGTTGTAATTCGTTTCACCAGGTAAAATGCTATTTTGGCGATGTGTTTAATGCCAAAAATATAAAAGGTAAAAATCCATTTTTTGAATCTCAGAAATCAATTTTTTTGAATCTTAGGTTGGCAGAGCGTATAATCCAAGCAAAGTTGTACGTGGTGTCAGATACGATTCAGTCAGGACTATAAAGACCTCTCATCTAAGAATTAGTGATAGAGCTAAAAATTCGTATGGAAGATAGGATAGCCATGATTTCTTTTGAACAAGCCAAGAAAAAAGCACAGAATGACGTAAGCAATTTTCAAGAATTTGATTTGTGTGTAGAGCACGATAACGCTTTCGTGTTTTACAGTGGCTGCGATTGCGAAGATGAAGAACCTGTTATTGGTGGTTATACCTCGCCTTTTATTATTTGGAAGAAGGATGGGTCTATCGATTTCGGTTTTGCAGCTGCAATGTTTGATGATACGTTAGGGAACGAATTAAAAAAGACGAAGCTTAACCATTAACCTTTGAAGGCACTTAGCCGAGAATGTGTTTTAAGGTTTAGGAGGTAACAATGGTTGATTACGAGCAAGCGCTATCTATTGCAAAAGACCTTTTAGGGAAAGTCGATACATATTGCGAGTATAAAGACTATTATGTGTTTTCCTATCACACTCCCGTAGAACAGATATCAGACGCGAATGTTGTTGCTATAGAGAAAAAAACTGGGGAAGCCTATAGCTTTATTGGAGTAATTACAAAGCTTGGGAAAATACTTCGCCAAGGCAAAGTAAAATAAGCAACCGTTTCTAGATGTTGACACCACCCGAGTCGTCTGCACCCGAAGCCGCTATGGCAAGTAAAAATCAACAAGTCTTGAAAAGCCTGAGAACATAAATACAGACGCATGTCTTCACTATGCACCACCACGTACATTTCTTAGAACTCTATACCCGTTCCCCGTAACCACAAAATGCCAAATCGGCACCAATTCCGCGGTCGTGACCGTATTCCGCAGTTCAATATGGCACAATATAGCGCATAGAACCAAAAACCAGGGAGGGGGTTTGACATTGGCTCAGCTTTCTATTGCGCCACAATCGCCTGATGATGCGCAGATTGCGCAATTTTTAGAAGACTTCGAGCGCCGCGTTCAAACAACTCCTCCAGGTATGTGCCCTGTTCAGCTGCAACTTAACCAGGTGCAAGCCGGTGCCGCGCAAACGTGCGGCAAATGTATTCCGTGTCGCGATGGATTGCCCCAGCTAGCAGCCTTGTTGCACGATATTGTTGCGTGCACGGCTAGCCCCGAAACGCTTGATCAGGCGCGCGAACTGGCGCAGCTTATCAGCGAAACGTCCGATTGCGCTATTGGGTATCACACAGCCGATGTGTTTCTGCAAAGCCTTCAAGCGCACGAAGCGGAGTTCAGTGCGCACGTTCAACAGCACGCTTGCCAGCCTACTATCGAGCAGAAAGTTCCGTGTGAGGCACTTTGTCCTGCTCATGTTGATGTTCCAGCATATATTGCGCTGGTGGCGCAGGGCGATAACGCCGCTGCGGTAAACATGGTTCGCAAAGACAATCCGTTCCCGACAGCATGTGCGCTGGTCTGCGAGCATCCGTGCGAAATTCGCTGCAGAAGGCGGCTGATTGATGCGCCTCTTAATATCCGTGGCATAAAAAAGTACGCGTGCGATAATGCCCGCTGCGATACGGTGCCTACCCCCGTGCGCAATGTTGAAACGGGGCGAAAAATTGCCGTCATTGGTGGAGGTCCTAGTGGGATGACCTGCGCTTATTTTGCTTCGTTGATGGGGCATCGCGTAAGCGTGTTCGAAGCGCGCAAATCGCTGGGCGGCATGATGCGCTACGGCATTCCGGCATATCGCTTTCCGCGGGAACGTCTTGACGAGGATATTCGCGGAATCTTGAAGGTTGGCGGTATTGACGTTCACTATGAAACGCCTGTTGATACGCAACTTTTGCATGAATTGGCGCGCGATTATGACGCGTTGTACGTTGCCATTGGCGCGCAAGCAGGAAAAACGCTTGATTTGCCTGGTGCGGATGCGCAGGGTGTATTCTCGGCGGTGCAGGTGCTGGAACGCATTGGCGATGGAGATTATCCAAACTACCAGGGTAAACGTGTTGTTGTTATCGGTGGCGGTAATGTTGCGATGGACTGCGCGCGTACGGCGCTTCGTGCGAACGCGTCCGCGGTAACCGTGGTGTATCGTCGCAGGCGAGAAGACATGACCGCACTTCCTGAAGAAATTGACGCTGCTGCAGCGGAAGGTGTTGAGCTGTTGATGCTGGCGGCGCCTGTTGAAATTTCCGTTGATGAGCAGGGCGCATGCAAGGCGCTTATTGCGCAACCGCAGATGATTGGCCCTGTGAAGCGCGGCCGTCCGGCGCCCGTTACTGCGCTGCGTCCGCCGCTTACCATTCCAGCTGACGTTATTTTAATTGCTGTTGGGCAAGATATTGTAAGCGCGCCGTTTGAAGCGTTCGGCATGGCTGCAACGCGCGGTCGTTTTGCGGCAGACGAACATCTTTTGGCGCCAGGGCTTCGTAATGTGTTTGTGGGCGGCGACTGTCAAACGGGGCCTGCAACCATTATTCGCGCTATTGGTGCAGGTAAAGTGGCTGCTCGCAACATCGATCATGCGCTTGGGTACAGTCACACGCTGCCGTGCGACATTGTGGTGCCAACGCCCGCGCGCAACAATCGTACGGCAACGGGGCGCGTGAATGTGCCCGAGCGTTTGGTGCGCGACCGCAAGCACGATTTTCTTGAAGTTGAGCTTGAGAACACGCAGCAGGAAATTTTGCAGGAATGTTCGCGCTGTTTGCGCTGCGATTATTTTGGTTGTGGAACGCAAAAAGGGGGGAGGATTCGCTATGAATAACACGTCCTCAAAGGCGAACGAGTTGCGTGCACGCATCTCGAGTGCGCTGTGCGATGGCGCTGGCGCTGGCGTTGATGCGTCTGGTGCGGATGGCATTTCCGCAGTTCAGGCGCAATGTGTGCGCGTAACAATTGACGGGCACGTGCTGGACGTTCCCTCTACAAGCACCATTGTAGACGCCGCTGAACGCGCGGGAATTTCTATCCCCACCTTGTGTTATTTGAAGAAGTTGAATGCGATAGGCTCGTGTCGCATTTGTAGTGTTGAAGTTGCGTTTGTGCGCGACGATACTTCCACGAATGCGCAGCGTGAAGGCGCGCTCGCATCTGTTCCCCAGCCCGACGAGCTGTTTGCGCACGCGCAGCTTATGCCAGCGTGCAACACCAAAGTGCAAAACGGGATGCATATCCGCACGCAATCGGCGCGTTTACAGAGGTATCGCCAGCAGCTGTTGCGCTTGCTGTTGTGCACGTATCGTCCGAACCCGCAGCGTTTTGCCCACGATTTTGTGCCGAATGAGTTTGAGCAACTGTGCATGCGCGAAGGCATCGACATTTCGTATTTGCTTCCTGAGCAGGCGGAACGTGGCGGCGCCAGTGCCAGCGGCCAGCCCGAACTTACCACCGAGCAGGCACAAAGCGCTCACGTGCTAAGAGGCCAGCCCGAACTTACCACCAAGCAGGCTAAACCCGCCTCTGAACAGGAAGAACCCGCGAAACCGTTCCACGAACCCGCTTGCGTTCTTCCCTTTGAGCAGGACACACATCCCCACGTGCACCACCAAGCTTCCGCAAAACGTCAGCCGTGCATTGACACATCACCGTTTCTGTCGTTCGACCCCAACATTTGTATTCGCTGTCAGCGCTGCGTTGCCGCATGTAACGAAGGCGCGGGCAATCACATTTTAGGAACGCAGCATCACGGCACACGCACGTCAATTTTGGCGCCGTTCGGAAGCGATTGGAACACAAATACCTGCGAGAGCTGCGGTTGCTGTTCCGCGGCGTGCCCCACGGGCGCCATTTCTGAAAAAGCAACGCTGTCGTACGCGCACACAGAGCTCAAAAAAGTGCGTACTACCTGCCCACATTGTGGCGTTGGCTGCCAGTTCAATTTGATTGTGAAAAATGGTCGCATCGTCGATACCGAAGTGGTGTCAGGGCCTTCCAACCAGGGCTTTTTATGCATTAAGGGCCGCTCGGCGTCGTTTAATTTTGTGCATTCTGCCGATCGTCTTTCGACGCCACTCATCAAAGACAAGGCCACCAACACGTTTCGCAGTGCCACGTGGGATGAAGCTTTAAATTATGTAGCGGCGCGCCTTGGCAGTATTCGCGATGAGTACGGCGGCGATGCGATTGCGTCTTTTGCCTGTTCACGTTCCACAAACGAAGACGTGTATATGATGCAGAAAATGACGCGAACGGTGTTTCACACGAACAATGTCGACAGTTGCGCGCGCGTTTGACACGCACCAACCGTTGCCGGTCTGGCAGCTACTCTTGGGTCGGGCGCAATGACAAATTCCATTCCCGATGTAACTGAACAAGCAGACGTCATTATGATGGTGGGAACGAATGCCGAGGAAGCGCACCCTGTACTGGGCATGCACATCCGCCGCGCCGTTGAGCGCGGTGCGCGTCTGATTGTTGTTGATCCGCGTACCATTCGCTTATCCGCGCGCGCCGACATTCATTTGAAGCTGCGACCTGGGACAAACGTTGCACTGTTCAATGGAATGACGAACATTCTTATTCAGCATAATTTGATTGACGAAGAATTTATTGCCCAGCGCACCGAAAATTTTGACGAACTGAAGCGTGTAGTTGCTGCGTATACGCCTGAACGCGTTGCCAAAATTTGTGGCATTGACCAGCGCATGCTTGTTGAAGCTGCGCTGATGTATGGACGCGCGAACACCGCTGCCATTTTGTATTGCTTGGGCGTCACCGAGCACACTACGGGAACCGCTGGCGTGCTTTCGCTGTCGAATTTGGCCATGGCAGCAGGCAAAATTGGGCGTCCCGGCTGCGGCGTGAACCCCCTGCGCGGGCAAAATAACGTGCAGGGCGCATGCGATATGGGCGCCAACCCCGACAACTTCCCCGGCTATCAAAAGTTTACAACGCTGGGCGTGTTCGAGAAGTTCGAGAATGCGTGGGGCATGTCGCTGAATCGTACGGTGGGCCATTACGCAACCGACCAGTTCAACCGCGCACTTGATGGTTCGCTGAAGGCGATGTACATCATGGGAGAAGACCCAATGCGCACCGACCCCGACATTGCGCACGTGATGAAAGCCCTGAAAGCGCTTGATTTTTTGGTTGTGCAAGAGCTGTTCATGACAGAAACGGCGAAGATGGCCGACGTGGTGCTGCCGGGCTGCAGTTACGCCGAAAAAGAGGGCACGTTTACGAACACCGAGCGCCGCATTCAGCGCGTGCGAGCTGCGGTTCCTGTGCATGAAGGCGCGCGGCTTGACACTGACATTTTCATTGACGTGATGAACCGCATGGGGTATCCGCAGCCGCATCTAACGGCAGCGGAAATTATGGATGAAGTGGCGCGCCTTGACCCTGCGTATGGGGGAGTTTCGCATGCGCGTCTTGACAGTTCTGAGTGTTATAACGATGGATTACAGTGGCCTGTTCCTACGGAAACTTCACCCTCAACAGCAATTTTGCACGTTGGCGCCTTTACGCGTGGGCGTGGTTTGTTTAAGCCCGAGGAATATCGCGCACCTGCTGAAACGGCCGATGCGCGCTATCCGATTATTATGATGACAGGGCGCGTGTTGCACCAATACAATGCGTGTGCGATGACGGCGCGCACGAAAGGCATCAATGAGCTGGGCGATTCGTCGTTTATCGAAATCAATACCAGCGATGCCAGCCAGTTGGGCATTGAAGATGGCGACCGTGTGCGCGTGTGTTCGCGACGTGGCTGCATTACGTCAAGCGCGCGTGTGTCCGACAAAACAACGCCCGGACATGCGTGGATGCCGTTTCACTATGAAGATGGCAACAGTAACTGGATTACGAACGGCGCTTTGGACGATCATGCGCGTGTGCCGGAATACAAGGTGTGCGCCATCAATGTTTCGCGCGTGCAGCGTTCGACGGCGCATGCTGGTGCTGGCGCTGGTGCGGGGTCGTAAGCTGGCTCGATTCGTTTCCGTTCCCGTTCCATCCGTTCCCGCGCAATAAAAATTTTTCCCTCAACACTTTGAAGAAATGTCGATTTTCGGCAAAAATAACTTTGAAGAAATGTAGGTTTTTGCCAAATTCTACTTTGAAGAAATGTCGATTTTCGTATAAAATAACTTTGAAGAAATGTAGGTTTTTACTGAGTACTAACTCTATAGTGCCTGGATAAACGTATATTATACAATTGTTTTTCAAGGGATCTATTTTGCGTTAACTAAGAGGTGTATTGACATGTATATGCGCAGAAAAGCATACGATCAACTGCTTCACTGGAAACAGCACTTTGCAGATCAGTACGCCATAATGCTTGAAGGCGCACGTCGCGTTGGTAAATCAACCATCGCACGGGAATTTGCGCGCCGTAACTATAAGTCGTATATTTTGATAGATTTTTCCTGCGCATCGCCTGATATTCGCGAATGCTTTAACGATGTATCAAACATGGATAGGTTTTTTCTGAATTTACAAGCAGCAACGAATACCACGCTCCATAAAGGTAACTCCGTCATTATCTTTGATGAAGTGCAGTTATTTCCACAAGCACGACAAGCCATTAAGCATTTGGTGAAAGACGGGCGCTACCACTATATTGAAACGGGTTCTTTAATTTCAATCAAGAAAAACGTGAAAGACATCCTTATTCCATCAGAGGAAATGAAACTGCGCGTGCATCCTATGGATTATGAGGAATTTTTGTGGGCAACACAGCAAAATTACGACGTAATTAAGCAGCTGTATACTCAAAAGAAAGCTGTTGGAGGTGCACTCACGCAAAAACTCATGCGTGATTTGCGAGTTTATATAGCGGTTGGCGGCATGCCTCAAGCAGTACAAGCGTATGTTCAAGGTAGTAATTTTGCAAAGATCGACCAGGTAAAACGTCAAATTATTAAGCTTTACGAAGAAGATTTCAAAAAAATTGATATGTCTGGAAAATTATCGGCACTGTATCATGCGATTCCTGCGCAACTGGCAAAAAATACTCGCAAGTATTCCATTGCGTCTGCCATCAAAAAAAGAAAAAGCGCGCGCGATGATGAGTTGCTCTACGATCTTATTGACTCATGTTGCGTTGTGCCTTGTTATAATTCCTGCGATCCGCGTGTGTCGCTGTCTCAAACCAAAGACCTTGCTACGTATAAGTTGTATCTTGCTGATACCGGGCTTTTTGTAACGCTGCTTTTTTGTGATAGGCCAGTTGCCGATAATGTTCTGTATACGAAGCTACTTTCCGATAAACTACCTGCTAATTTAGGGTATTTGTACGAGAATCTTGTTGCACAAATGATAACTGCAAGCAATCGCGAACTGTTTTATCACACGTGGAATAAGCCAGGTAGCACGCACTATTACGAAATTGATTTCTTACTTTCTTGCGGTGCAAAGCTTGATGCTCTTGAAGTTAAATCGTCGGGGCTTGGTAAGCATGAATCTCTCACTCTGTTTCAAACAAAATACAGCCAGGTAATACATAGGGCGTACCTTCTTTCGCAGAAAGATTTTGCGTGTGTCAATACCGTTCACATGGTGCCACTGTATGCAGCACCAGCGCTCATAGGTTCGGAAACGTAAAGTATGTTCCATTGATGTATTGCGTATTTCTCGCGCATGAGCGTCGGAATTTATGTTACAAAACGTTAAACGCTGTATGTAAGCTGTACTGACCGCCGCTACTAACAAGAACGAAGTGACCTAAAACGCCAGATGAAACACAACATATCGACCGCGGTTGCATGAGTAAGCAAGGTCTTATTGCCGGGTTTGCGTGCTACTTTGTATGGGGCATTCTGTCGATTTACTGGAAAAGCCTCGACGAAGTGAACTCCTACGAAATCATCGCGCACCGCATTTTGTGGTGCTGCGTGGTTACGTTCGTGGTGTGCAAGCTGCTTCACATTGATGTTTTAAGTCTTTTCAAGCAGAAACGCGCGTGGTGCATTTTAGTGCCAGCAGGCTTTCTTTGCGCGCTGAACTGGGGTTTGTATATTGCGGCCGTCAACGCTAACCACATCATCGAGTGCTCGATGGGCTCGTACCTCAATCCGTTGGTTAATATGCTGTTTGGCGTGCTGTTTTTCCGAGAACGGTTGAGCGTGGTGGAGATCATCGCCATCGCGCTGTGTGGCATTGGTATTTTATATTTCACGGTTGATTACGGCTCATTTCCGCTGATTGCCATTGTGCTGGCGGTGACGTTTGGCCTGTACGGCGCGCTCAAGAAAAAAGGAGCGTATCCGCCGGTAAGCGCCATTGCGTTTGAGTCGTTTTCGGTTACGCCAATTGCCCTGTTCATTCTTGTGTTCATGGCCCAGCAGGGAACATTGACGTTTTTGTCGAGCTTTTCTACTCCGCACGACATACTGGTGAACGTTATGCTGCTTGGAGCGGGCGCTGTTACGGCGTTCCCGCTGATTTTGTTTGCGCGTGCAGCAAATTCTATTCCACTTACCACCTTGGGTTTCTTGCAATACATAAGCCCTACCATTCAGCTAGGTATTGGCGTGTTTTTGTTTGGGGAACAATTTAGCACCGCGCACGCGGTGTGCATGACCTGCATTTGGATTGGTTTGCTGCTTGTTGCGCTTCACTCGCTGCGCAGAAGTAGAACGCGTTCGGTGGTGTAGCTGGCGTTTGTTGAACGTGGGAACGTGACTGCGCGGGAACGTGGCGCGTGGGAACGTGCCGCATGGCGTGATGGGCGTACGTGCGTGCTGGTAGTTTTGATGCGTTTCCGCTGGTGATAAGCAAGTTGCTGGTGTATTGGTGGCATTCCCGTGATGGGCGCCTGTGTTTCTGTTCCCGTTTCCGCACCCGTTTCCGTTTTTACTGGCATCCGTTTCCGTGACGCTCGCTTGCGTTCCCGTTACCGTTCCTGGTCCCGCAGCGCTTCTGCACTCGCTTTCGTTTCCGTGGCGCTCGCTTGCGTTCCTGTTTCCGCTGATCACACGCACGGCTCGATGCCGTTAGAAAAGTGTGAGCCACAGCGCGCACAGAACAGCCTCCAGGCCAAGCGCCAGCGCAAATCCAGCAATCACATCTTGTATCATGTGCACAATTCCAAGCACGCGAACCGCGCAAATTACCAGGGCAATTACGCTTTCTACCAGCGCAAACACCAGCATAATATGGGTGTGTTGCGCATTCGTGAACAACGCTATGCACACGCTGATGCCCGCAATCGACCACGCACTGAACGCGTGCTTTCCAGGAAACGATTTCCCGCGCTTTATGCGCGCATGGGTGAAGTTGGTGGTAGCGCCGCCAGAAAGCAGCGGCGTTACGTCGAGTGTTTCTGCAGGTCGGGGAGCATTTATGACAGCACGCACTGCCGTTCCAACACAAAAACTGATTGCCGGAATAATGATATAGGCCGCCAACAATGCCGGTTGTTCGTACAAAACAAGCCCTCCACCTGCGTAAAGGAGCGCTTGCGCGGCAGTGATACCCTTATCGAATATGCGCAGGGCACGCTGCTTGGCATGCGTGTTGAAAACGGAGCGTGCAAAGCGAAAAATTGTGCAATTTACATGGGGAAATGCTCGCCCACGCGCCGCCCCATGCGCGCAGTTCGCACCTTTTTCGTGGAGCGCATCGTGTTCGTGGAGCGCATCGTGTTCGTGTTGTTCATTCATGATGAGTTTCCTAAAATTGCTCCGTGCCGCTTGCTTGTGTTCCCGATGAAAACGCTGTATACCAGCGCCTACGTGCATCATCGCATTCGCACCCGACCTCACGCAGCTCGCTTGCGTTCCCCATCTGGCGGCACGATCGCACGCGTAACCGTCGCCAAGCCTGCATCGCTCCCACGCGTTTCCGACGCGCGTTCGACCCCGTGCCGCTTGCTTGTGTTCCCCTTGCGCAATTTTTTTGACGCGCAAAATATTTCGCCCATTGTGCGCTGTTAAGAGTACAATAATGCGTAATTATACAAGCTCAACCAAAGGAACTGTCATGCCCATGAAACCTTACAATCCTCATGAAATTGAACCTCGCTGGCAACAGAAATGGGCAGACGAGCAGCTCTATTCTACCAAAACACCCGCGTCGGTAACCTCGAAAAAGTACATTCTGGAAATGTTCCCGTATCCATCAGGCGATATTCACATGGGACACGTGCGCAACTACACCATTGGCGACGTTGCGGCTCGTTTCGCGCGCATGCAGGGCTACACGGTGCTGCACCCCATGGGCTGGGACGCGTTCGGCTTGCCTGCGGAAAACGCCGCCATCAAGCGCAAAAGTCACCCTGCTAACTGGACTTACGCAAATATCGAAACGCAAAAAGCTTCCTTCAAACGCATGGGATTTTCCTACGACTGGGATAGGAGTGTTGTTGCGTGTGACCCCGAGTATTATCGGTGGGGTCAGTGGATGTTTTTGAAGTTTTGGGAACGCGGTTTAGTTGAGCGTCGCAAATCGCCGGTGAACTGGTGCCCGCAATGCAATACGGTTCTTGCAAACGAGCAGGTCACCGAGGGAAAATGCTGGCGTTGTTCCTCGGAGGTTGAAAAGCGAGACCTTACGCAGTGGTACTTCAAAATCACGAACTACGCGCAAGAATTGCTTGACGATTTAGACAAGCTTACGGGCTGGCCCGAGCGCGTAAAGCAGCAGCAAGCAAACTGGATTGGGCGCTCGGAAGGTGCGGAAATCGATTTCGTATTGTGCGATGAACAGGGCGAAGCTCCTGAAAATCCCACGGAGGACGACTTCATTACCGTATTTACCACCCGCGCCGATACGCTGTTTGGGTGCTCGTTTTTTGTGCTGGCGCCCGAGTATGAAGGCTTGGCGCAGCTGGTTGAAAATTCGCCCTACAAGCAGGACGTTTTAGCGCTTGTTGAGCAGTCGAAAAAGGTGTCGGCGCTTGAACGTGCGCAGGGAAATCACGAAAAGCACGGCGTATTTACCGGGCGTTACGTGGTAAATCCGATTAACGGCGACAAAGTTCCCGTGTGGGTGGCCGACTATATCGTGGCAGATTACGGTACGGGCGCTGTTATGGCTGTTCCGTGCGGCGATAAGCGCGATTTCGAGTTTGCGCGCAAGTATAACTTGCCTATTATTCCTATTATTTTGCAAGAGGACGACCCCTTGTATCCGCAGCTCAAAGACGAGCAGCGTCGTGTTGTGTGCAGTGTCGATTGGCAAGACGCTAACGAAGCAGAGGGCGTTTTGGTGCAGTCGGGGCCGTATACCGGTTTGCGCGGCGGTAAACATTCACGCGCTGAACAGGTAATGGTTGCCGCGCTTCAAAGCATCGGGCGCGGACGTCGCAAAGTGGAGTATCGTTTGCGCGACTGGCTTATTAGCAGGCAGCGCTATTGGGGCAATCCGATTCCGGCAATTCACTGTAAGAAGTGCGGTGTTGTACCTGTTCCTGAGGCCGATTTGCCAGTTATGCTTCCGAAAGACATCAATTTGGCACAAGGCGAAACGCTTGCCACGCATGAAAGTTTTGCTGCGTGCACCTGCCCGAAATGTGGTGCGCTTGCGCGTCGCGAAACCGATACGATGGATACATTTACCTGTTCAAGCTGGTATTATTTGCGCTATACCGACCCGCATAATACTCACGCGCCGTTTAATGCGCTTGATGCGAACCGCTGGATGCCAGTTGACCAGTACATCGGTGGCATCGAGCATGCCATTTTGCATTTGCTGTATAGTCGTTTCTACACAAAAGTGCTGCGTGATATGGGCTTAGTGTCGTTCGACGAGCCGTTTTTGAATTTGCTGACGCAAGGCATGGTTCTTGACGAACACGGCGATGTAATGTCGAAGTCGAAAGGCAATGTTATTGCTCCTGAAGACATGATTGCTTCGTATGGTGCTGATGCTGTGCGCGCATATATCCTGTTCATGGCGCCGCCCGACAAAGAGTTGTTGTGGAACGAAGACGGTTTGGCTGGTTTGTACAAGTTCTTGAATCGTGTGTGGCGTATTTGTTTCGATTTGTTGCATCAGGCGGGCGAAAGTTCGCTGTTTAATGTTGCGCAAGCGGGAAAAGCGCCTGATAAGAAGCATGTTCAGGCCTTGGTTGACGAGCTTACACGCAAGCGTCACGAGGTTGTTCAAAAAGTAGCAACCGATTTCGAGCGCAACAGTTTTAATACCGCTATTGCAAGTATCATGGAGCTTTTGAACACCGCGTCGGATTATTTGCACGATGTGCCCGCTGACCAGCGCAATGAGGCTTACGATCGCGAGATTGCATCGTGCATTATTCGCATTCTTGCACCTGTTGCGCCTCATATGTGTGAAGAGCTGTGGGCGTGCGGTGGCTTTAGTGAGCAAGCGAGTGCGGGTGCTGGTGTTGGTGTGGCTGGTGCTGGTTCTGGTGACGCTGGTGACGCAGGTGCGGCTGGCAGTGCTGGTGCTGGTGCGCAAGGTGAACAGTGGTCGGTGCATGTGCAGCCATGGCCCAATTTCGATGCAAAGCTTGCCAAGCGTCAACAGCTTGAATTAGCTGTTCAAGTAAATGGGAAAGTGCGCGGACGCATAACGGTTGATGCTGATAGCGCAGACGACCTTGTGAAAGAGGCAGCGCTTCGTGAAGTGGCTGCGTGCATTGACGGACGTCAGCCAAAGAAAGTGATTGTTATCAAAGGCCGCTTAGTGAGCATTGTGCTGTAACGTTGCGTTTTTGCTGGTGACGCGCGCGGTACGTTTCTGCTCCTTACCAGGTGCGGTGCCGCGTGCTTGATGCGTCTGCGTTGGCGCGTTTGCGCTGGTGGTGGGGCTGTACGCGGTGCGTTTCCGCTCCTCACAAGGTGCATTTTACTTTACTGATATTTGGAGTTATAATATATCAGTTATATATTTAAGTAATGAATTTAGCAAAATGTAAGGTGGGGTTTATAGTGAGCAAAAAGCACATAGCACGTAACGTAGTTTCTGCTGGTTTGTGCGCCGTTTTAGTTGGTAGTGGCGTCGCAGTATCGAGCGTTTCATACGTGGCGGGGGGGGGTATGCCCTCTGCGCTTGCGAGCACACCAGATGAAAACACCCCCATTACCTTTAAGGACAAAAACTTACAAAAAGCCCTGTTAAAGTCATTAATAAAACAACATTTTATTCAGTCTAGCGCTACTGAGATTACCTATGCGGATGCGAAGAAAGTAACTGAAATGACGGGAGCTTATAATTTATCACCATCAAGATCAGAGGACATAATAACTGATCTTTCAGGGCTTGAAGAATTCACAAATCTAAAAAAACTTGAGTTTCCGTGCAATCAGATTACCGATTTAACACCCCTTGCAAAGCTTACTAATCTTGACAGGCTTGTAATGAACATGATTAATAAAAATGGAACAAAGCCGCTTGACTTAACGCCCCTTGCAAACCTTACCAATCTGAAACATCTGGACATAGCAAGTAATCATATTAACGATTTAACACCCCTTGCAAAGCTTACTAATCTTACGTATTTAACTTTTTATAACAACGACATTACATCTATTGAACCTCTTAAAAACTTAACATCGTTAAAGGAGCTATATCCAGCTAAAAATAATATTCCTGATATTTCTCCGCTTCAGGGTTTGAACGATGTGAAAGTTTTCCCGGGCTTTACAGATATGAATATAGAAGTTAGCGTATCTGGTTCGTCTATCGATTTATCGGAACATATTAAACCGTGGGATGGTACTACGATTACTGAAGTTGATGGTACATATGATCAAAGCACACACACTGGAAAACCTTCGGGGACTAAAAACATCGCAACATTTAAGTTTGCAAATGATGGTAATGTTAAATTTAATGGTACGATTACCGTAAAATTTACTGGCGAAAAGGAACTTACCTTTCATGATGTAAATTTGAAAAATGCACTCTTTAAGCTCCTTAAATCACAGCATATTATTAAAGATGATGCTACTAAAATTACCGATGCAGATGCACTTAAAGTAACGGATTTATCAGGCCTTGCAGGTTCAGATGCCACCCCAGATAATGAAAAAATCAAAGATTTAACGGGGCTTGAATACTTTAAGAATGTAACCAAGCTTTCTCTTAGCAATCAAAATATTAACTCGCTTGAAAAAATTGCATCGTTAACAAAGCTTGAGGATCTTAATGTAAGCGACAATAAGATTAGTTCCGTTGAGCCCTTGAAAGATCTTTCAGCGTTAAAAAACCTTAATGTAAGTAACAATAAGATTAGTTCCGTTGAGCCCTTGAAGGGTCTTTCAAAGTTGGAGAAACTTGACGTAAGTAACAATGCAATAGCTGATGCAACTGAGTTTTCCCAGTTTACGCTTCCTGATGGCGCAGTTACTTTAACGGGCAATAAAATTGCTGTTCCGTTGCCAGATGCTGTTGCTTCTAAAGTTAACGACGCAACAAAGCAAAGTGTGTCGGTAGAGGCAAAAGAACTTACTGCTACGCTTGAAGGAAACTTGGTTGGCATTAATCCTGATCCTGATGTTGCTGATATTGCGTGGACTACTGCTCAGCAAGCAGGCTCCGATATTGTTCCTGCAAAAGCGACACTTACCAAGATACCTGCTAAGCCGAGCGATGTTGCGTTTACTCTTAAAAAGTATAAGTGGGAAGCAACCTATCATGTGAATTTCCAAGCTGCTATTGACAAGCTGCATGCAAGAGTGGCTGCTGCCGGTGGTACGCCAGAGCAAAAAGTTCAAGTAGATGGTATGATCAATAAAGCCGGCACGAATTTATATAGCATTGAAGTTGCCATTGCTTTGCTTGGGCATGTTCACTCAGGTGATACCCAAACTGACCCTACCATAGAACAGGGTTCCACCCAGTTAGAAAAGTTGCTTAATGGTGCTGATGGCATAAAAGCGACCGAAAATTATAAGCAGGCTGATGATAACTTAAAATCTGCTTATGACAAGGCGATTGAAGACGGTCAAAAAGTTTTTGATAAGCTTTCGTCAACTCCTGAACAGGTAAAAGCAGCTGCTGAGGCGATAAAAACTGCACTCAGTGCCCTTAATGGCGATGCAAATGTTAAGAAAGCAAAAGATGATTTGCAAAGCAAGTTTACCGCAGCTCAGCAGTCGGTTTCTGACTTGCAAGGAAAGCTACAAACAGCACAACGGCAAGCTGCCGCAGCACAGGCTAAAATTAACGAGTTGAACCAGAAGATTGGTACCCTCAACGGTCAGATCACCACGCTTAATCAGCAGGCAGAAGCGCTTAAAACAAGCAATACGCAAAAACAAGCAAAAATTGGTGAACTAAGTGCACAAGTGACTCAATTAACGGAACAGGTTGCTCAGCTTACTACCGATAAACAGGGATTACAAAATCAGCTTACCGCTGCACAAGCGAGCGTTCGCGACCTTACAACAAAGCTTGATACCGCTAACGGGAAAGTTCAAACGCTTACTAATGATCTGAATACAGCTCAGCAACAGGCACGCGTTGACCAAGCAACTATTGCTCAAACTCAGCAGAAAGTTACTGAACTAACACAGCAGCTCAGCGCAGCCACAACCGAAAAACAGCAACTTGTTGCTGATAATACCCAAAAGCAAGCAAAAATCACCGAGCTTACGGGAAACATAACTTCGCTGAACCAGAAAATCGCCGAACTCCAAGCGCAAATTGAGCAGCTGAAGAAGTCGCAATCGCCGTCCGTTCCCCAGCTGACGCCTCCTTCGGGTATTCCGTCGGTAAGTTCTGAATCGGGCACGTCAGGTGGAGCATCTTCAGGCTCGCAATCAGGCACTGCGGGCACCGACACAAACAATAACAAAGCCAAAAAAGACAACGGCGACACGCAGCAAGCAGATTCGCACGCGATTGACAACTTGCGCCGTTTATGGGGCACTACCGCGTATGACACCATGGAAACCATCAACAAAATGGCGTTCCCGGAAGGTTCGCACTACGCGGTGCTTACCACGGGCGAAGGCTACTGGGACGCGCTGTCTGCCAGCGGACTTGCTGGTAAGCTGCAAGCGCCGGTGCTGCTAACGCAAGCGGGCACGCTGTCTAAGCAAACGCGCAGCGAGCTTCAGCGCTTGGGCGTTCAAAAGGTATACATTTGCGGCGGTGTTCAGGCGCTTAGTGCAAACGTTGAGCATGAACTGGAGTCGCTTGGGATTAGCGTCCAGCGCATTGCGGGGCGCAGCGCAAGTGATACCGCAAACGACATCGCGCAGCAGCTTGAGCCAACCGATGAGGCGTTTTTGGCAACTAGCTGGGGATACGAGGACGCGCTTTCGGTTGCGCCTTACAACTACGCCAACAAAAAGCCGCTGTTCTTAACCGACTACACAACGGGTTTGCTTGACGAAAACACGCTTGCAACAATGAAAGCGAAGGGCGTTAAGCGTATTCACATTGTGGGTGGAACGGCTGTGGTGCCGAAAGCGGTTGAGGATCAGTTGCGTGAACAGGGAATTCAGCTTGATCGTATTGCCGGCGAAACCGCTTACGACACGTCGATTGCGCTTGCCGATTTCCTGATGAAGCGCGGCATGAAGGCAAACGATGTGGGCGTGGCAACAGGCTGGGGCTTTGCCGATGCGCTTTCGGGAGCTACGCTGTGCGGCAAGAATAATGCGATTATGCTGCTGGCCGATGCCTCGAATATGCGCGCGGTACACGACGTGATTGCGCCCAACAAATCCGACATCACTAACGCCTATATCTTTGGTGGCGAGAAGGTTGTGGCGTCAACGGTGTATGAGGCGATTAGCGAGCTGTAGTGCCTGCTTGTTGGGCTTGCTTGTAGTGCCTGCTTGTAGGGGCGCGTGATGGTTGCTTCGGCGCGCAGAGCGAAAACGCGTTCCCGTTCGTAAAAGGCGACGAATACATAAGAAAGCTTGCAGTTCGTTAAGAGCTGCAAGCTTTTTTAATTGCACCAAATCCCGTTGATGCTGCTATATCACGAAGCGCTGCGACTTTAAACTGGTGTTGCTACTTCAAATTGGTGTTGATGCTTCACAAGGCGCTGCGACTTCACGAAGTGTTGCGACTTCACGAAGTGTTGCGACTTCGCGTTGATGGCACGACTGCACGAAGCGCCGCACCAAAGCCCGTTGGCGCCGCTACTTCTTCACGCGAACAAGCGCTTGGAAGATGTCTTTCGTTCGCGCTGGGATTTCGCGCATCTCGTACAGCTGGGCTTTATCGTAGGCGCCCGTATCGGCGCTTAGACCAACACACGACACGCCAAGCAGCGTTCCCGTGCTTATCGCGCGCGCAAGGTGGAACTTTTGGCTTACGATGATGCATTGCTTAACGTGGTAGCGATGCGCCAGATGGTACATGCTTGCATAGGTGGTGTAGCCGCGCTCGTCGGCAAGAATGTGCTGGTCAGGAATGCCATGCTGCAACAAATACTGCCTCATCGCAGCCGGTTCATTATAGTGCGCTTCTCGTCCGTCGCCGCTGACGATAATCGTTGCATCGGGCTGCGCGCGGTACAGCGCAACGGCACTGTCAAGGCGATCGCGCAAAATGGGCGAGGGTGTTTTGTCGGGATGAACAGATGCTCCCAGCACAAGAATAGCGCGCGAAGGCGAAGGAGCGGCTGCTTGTGCGTTGTTCCGCTGCATGAGGCTGTCGTTTTGGATGTCGTTTATCGAGTTCAGCGTGTACATATGCGGCAAGCTATAACAAACGGCCGCAAGGTTGGTAACTGCTATGAGGGCGCACATAAGCGCCAGCAGGATAATTGCCGCGAACGCAATACGCCGTATGCCTTGTTTAACAGGGGGAACGGTAGCATTTTGTGATGTGTGAGATTTCTGCGTACTCATTGCGAAACTCTTGCACCTCGATGCTTATAACGCGATACCCATAATACGCTGCCCATAACGCGATGCCCATAACGCATATGGCTAATAAAAAAGGCCACCAAAGGCGGCCTGAAGTTTCATGGTGGTCGATGCAGGATTTGAACCTGCGACCTTGTGCTTGTAAGGCACCTGCGCTCCCGCTGCGCCAATCGACCATGCGTCTTTCGACGGGTAGTTATTTTCTCATAAGCGCGCTTGAAGTGCAAGCATAAATTCCAATTTTTGTAGCATAAGGCGCTGTTTCGCGATTGTGGAGCAGCAAAATAGCGCATTGCGTGGCTGAATATGGGTGCGGGTTTCTAGAGTTTCTGCAGGTGAAAGCTATATAGCGCTAGAACATTCCGCGCGTGCTGGGTTAGTTTGTTTTTCGCGTGAACGTGCCGCCGTGTTATTACAGCCCAAGCACAGCCGCGTACCGGCTTTTTACAGCCCAAACACAACCGCGTACCGGCTTTTCACCGCTCAACCACAGCCCCGTGCCGTGTTTCTGCATCCCACACACAGCCCCGTGCCGTGTTTCTGCATCCCACACACAGCCCCGTGCCGTGTTTTCGCCGTATTTTTGCAGCAAAATGGCGTGTTATTCGCGTGTTTTTGGCGTCTTTTTCGCGTATTTTGCCTGCCATACTTTCGCCAAGCACTTAAGGAAAGGACGCATCGTGCTTAAACGAAAACCATTACTTCTTGCGTTGTTGCTCGCAGTACTTGCTGGTGGATGCGCGTTTCTGTTTTTTCAAAATGCGCGTCAATCGGCCGATGCTGCTCATCAGCAGCTTCTAAGCAAATACGGTGGCGAGCAAGTTGCAATTTGCATGGCGCGTCGGAATTTGGAGCCTGGTGAAACTGTGCGTGCGCGCGACGTGGAGGTAAAACACACGCTTGCATCGTTGGTTCCTGAGGGATGTTTTACCACGCCAGACGACATAGTCGACAAAACGCTTACCGCTTGCGTTGTAAAAGGCGAAGCATTCGTTAAGCGCCGTTTTGTTGCTGACGATACGGCAATGCGCGTGCCGCTTGGTTTTGTTGCGATAAGCGTGCCGCTGCGTTCAAGCTCTGTGGCACTTGAGCTAGTAAAACCTGGATCTCGCGTGAATGTGTATGCCACGGGCGAGCAATCGAGTGCCCTGTTAGCTCAGCGCGTGTTGGTGCTTGCTTCCGCAAGCGCCAATCAGAAAAGCGAAAGCGCAGGTGCGCTTGCCTCGTGGGTGGTAGTTGCCGTTCCACAAAGTAAGGCGCAAGAGTTCGTGTCGGCAAGCAAGAAAACGCAGCTAACAGTTGTATTGCCAAGCTCTGATGAAGGTACGAACGCACCTGAAAATGCTTCGACAAAGGCGCCAGAAAATGCACGTGAACATGCTTCGACTACGGCGCCAGAAAATGCGCGCGTCAACGAAAATGCACCTGCGCGCGCAAATGCACCAGCGTCCGTTCCCACACGCACACCCGTGCCTGCCCACGCCTTCGCACCTTTGCGTGCAATCTACCAGCAATAAGTACGTTTGTGGTTCTTGATGAAAGGAACGTTTATGAATGCATTAGCTCCGTTACTTTGTGCGTCACCTTGTACCGTTGCTCATTTGCAACACCGCTATGAGGGGCGTTTGTGCACGCAACCTGGGGGCGTGCGTGTGTGTCATTCTTCGCAGGAGCTTTTTGCGTTGCTGCGCGATTTTCCCTGTTCAAATGTGTGGATTCTCGATCCAGTAGATATTGAGCCTATTAATGTAGCAGCGCGCGTTAAGCAGGAGTATCACGACGTGCGCGTTAGTTTAGTAGCGCAGCAGCTGGGTGGTTCGTTAAGGTCGCGCGCATACGCGGCTAATATCGATGCGTTGTGGGATTATACCTTACTGTTCAAGCACCTTGATGCGCTTGTGACGGGCGATAGCGCTTCCGAATCAAGGGCGCCTTACCAATCGGCACGTTCAGCGCTGCATAACGAAAATGCCTGCCAACAGCACTCGTTTGTTTGCGGCAATGTTCAGGAACATGCTATGGAGAAAACGCCTCAAACGATAGCGTCTACCAGCACCAGTGTTCAGGAATATCCCATGGATAGCGCTTTTCAAGCACCAGCGTTTGATGGCTGTCCTGTTTATGAAGACAGCATGGAAAGTGCCTGGAGCAGCTATCAAAACAGCAATGATTCTGACGCGTATGATTGTAACGATGCTTCGCTGGTGCACGCGATGCCAAGTTTTCCGGAACACTTTTATTGTCCTGATGAAGAAAGTGTGGCAGAACGATTCAGTGCTCCGCTGCGTGCGCAGCGTGATGCGGCGCAGTACGTACCAGTAGCAAACATGCCGCCTGAGCTGAACATGCTGATGCATGAAGCGCCGCAGTTCACACCTGCAAGCGCGCAGCCAACAAGCCCGCAGCCTGCGAGCGCACAGCCAGCAAACATGCAGCCAGCGAGTGTGCATCCCACGAGTGCGCCGTCAGCAAGCACACAGCCAGCAAGCGTGCAGCCAGCAAACATGCAGCAAGCAAAGGAGTCGTCGCCACGTGTTTCGCATGCAAGCGCGCTGCCTGCGTCGAGCGTTCCCATGCAACAGGCGTCGCACTCTATGCCTGCATGTTCGCAAACAGACGCACACGATGTTCATTTTTCGGGAAATGTAATAGCCCTGCTCAGCGGCACTGGAGGCGCAGGAAAAAGCACACTGGCAGCACTTTTGGCTTTGCAAGCAGCGCGTAGCGGAAAGCGTTGTGTGTTGCTGGATGCGTCATTGCAATTCGCCGATTGCGCGCCGCTTTTAGGCATCGAACATCCAACCACATATGCTTCGATGCTTCAGGTGCTTGGCATTCCCGATCCAGTTCAAAATAGCGGATCTGCGCAGTGCACGGACGTTTCTTCGTCATTACCTGCACGTGCGTCTGTGCAGCATTTTCCGTTTATGTTTGCGGCAGCACATGACATGTCACTTGCGTCATCAGGCGCTGCGTTGACTTCTTGCACCAGCACTGCATCACCTGCAACTACCGCCGCGCACGTCACCAACGCCGCCGACGCCACCGACGCAACCCGTACTGCTAACGCATTTGCCCAGCATATGCAGCATCTCGTACGCTCGCGTTTGCCCTTATGCGTTTCTCTGGGGGCGTCGCTTGAGTATGCCGAGCGCTATGAACCCGTTCTTCCTGTGTTAATCGAAGCGCTGTCTGAGGCTTTTGATGTGGTAGTTGTGAACACATCAAGCTATTGGAGCGATTTACACGCCTTGCTGTTAGAGAAAGCTGCGCAGCCGCTTATGCTTATCGACCAGCGCGTACAGTCGCTTAATGCCGCATGTCAGGTGGTTGATTTATGCACGCGGTGCGGCATTCCCACGCATTCAATTCGCTACGTGCTCAATAAGTACACGCGCAAAGGGCCGGTGTCGCTTGAGCGTGCGCGACACGCCTTAGGCGATGTTACGCTGCATAGTGTTAAGTATGGCGGCGCTGATGTTGAAACAAAATTGCTTGCAAGTTCAGGCGCGGCGGCGTTGGAGAACAAAAACCCATTGTGGTATGGGCTTAAGGAACTGGCTTGTGACATTATGCCCTCGCAACCGCAGCGCTGCGCGTCATTAGGTGCAGGTGGGTTTAACGCTTTAGAAGGACGTGGCTGATATGGGGTTTTACGAGCGCGCGCAGGCGTATAAGCGCCTGCAAACTCCATTGATTGCGCACTCAGGCAGCGATGCGTCGCTTTACTATGCGCTGCGCAACGATCTTGAAGAGCAGCTTTCGGTTGACTATGTTATTGATTTAGCAAAGCGCAACAAAATGCAAGCTGAAGCCGAGGTGAAAAAAGCCTGTGAACAGCTGTTATTGCGTCCAGATTACAAGGCGCTTTCGGCGGCGCAAGCTCAGGCGCTTATTCAGGAGCTTGTATATTCTATCTTTGGACTAGGAATTATCGAGCCACTTATTGACGAGCCGGCGGTTACTGAAATTATGATTAACGGCACACAGGCAATTTTCTATGAAGAAGCAGGTGTTTTGAAGCGCTATCCGCAAACATTTCGAACGAAAGAAGAAATTCGCGCGGTAATCGATAAAATTCTTGGACCGCTGGGACGTCGCGTTGACGAGCTTTCGCCTTTGGTTGATGCGCGTCTTCAGCAGGGGTATCGCGTGAATGTTGCACTTAATCCTATTGCGATGAACGGGCCCGTTGTTACCATCAGGAAGTTTCCTGAGCACGTTATAACGCTGGATGATATGTGCGCTGCTGGCAGTGCCGAGTGGAGCGTTGCGCGCTGCTTGCAGTGGGCTGTTGAAAGCAAGAAAAGCCTTGCTGTGTGCGGTTCAACTGGCGCCGGTAAAACAACGCTTCTCAATGCGCTTTCTTGTTGCATTCCCAAAAGCGAACGCATCATTACCATCGAAGATTCAGCTGAGCTGCGCTTTTTCGAGCATCCGCACGTAATTAGTCTTGAGGCGCGCCCACTAAATGCTGAAGGAAATGGGCTTATAACTATTCGCGATTTAGTTGCCAACGCGCTGCGCATGCGTCCCGATAGGATTGTTGTGGGCGAGTGCCGTGGCTCTGAAGCGCTTGATATGCTTCAAGCCATGAATACAGGCCATGAGGGATCGCTTACCACGCTGCACGCCAATTCTCCTCACGATTCCATTTCTCGACTCATTATGATGGTGCGCTTTGGTATCGATTTGCCTACCGATGTTATTAAAACGAGCATTTCTACGGCTTTAAAGCTCATTGTGCAGGTAAAACGGTCGGTTTCAGGTGGGCGCTACATCTCAGATATTGTGGAAGTGTTGCCTGCAATCCCGCAACAAGCGTGTCCGCTGCGTGAATTATACGTGCGAAATACCATGGATGAACAGGGAAGATGGCTTGCTGCACCCTCATGGCTTAGCGATGCGCGCGCGTGCGTAGGCGCCAAGAAGGAGGTGGAGGAATGGTACCAGAGAACGGGTTTGTCTTGTGCTTGCTTGAAGGCGTAAGCATAATTGCTGTAAGCATTGCCGCGTTTTTGCTTGCTCGACATGTGTTTTTGTACGTGCAAGCAAGCGCACATGTGCAGCGTTATGTGGTTGGTAGCGCGGGGAGTATGGTGCAGGCGGGTGCTTGCGCGTTGCAATCAGCGCAAGGTAGCACCGCGCAGTCAGGCGCTTTCGCCGCGCAATCAGCGCAAGATAGTGTTGTGTACCAAAACTCGCTTATAGCGCAGATTATGAGCGCCCTTGCACCGCTTCGCCCTGTTCCTTTTTCATATGTGGCATCGGCGCTTATCAAGAGCAAATCGTGCGGTGACGTGTGTCGCTTCGTGTATCGCTTGCATCCAGCGCTTCACTGTTTTACGTGCGCAGAAACGATGCTTACGTGGTTGTGCGCGGCGCCGTTTGCTGCTGGGGTAATTGCGCTTGCCCTCAGCGGTCAATGGTCAAGCGCCGTTATCAGTGTTTGTGCTGCTAGTGCGGGAATTTATTTCGCTTTGAAACACGCATACGACAGCGCTCTTCGCCGCCAACGTGAAGCTATTCCTCAAGTGCTCGAACTGATGTCAGATAGTTTTTCGTGCGGATTTACGCTGCTGCAAACCTTTGAAAGCGTGTGCGCAAGCGATAACTGCCTGGTAAAAGACGTGTTCAAGCGTGCATTAAATGTGCTGCGCTTAAGTGGCGATACATCGCGCGCGCTTGACGTGCTGAAAAGCTCGCGGCTTGGAAATCACATGGCGTTTGTTGCGGTTGCGCTTCAAATTCAGCACATGTGCGGCGGTTCTTCGCATGGCGTTGTTCAAGCAGCCATGAAAAGCGCCCAAAACGAGCTGGCACTTGCGCGCAAACTAAGCACACAAACAGCGCAAGCACATTTGTCGGCGCGCATTGTGTGCGCGTTGCCGCTGGTGCTGCTAGCCTTATTTTCAGTAATTTCACCAGGCTTTCTTGACGCATATTTCAAAAGCATAACGGGAATTTTGATCTTTTGTACAGCACTTGGCATGCAAGCGCTTGGAATGTTTCTTGTGCATCGTATTTTGCAAATTCCCGAGTTGCGCTAGGGGGGAATGGAAGATGGTTCAGGGCATTGTATCGGGGAAGACACATTTCGCGAACGAGCAGGCTGCATCCGTGGTGTCGGCGGCTGGTGCGTCGGCAACTGGCTCAAGGGCGGCTGGTGCGTCAGCAACTGGTGCGTCGGCAACTGGCCCACGCTTTGCTGGCACAAGGTCAGCGAACGATACAGTGCGCGCAACTGGTGGTACGTGCTTTGGCACAGTGGACGCAGAAAAGCTGTATCGGCCTTATCTTCCCGCTGTGTTGAGGTACGTGCAAAAGCTTGCAAACACGCATCAAGAAAGCGTATGCATGCACGCCGCGCAACGTGTTCTGCCTGCCATGTTCAGCACGCAACGCAATCACTATCTGCATGAACAGCTGTCACGAACCTACCTTCGCGGCAAGCATATCGTTTCTGCATATTGGGAGGCCTACCTGCGTTGCGCCGTAGCAAGCGTACTTTCGGGCTTGTGCGTGGGGCTTATCGATTCGCCTCAAAGTGCTGCTATCGGAGCATGTAGCGGCCTTGTTCTTCATGTGTTGTTGTGGAAAAACGCGCTGAAAAAAGCCCAGCATCAGAAGGCGCAACACGCTGAAAAGCACTTATCCGAAATGCTTGAAGTGTTATCGCTGGGCTTAAAAAGCGGTCTTACCTTTGACGTCAGCTTCAAGTTGTATGCCAGCAATTTTAGCGTTCCGTTTGCGCGCGATTGTTTGCGTGCGTACGACAGCTGGGCGTATGGCATGCAAAGTAGATCGCAGGCGCTTCAGGCACTTAGTGCTGCGTATGGTTCGCGCGAGCTACAGCGTGTTGTTACAAGCATTATTCGGTCGCTGCATTTGGGAAATGCGCTGGCTGCTACATTGCACTACGAGTCGAGCGTTTGTCGGGAAAAGCGCTGTTCGCAACTTGAGAAGCAGGTGCTGAAGGCGCCCATAAAAATGATGATTCCAACAGGCGCATTTATTTTGCCGGCCATGCTTATTTTGATTATGGCGCCGATGATTTTGAGCATGACGTAAGCGCTTGGTATAACAGCTTCACTGAAGCTTGTATGCAATAGAAATGGTCGTACTGATGAAAGGAGACAGATATGGTACAGCATCGGATAGAAAACACATGGGGCAGTAAAAATAACGCTCGAAGGAGTACGCGAAGTATCTTATGCGCGCGTAACAGCGCTTTTCTTAGGCGCCCGATTCACGCGTGCTATGCGGCAGCCAACGAACGTTTACGCAGGTGGTATGCGCGTTTAAGCACGCAAGCTCGCATGCGCTCATGCGGGCAAGGCACTACTGAATACGCCATTATTGTGGGCGTTATCGTTGTTATTGCCATTGTTGCAATCGTTGGTTTTAAGCCAAAAATTCAAGCGCTGTGGGACGCTATTTCCAACGGACTTGGGTCGCTGTAATGCCGCACCACGCCCGCGCGCACAAAACAAATTCCGGACAAGCAACACTTGAGTATGCGCTGGTCACAGGAGCTCTCTTAGCGGTGTTGCTTGCACTTGGCGCTTTGTTTCACGCCTGCAATGAAGGCGTATTGGTGCAATATGCGCTTGATCACGCGTCGCACCGTATGCACCTGGAAGACGACGGCACCTTAAGCGTGTTGTGCTATTAACAAGGAAAGGAACAGCTCAATGCAGTTTGCGTCTTTACATTCTGCACCTTTGCAACCTGCACCCTTGCAACCTGCACCTTTGCGGCGCGGCTATCGCTGCTTGCGCACGCGCGGCCAAAGCTGCGTTGAAGCTGCTTTTCTTCTTCCTGTGCTGTTAGTTTTTCTTCTAGTGCTGTTGCAACCTGCACTTATGCTGTATCATGCGCTCATTTTGGAAAACACGTGCCAAGAAGCGTGTCGTGTGTTGGCAACGTGCTCAAACGATCAAGACATGCGCGCGCTTGATAGTTTCATCACGCATCGCCTCCAGGCGCTTCCGGCGTTTTTTGCTGCTAGTGACGATGCTGATGAGCACCCCGATTGGAGCATCACCACGCAAGGCAATGCTGCCTCGCGCGAAGTGGGCGTAACGATTGAAGGCCAGGTGCGCGCGCTTCCCCTGGTTGGTGGCTTGTTTGCGGGTAGTTTTGGGGCAAGCAGCATTCCCATTAAAATTTCGCGCACGCTGGTTGCACATGCGAACTGGGAAACCAAACAGGGCATTGACGCTTCAAGCAGTGCAGGAGCGTGGTATTGATGAGCGTTGTGAACATGGTATGTAAGCGCCTTTTCGCGTCGCATTTCCGCAGGCAACTTTCTGTGTTACATCTTTGCTTGCAACCTTTTGCCTTGCGTCGCACCCAGCGCCCTTCTGCATCGACATTGCCTCACAAGCATCAGTTTCAGCCTTGCCCACGCCCACGCGTCTTTGCTTTGCATCTTCACAAGCGCGATGGTGGTTTTACAACTTTTGGATGTGCGCTTGCCATCCTTATTAGCCTTACGCTTATTTTTTCGCAGCTTGAAATTTATCACGTGAACACGGCGTGTGCTGTTACGCAAGAGGTGGCCGATGTTGCTGCTTTAGGCGCAGCTCACGAAGTTGCGCGCTTCGTAAAAGTGGCACGCATATGCGATTCGGTTGTTCTAACACTTTCGGTATGCGGCGCGGCGTGCGCTGTTGTGGGGCTTATTTGTTTGTGTATTCCGCCCGTATCTGCTGTTGGCACTACCTTGCTTAAAGCTGCTCACAAGTGCATCAGCATAAGCGACACGTTCTCGAAAAAAGCGTGCAAAGCGCTTGATTCGTATCAAGATGCGCTTCCTTTTTTGTGTACGCTTAAAGTGTTGCAAACGGCGTACGCTAACAAGGGCGGCATGCATCGTAATGCGTATGCTGGCCTGGCGTTTTTGCTGCCATCTGATGGCAAAATGCTCTCACGCGAAGAATCTTCATTGGGCACACAGCAGATAGAAAAGCTCGACGAGTACAAAAAGCCGCTGAAAGAAATGGGCGAAGCGATGTCAAAGAAGCGTCGCGCGTGTGACCAGGCAAAATTGCGTGCGTTTCAGGCTGATTGCGGAGGCTCTGAGCATCCATCAAGCATGTATGAACGTGCGCGCGCGTTGGGAGATGTTCCTGCGTATCGAAATCCGCAGTACACAAGCGTTGATGCGTGGAATTTTTCGTGTGCGTTGCAGCGTACACAAGCGTATTACGAAGCCCGCGAACGCATGGAATACTCTCGTTCGAGCAATCCAGATGAGCAGGCTCAATCGTATGCGCGTTTGTGCTTTTATCGCTATATGGTGCAACAGCTTCAGCAGTCCTACATCCATGAAACAGACGATAGTTTTAGCGCGTCACTTCCTTTTATCCCCCGTAATACGCATCAAATGCGAACGACGTCGCTGTATACCGACGCCTTGTTTCCTGTGTTCAAAGACGAAGACGGCTTCGATGTGTTTTGCGCGTATCCAGGGGCTCCTGGCTCAAACGAAGCGTATCGCTATGGTTCGCTTGAAGAATTTGAAGCAACGCGCGCGCCAAGTTCGCCAGCAGGGGTGTTACGCGTATCTGACATGGGGAAAGTGGCTGCTGCGTCAAGTGCTATCAACAACGGCTTCGAGTTCTATTTTACGCAATTTATCAATGCAACGCGCGATTATGAAAAGCATGCACGCGACCTTAAGCCCTTGCAACAAAAAACGAAACACAAGCTTGATGGTGCATTTGGTGAAGTAGTAAAGCTTGTTAAAAGCATCAAAGACCGAAGAATTTATCCCTATCCGCCGGGGCGCGATGGAGTGTGTTGCGCGCTTATTAACACGTCAAGCGTGTCGCTGCACTCGTTATTTAGCAGCCCTTTTATCAAAAAAGACACTGTTATCAAGCAACGCTTTGCGCTTTCGGCAGCTACCTTGGTGCGCGATGAAGATGCTACGCCGTCGTTTTCATCGGCTATGCAGGGTTTTAGCAATCGAGCTTCAAGTTTGTTTGCGGGCGTGCCGCTGGTGCTGAATTGCTGGCTTAGCCTGGTGAATTTATACGGAACAGGGCAAGACATGCTTATATCTGGCATTGAGCACATGTTTGATGGTGTTCCTTTGCTGAACACGACGGGCATCGGACGCTGGGCAGCGCAGCGTTTTAAGAGCCTCATCTGCGATTTAGGGTTCGACAAAATAGACATGGCTCCCTGGCGTGCCGTAAGCGTGAATTCGCGCATCGTGCTGCAAAGCGCTACTGATGGCGTGCCGCTGGTGTTGCGTCGTATAAAAGAAACGATGTTTATCAACGAGCACGACAAAATACGCATCTTGCTTGACATGTTTGGTAAGAGTTCAGACCTATTTGATGGCAGTGCGGCCGACAGTGCGCATGGGGGAGGCGATGCTTCTTTGCCTGGTAGCGTTGGTGGCGAAACGTTTGATGCTTTGCGTGAGCGCGTAAAAGATGTTATCCCTGATGGCGATGCGCTTATTGCGCTGTTGTCTGACGGCTTAAGAGAGTGATGTGCGATGGTAGAACAACGTTTGCACAGAACATTTTTCGCGCGCATGGTGGCGGCGTTTGGGCTGAAAATGGTGGTGGAGATGGCGGTGTTAGCGGTACGCATGGTGGTTCGCATGGTGGCGGGCTGGTGGAGAAAGAAGCGCGGACATGGGCTTTTATGCACCCAACCACGAAGGAGCACATGCGGGCAAATGACTATCGAGTGCGCCATCTGCTTTCCGGTTCTTATTGCACTTGCGCTGGTGAGCTATAACGCAATGAGTTTCATATGTGCATGCAGTGAATTTGATCGGCAATTTTGCGAAGAAGTGCGCATTCACGCAAGCTCGCTTGATGCGTACAGCACGGTTACGAGCGTGTGCGATGACATTAATGAAGCTATGAACACGCATTACGTGCCGCCTGAAAACCGCATCATAACAGCACGTGAACAGGGGCTTGGCATAGTGCGGTTCACCGGGGAGATGATTTTCGAGCCAACGCTTTTTGGCAATCGCGTGTTGCAAGGTATGGGTTTCGCACAGTTGCCATCATTGCATCACACCATTTCATTAGCGTGTTCATGCATGAAGCTTGACGCATTGTAGCGTACGGAAAAAGGAGAGAAACGTGATTGCGAAACCATTCAAAGACGTCGCTGGCGTACTAAAGGCGCATGCGCGTGGCATAGTGGGAGCATTTGTGTGCATTTGCGCAGGTGGATGCCTTATAGCGTACGCGTGTTCAAACGCATGGCCTTGGCGCTTTATGCAAGAGCCTGAAGCAAACTCATCGAACGCATTGGCACTTGTTTCTGAACGTACGCAAGCATCAATGCAGGCGTATCAGGCATACACGTCCACGAAAGAAGCTTGTGAACAGGCACTTTATAAGGCAATTTCACTGCCACCAAGCGCGTATGGATATCTGTGCTACAACCGCGTTATTTCCTTCAGTATGCCCTGTTCAGCTGAGAAAGCGCAACAGCAGTTGCGCGCGTGTGTTGCGCATGCGGCTGGCGAAATAAACGAGCTTGCGCTTGACGGCGCTGCGTCAAATGTGTTGATTGCTCGTGTTCCTGTTTTGCGTGAAGATGCGCCGCCAGGCACAAGATCGCAGCAAAAACGCGCGGGTATAACGCAGCAGCAATCGGGTTCGAGCGTGCAGCGCAATCAAGACAACATAAGCGCAGGTAAGCATTTGGTTTTAACAATGTCGTTTACAACAAACGGCGATCATTGTGTTGTTGTAATACAAAGTCGTACGTCAGGAGGAAAGCATGGTTAATACAGCTTTACGAGAAGCGCATGTGCGCTGGTCATTGTTAACATTATGCTTCGGGAAAGCACACAAACGCGCATGCGCATTGCGCGCTCAGCAACGAAGCGTATTGATGCGCTACGGCACGGTCCACGAAACAAAATCGCTTGTGATTGCTTCATCGTTTAGAAGTCGTTTACGCGGACTGTTAGCTACACAGCCGCATCGCAACATCGTGATGCTTCTTCCGTGTAAGGCGGTTCACACGCTTGGTATGAAGCACGCTATCGACATTGCGTTTGTGTCTGATACCGGCAAGGTGCTCAAAAGCAGGAGAGGTGTTTTACCTGGTGAAATATCTCTTTCTGCCAAGCACAGCGCCTATGTGCTCGAGCAGTTTTTCGATCCATCATCGTGGTGGTTTAGCGAAAACGACTACGTAATAGTTAGCAGCGCGTATGCAGATACATAGTGCGCTTGTTTCTTCATATACGCAGTTGAACGTGTAAGAAAGGAATAGATATGACTAAGGCTTTACGTGTTGATGAACGCAAGAAGAAATGCCCAGTTTGCGGGGCTGTTACCTTTGAAAATGCGCGCTTGTGCTATGGGTGTATGCACAGGTTTATCGACGATACCTATGCGGATGTGTGTTCGGCACAACAGCCCCGTCACCTGCGCAAATCTGTTGCCAACTACGCAGCTTTGTGATGGAGGCGCGATGCTTGCAATCGGGTATGCGCTCTACGGCATCTGCTTGCTGTTGCTTGTTGTGTGTTGCGTGGTTGATGTGAAATGTTTTTGCATTCCTATGGGGGCATGCTATGGCATTGCTGTGTGCGGATCGCTTGCGTATGTGCTGCTGTATTCGTTTGATACGTACTGGTATGGCGTTGCTTATGGTGCGGCGTGTGTATGCGCGCTGCTTGCGCTGCGTTTTGTGTTACAGCTGCTGTATGCGTTGCGGCATAAAAGCTCTCTGCGCGTGGTGCAGCAGTCGTATATTCCCTTTGGAACAGGAGATATACGTCTCATTTTTGCGCTCAGTGCATCAAGTGGGATGTTTGTGCTTGTTGGATTATGTGCAATGTGTTGCGCGGGAGTGCTGTTTGCGGGTGGCTGCATCGTAAAAGCCCACGTCACAAAGCAAGCGCTGTGCACTGTGTTTCCTTTTGCGCCTTGTATAAGCGCATGGCTTCCGTGTGTGCTTTTAGCGATGTACGCGTTTCCGTAATGCAAACGCCCTAATGGGAGCCGTAATACATTTTCTCGAAGGTTTTATTGGCGTAGGCGGTTACCTTGCGATTTATGTCGTTCCACGTTTTTAGCAGCTGCTGTCCCTCTACGGTAAGGGTAGAGCCGTGCGCTCCATCGCGGTCGATGAGCGTCACATTCAGGCGCTGTTCGGTGTTTTTCATGATGCGCCACGCTTTGCTATATGCCATATGCATGTTCTTAGCTGCGGCGTTAAGTGAGCCATAGGTAAGAACGCCCTGGCACAGCTCCGCGACGCCTCTACCATACATTGAACCGTGGTTTTCTCCTTCAAGAGAAATAGCAATGCGCACTACCGGCTTAAGGTGTTGTTCGCTCATATCATTCTCGTTTCCTGTAAGGGGGTCGTAAAAACCCAGGTACATACGTGGTAACTTCTTGTGTTAAGCGACGTTTACCTTGTCCCCTCACATGTTAGGGTAAACTATCTCTTAGGATTATTCTTAATCAAAAAGCATAGTGAGTAAAGAGGCGAACTATTATTCATTGCCTTATTTACCGTTTTATCACGTTTCGTTATGAATGGTACTAAGCCAAGCTTTGAACAGGAACAACACTCGCGCGAGCCGTGCGAAAATATGAAGTTTTATGCGTTTTGTATTATTCACGTGGCTATTTTCCACACGCAAGTTCGTGCTGGAACTGCTCAAGCGCTGCCTGAATATCGTCGGTGTTGCTCTCAACCTGAACAGCACTATGCGCTGTTGCAAGACGATTTTTTGAAAGCGCAGGCGGAATGCGCAACCCGAACTTCTTTGCAAGCAGATCGTTCAGCTGAAAACTGCTGCATTGCGCAATGGCGCTGGGAAGTTCCTGGTCATGTGCTATATTGTGCAAAGCTTTATACATGCTGGCAGAAAATTTCGCCCACGATGCTGTGGACACAATAAGCATCGGCGTGCTGCTGTCGCCCAGGCGCTGCGCAACTTCAAACGCAACGGCGCTGTGCGGATCCATCGCGTAGTGATACATTTCAAAAACGCGCTTCATCGTGCGCAAACAGTCGTCGTTGTTTACCCAGTCGCCCGCAAACGTGTCGCGCAAAGCGTCAAACGTTGTGCGATCAACCTTGAACGCACGCTTCGTTTTCAGCGCGTCCATCCACTCCCGCACCAGCTTGCTGTTGCGATGCGTAAGCTCAAACAGCGCACGTTCCAAATTTGACGACACTAAAATGTCCATGGACGGCGAAGGCGTGCTTACCAACTGGCGATTTTCAAGCGTATACGAGCCACTTGCCATAAACTGTGCCAGCACGTTGTTTTCGTTGCTTGCGCATATCAGCAAACGAATGGGAACACCTATCTGTTTGGCGTAATAACCTGCAAGAATGTCCCCAAAATTTCCCGTTGGAACGCATACATCGAAGCAGCCGTGATCACGCAACGCGCCCCGCGCGCGAAGCTGATGGTACGCCGACACATAGTACACAATTTGCGGCAGCAAACGCCCCCAGTTAATGGAATTTGCACTTGAAAGAAATGTGTTATAGCGGCTCTGAAGTGCGCTATTCCATTCCTGATTGCCAAAAAGCTCCTTCACGGCACGCTGGCAATCGTCAAAATCGCCCTTGACGGCAAAAATACGCGCCTGGTTGCTTGCGTGCGCTTGCATTTGCGCGTGTTGCATTTCGCTTACGTGCTGATGAGGATACAAAACCGCCATCGACGTGTTGCGCGCATGCGAGAATCCGCACAGTGCAGCGCTTCCGGTGTCGCCTGATGTTGCAACAAGGATAAGGCGTTTTGCTCCTGCTTGTGCTGCTAATCGGGAACGTGTCTGCGCGTTTGCCGCGCTGCCACCCGCGCCACCTGCATTGCCAGCTTCCGCGTTGCTAGCTGTAACCCATGCGCCACCAGCTTCAGTACCTGATCCGTTTCCTGCACTACCTGTTCCTGTGCAGCCATCAGCGCCGTTCGCTTTGATGCCTTCATCAAAAAACAGCGGCAGCGCTTGTAGGGCAATATCCTTAAACGCGCTGGTTGGCCCATGCCACAGCTCAAGGACGTGCGTGTGCTCGTCAAGCGTGTGAACAGGCGCGATGCGTTCGTCATCAAATTGCTCACCGTACGCTTGCGCACACAAAGCGTCAATTGCCTCATCAGCAATATTCGGCTGAAACGCCTTAAAAACCTGCGCTGCAACTGCATGATAGGGAAGCGTTTGCATCGCATTCAAATTTTCAAGCGAAAAATGGGGAAGGCGCTCGGGAACAAACAGCCCGCCATCAGGCGCAAGTCCTGTCAAGACGGCGTCGGTAAACGAGTAGGAACGCGAGGACAATCCGCGTGTATCTGTGTATTGAATCATGAAGCACCTCAAACGTGGTTGTGGGCGGTTGCGCGGGCGCGTGAGCACAGTGCGAACAGGGCGTTTGCGCGCTGTTACGTGCGCCGCGGAGTTGCCGAGTATTGCTCATGTACTGCTGGTACGCGTGTTGCGCGCTTTGCATTTCGCTTACGCGCTGATGAGGGTACAGAACCACCATCGACGTGTTGTGTGCGTGCACCGTGGCATTAACGCGTGTTGCTCCTGCGCTGGTACGCGCGTCGTGGAGTTGACGCGTGTTGCGCGCGTGTGGTGCAATAATACACTGTTTTGGCGCTGCTGCCCATCTGGGCGGCAATATTTTTCGGTGCGCTGCGGTAGTGCGCCTTAAACTGAGCCTTTGAATTGCGGAAATGATAGGAAGCGTTGCCGTAGCACCCTCACCGCTTAACTGCACGCATCAAGCACGCGGCACCGCAGCTACGGATGCCGCCGTCGCAAACCTAGCCAATGCCATTTACCGTCGCATTCCGCACCCGTTCCCACACCCGTTCCTGCGACCGCACCTGCGCAGCCTCATGTTCCCGTGCGCGCTCGCGTTCCCGAGCACTCCTATTGCTGCACCGATGCGCTACAAGTGCTCCATGCGAAGCACGTCATCGCAGCAACACTCAATAAATTCGCTGTCGTGCGTGACGGTAATAATCGTTCGTCCTTGGCCTTTGAGCTGGTTCAACACGCGCGCTACCATCTGCATGTGCAGCACATCCAAGCCGCTTGTTGGCTCGTCAAGCAGCAGAATGGGCGCCTGCGAGGCACTCGCGCACGCCAGCGCCAGCCGTTGTTTTTGCCCGCCGGAAAGCGACATGGGGTGCCTGTCGCACAATTCGTCCAGGTGAACCGCGGCAAGCGCGCGTTTCGCAGCGGCTTCGTCTGCGTG
Source organism: uncultured Coriobacteriales bacterium (assembly GCA_946892075.1). Taxonomy (GTDB): domain Bacteria; phylum Actinomycetota; class Coriobacteriia; order Coriobacteriales; family Eggerthellaceae; genus Berryella. The sequence goes on from CAMPNZ010000001.1 coordinate 63,390, forward strand.
CGGCTGACTGATGAGCACTTCGTCAAGCACCGATTCCGTAAAAAGTTGATGATTCACATCTTGCATGACCATAAATATCGTGCCATCTGGCCTTTTGCACGTATGCGCCACACCGTCTACAACCACAAGGCCCCTGTTTTTTCGTATGCCGCAAACGGCTTCCAAAAAGGTGGTTTTGCCAGCACCATTGCCGCCAACGATGGCGGTTACGTGGGCTTTTTTGATTTTCATGCTGTTGATAGCGAACAGCGTATGGTTTTTGTGGTACGCGTAGCTAAGGTTTTTCAGGAAGATGAAATTGGTGCCGCTCTCCGTGCTGCTCGCTGTGCCGCTTTCAGCGCCATCCGCATTCGCACCCGCGTCCGAACTCGCGCCCGACCTGGCCAAACTCAGCGGCGACACCTGCGCAAGCGAGCGCAAGCCGCAGCGTTTCGCGTCTTCGTTCGTAAAACGCTCTATGGCGCCTTTCACAATTTCCCGCACCACCGCGCCCCGTTCCAAAATAAGCGCTCTATCAGCCAAATCCCACACGTAATTGATGCGATGCTCGGCAATCACAATGGTTTTCCTGGCCCGCTTCCAAAACGCAATCAGCGCGCGCAGCCGCTCCGTTGCTTCATAATCCAAGTTCGCCGACGGCTCGTCAAGCAGGATTATTTCGGGCGCCATCACATCAACCGACGCGCACGCAATTTGCTGCTTTTCGCCGCCCGACAGCTTGAACATGCTGCGATCCATCAGCGCTTCAATGTGAAAATTGCGGACCGTCGTACAAACGCGCTGCAAAATTTCTTCCTTATGAACACCAAGATTTTCCAGCCCAAACGCCAGCTCACTGGTGGTATCGACGTTGAAAAACTGCGCCCGCGGATTTTGAAACACGCTTCCGACAACGCCCGCTTTCTCCTCAATTCTGACGCCGAGCGCATCCTTGCCCTGCACCAGCACGCTGCCTTCGATGCGCGCGCGGTAAAATTCCGGAATTAAGCCATTCAAAAGGCGAAGCACGGTTGACTTTCCGCTTCCCGAAGCTCCTGTTAAAAGCACACATTCGCCGGCGTTCACGCGCAGCGACACGCCCCGCAGGCTTTCTACGTTCGGCGTTGCGTCATACGCCACGCTCACCGTGCGAAATTCAACCAAGCACATAGCACCACACCCGCAGTCGCGCCGCACCAGCTTGCACGTGCTTTGGCGCTGCCTTTTGCATTTGAACGTATGTTCCTGCTGGTACCTGCGTTTCGGGAACCATCGCGCTCCTTTCCACAGATACGACACTTTCCACGGTCGCAGCATTTTTCACAGCCGCGTCAACCAAGCACATAGCACCACACCCCATACATCGCCGCAGCCAGCGTCAGCAAAAACACAGCGCAATCGGCCCACCCGAACCCAATGCGGCAGATGTTCGTGCGTGTTTTGCACCGCCCCAGCCCGCGCGTGAGCGCCGCCGCCGACAGCTCCTCGCCAATTTTCGCAACGCAGGTAATCAGCGGCACAATGCGATACTCCAGCATCTTCGCAAGCTGGCCATTCCGAAGGCCAATACCGCGCATTTTCATGGCCGCGCGAATTGCCGCGTTTTCTTCGCGAATGGTGGGGAACAGCCGAAACATCACGCACATTGGAATGGTAAGCGCGTCGGGCATGCGCAGGCGGCTCATCGCGGCTTTGAACTGGCTTACCGTTGTGGTATTGATGACGTACGAGCTCATCATATACGCAGGTAGAAAGCGATTTACAACCACAATCATGAACAGAAGCGCATTTGCCACCAGGCCTTTCGCGCTGGGGAACACGCAGCACTCGCACGCGTGCATGATGCCCACCAGCACCGCACCAACTATGCAGGGCGCGTATCGTTTTGCGGAACAGAGCAGCACAAACGGAAGAATTGCAAACGCCGCGCGAAACCAAAACAGCGCGCTGCCGCCCGCGCTCGACAGCACAAGAATTGCTTCCACGAACACGAGGAACAGCTTTGTTCGTGGGTCAAGCAGGCTTTTTGTGACGCGTGGCGTCCATGAAGCTGCGGCTATGTGGCGTGGTGCGGTGTTCATGGTGCTTCTACCTTGTGGTGTGAAGTGGCGTTTGCGCTGGTGGCGGGGCGCTAATGCCGCTCGTTCACCTACGTTGCCTACGCGATGCCAGCGCGCTCAAAATGTTTCTTCAGCAGCGCTTTCCCGATAAAGCCGCCAATAATTCCGCAGATGAACGTAGCAATCAGCAGCACGAAAAACAGCCAGGTTGGCGTAAGGCTTGCCACCGCATCGATGTAATCTTGCCCGAAATTTGTGCGCGTTGCAAAGTACTGCGCCCGCTGGAAGAATAGCGGCAGGTAGTTCCCGCAACACCACAGCGAAAACACGCCCGTCGTTACGATGGCCGCGCGCATACTGGCGTAATTTCCGCTTCGATACACAAGCTCTGCGACGATGCCCGTAACGGCCGCAACAAGAATGGGCATCCACGTCATGCCTGTTAGGAACATCAAAATGCCCATAATAATGCTCATGATGAAAATCATGCCGGGCTTTTTGACTTTCGTCAGGAACAGCATAAACGGAATGCCGCCGATTACGCCAACCATACACGACAGCAAAACAAGAAGCACGGGGATAAGTCCTGTCATGGCAAGTATCATCACAATAACGAAGTAGATGGCGGTGTAGATGCCGACGTTGATAAGGTCGCGTCCGTTGAGTTTACCGCCCGTTCTCGCATCCGTTCCCTTCGCACGTGAATTGCCTGATTGCTGCACACTCATACAAGGTCAATCCTCTCTAAAATTCAATCAGTTAGCTTTAACTAACTCACATCATAACACCACATAATGCATTTACATATTATATTGAGATGTTTATAAGGTTTACGGCTTCGTTTTCAAAATCAACGGTAATAGTAAGGGTAATAGTAAGGGTAATAGTAACGGCATCTACAAATAATTCACAATTTTCTTTTGCATTGTTAGCTGGCATTTTAGAACTAAAATCAACAAACGTTTAATTGTTACCTCAATTTAATTTATTTTTTTCTCATAAGTGTTTACTATATGTGTTGACGTTTGGGCGTCATTAAGGCGAGAGTTGAGTAGAAGGGGTTTGGGAATCTTGAGCACCAATGCCACAAATGTAAAACCACTAACATTTGCTTCGTTAGGTGAGTGTGTTGAGGTGCGTTCGATTAAATCGACAAAGCCAGAGTTGTTGCATTTTCTTGAGAATTTGGGATTTGTGGAAGGATCTCACGTTCGTGTAGCAGCTGACAATCAGGGAAACCTTATCGTCGAGATTAAAGGTTCGCGTGTTGCGCTTGACAAATCGATTGCGGCACGTATCTCTGTTGTGAGCGTAACCGAGTAATGCAAACGCGGCGCGCGGCACGCATTCAGACACGTGCCAGGTAAAGCGCGCACGTTTCAAGCGCTTGCGATTAGTATCCGTTTTTAGCACATGCGCACATTGCGCGAATTGCACGTACGGGAAACGCCGTATAGCATGCGTGAAGTGCGGGAAGTAGCTGACGAATCTTGCGAACGTACAGCATATGGAGCAGCTACAGTACATGCAACACGAAGCGTACCGACAGCACGATTAACATGCTGAACAGGTATAACTCATGTAGCACGTACTGCCACTACTGCACACGTTGCACGAAACGCACCTTGCATCAGTGTCACCAACCGCAACACCTTGCATGAGCGAACTCGTACCAGCACCAAGCGCAGCGCGACACGTTCCACACGCGGCACGTTTCACGCAGCGCGCAGCAAGGATACCGGCAGCACCGTTCGGCACTTCGATTTTACGACTTTATTCCATTCATCAATATTTCGACTTCGCACCCATGATTATGAGCAAGCGATATAGGTTCGTGCGTTCTTTCACGTGGGTTGTTATTGGCTTATGGTGCGCAGGTAGTTTCTCGCGCGCATACGCATAACTCAATTGACAACTCTCGTGCGCCAGTGCACGAGCAAAACGGAGTGCAAAGCTGCTGTGGGTTTGGGAATAGGCAGTTCTATCGCGTTCATAATTGTGATAATACCTAATGAGGAAGGAATTAAGGTATGGAAACACACGATAGTGAACAAATCAAAACCTTGCGCGACGTGCCCATTGGTGGCGACGCAGTGGTGAAGCGTCTGTCAGGTTCAGGCGCCATTAAGCGCCACATTATGGACATGGGTATCACAAAAGGTACGTCGCTGCATGTTCGAAAAGTGGCACCTTTAGGTGATCCCCTTGAGATTACCGTTCGTGGGTATGAATTATCACTCAGAAAAAGTGAAGCTGCCTGCATTATTGTTGAATAGGAACGTTGAACGGACGCTTCGTTAGCGGTATGCAAGGCGGCACGGAACGCGGCAAGCGGCACGGCATTTCACGTGGCATTTCACGCGGCACGGCATTTCATGCGGAACATCACGCGAAGCATCATGCGGAACATCACATGGAACTTCAGCTTGCAAGAAACGCACCATTTCGCCAGCATATCAAAGCGACGTCAGCACTATTCAACATGGTTCACAATGAACGTAAGCCTCATTCCCAATTTACCAGAGGTTTATTCGCACGCACTCCCTGTAAACACCCGTTTTAGGCATTTTGCATCGCGTTTCGCAGAACGAACACACCGAACGCACCGAACGCGCCTCGTATCGAGCAGTCGCGTGATGAGCGCAAGAACGGGAACGCACCTTGTTGCTTCGCATCGAGCGGTCACGCAGCACGCCATACCAGCGTCTGCGCCGCCCGCACCTCGCACCAGCACACCCGCGTTCTTCGCCTTACCGCACCTTGCAGCCTGAACAGGTGAAACACATCCCATGAAAGGAATGAAATGGACATTCGAATTGCACTAGCCGGTAATCCGAACTGCGGTAAAACAACGCTGTTCAACGCACTTACCGGCGCACGCCAGGCCAGTTCCCCACTCGCTGGCGTGCG
>CAMPNZ010000002.1 GCA_946892075.1 uncultured Coriobacteriales bacterium
CCCACCCTCGAACGCTCCGTCCTTCGCAAGCCACCTCGCATGTTCCTGTGCCCCGCGTTCGGGCGCGAGCGCGGGGCACAGGAACATGCGAGGTGGCGTGCGAATGACGGAGCGTTCGAGGGTGGGCGCGGGTGCGGGTGCGGGTGTTGCAGGCAGAAGCGTGGAACACATCATAAGCAGCATCTCAAACACACAATCGAACGCCTTACGTGCGCGCGATACAACGCATCACAAGTCACGCCAAAAACGCACCAGCAATGGATATTTGCTAGAAAAGCACTTCGAGCACACTTAACGCTGCGCGCCAAGAAATTCAAAAATAAGGATAGTGAAAGAAGATGCAAGAGAATGCCGTGTGTTCACGGCGTTTAAAAATGGCGGAGGAGGGGGGATTCGAACCCCCGTCACCCTTGCAGGTGAAACAGTTTTCGAGACTGCCGCATTCAACCGCTCTGCCACCCCTCCACGGGCTACATCTGGCGGAGAGATGGGGATTCGAACCCCAGATGCGCTTTTGGCGCATACACGATTTCCAATCGTGCTCCTTCGGCCAGCTCGGACATCTCTCCATACATAAACTATTGAGCGTAATAGCAACATTGAAGTATAACGGAGCATTGCTCATTGAACAAGTGCTCCGTTACAGTTTTCTTCACAACAGTCGCTTTACGTTCGCAATTTGGCTCACAGAAAAACCTATGCCGCGCAACTACACGTGTGCAAGCAAGAAATTTCTGTGAGTGTTATCAGCGCTAAACGCTACGACTATTTTTTGGCGTCAGCAGGCTTTTTACCATCAGCAGGTTTCGGTGCGTCAGCTTTCTTGTCGTCAGCTTTCTTATCTGCTGAAGAAGCAGCACCATCAGCAGGCTTAGCAGCATCATCGTTTTTCTTCTGTGCCTGTTCAGCCGCTTTCTGTTCCTGTGCTTTTTGCGCTTCTTGCTCGTACTTCGTTATGTCAAGATCGTACGACAAACCCTTAGGCATATCATTTTTCTTGACGTCGGCTTTATCTTTCTGAGCGTCAAGCCATTCTTTGAACGCCTGTTGAGTTTTATTCGCAAGCGTCATCTTCTTAATGGAATCAACCATTTCTTGTGGCATTTGATTAAGCTCTGTAATTTCTTTCGGCGCTGTCCACTCATCAGTGCACTTGATAATATGATAGCCAAACTTCGACTTAACAAGGGCGCTTACCTGGCCTTTTTTCAAATCACTTAAGGCTTTTGTGTACTCAGGTACGAAGTTGTTCATTTTGTCCCAACCAACATTGCCGCCCTGCGCAGCTGAACCCTTGTCAGTTGAATACTGCTTTGCAGCTTCCGCAAAATCAAGCTTACCAGCGTTGATTTTTTTCAACACGTCTTTAGCGGTTGCTTCATCTTTTTCCTCAAATAAAATGTGCGACGACTTACGTGCGCCCGTCAAAAACGACGCATACATATTGCACGATTTCAGAACATCAGCGTCTTCCACTTTGGTGTCTTCACGCAATTTCTCTTGAATTTTTTGAGAAAGAAGCGAGCTCTCAACGGTGTCGTGATATTCCTCTGCCGTAAATCCAGCCTGCTCAAGCGCCTTATTCCACGCGTCGTCAGAATCGTACTTTGAACGCATATCCTGGATGCGCTTGTCAATTTCTTCGCTTGAAACTTGAACGCCTAACTCTTTAGCACCTGCCTTAATCACGTGCTGGCTGATGTACGAATCAATCATTTGATCGCGAACTTTTTCCGGTGTGAGCTTGTTTTTCACTAACCAGCGACCCCACGCGTTCGTATCGGTCAGTTCGTAGCGTGCACGAATTTGCTCCACTTTTTTCGTGATAGCTTCTTCAAGAATCTTGTCGCCATTGATTGTTACCGCTACTCCACTTTTCCCAGATGAGCAGCCTGTAATGCCGCACACAACGGCGAAAGCTACGGCACACACACCTAAGGTTTTCAGTATCGTTTTTACCATTGCTTTTGTTTCCTTTTCCTATCCTTCAAAGCGTACTGGTTCATTCTAACATGCAATACAAGATGCGCTTTGGCAAGCCTACACAATTCAAAAACACTGCTAGCATGAGCAAACTATACTACACGCACGCACAAAAAAATCTTAAATTTCAACAATAAAAAGGCGAAATAAAGCTTGCAAAAAGACGCTATGAACGCCTGCTTGCAACGGATGGCTGGTTTCTGCGGGTGGCCGGTTACCACAAGCGCCTGGTTACCATGGCTACCTGGTTTGGTTGCCTTCTTGGACCGCCCGTGCGCCATGGTAGCCTAAGCCACACGTCACCTGATTGCTCCGCGCATGATATTGCTCCATCGCGCCTAATTATTCTTGTTCGCTTTGCGCCTATCGGTTGCCGACAACAAGCGTTTACGCAGGCGGATTGATTTTGGCGTCACTTCAACCAGCTCGTCGTCCTCGATATACTCAAGCGCCTCTTCCAAGGTAAACGTTTGCGGCGGCGTAAGCGAAATTGCCTTGTCAGCCGATGAAGAACGCTGGTTGCCCAGGTTTTTTGATTTCGCAACATTTACTACCATGTCGCCTTCTTTGGCCGACTCACCCACAATCATGCCCTCGTAGCATTCTTCACCAGGGCCAATGAACAACTTTCCGCGCTGTTGCAGCGTGTCAAGCGCATACGCAACCGATTTTTCCGTAGCAAGCGCAATCATCGAGCCGCACTTGCGGTGTCCCATTTCCCCACGATAAGGGCCATATTCCGAGAAATGATGGAACATTACAGCCTCTCCGCGCGTCACATTAAGAATGCGCGTGCGCAGACCCATCGTGCCGCGCGAAGGAATTTTGAACACAAGATGCGTATCTTCGCCGCGCTGATACATATCCGACATTTCTCCGCCGGCTGTTCCGAACACTTCTATAACTTTACCTGCGTATTCACTAGGAACGTCCACTGTTGCTTCCTCGATAGGTTCAAGTTTATGCCCCTGAGCATCGGTTTTGATAATCACGCGCGGGCGGCCCACCTGAAACTCAAAACCTTCGCGGCGCATCGTTTCCATCAGCACCGACAGATGCAACACGCCACGTCCTGCCACTTCCATTCCCGTGGAGTCGGGCACTTCCTGAATGCGCATAGAAATGTTGCTTTCCGCTTCTTTAAGCAGGCGTTCTTTAAGTTGGCGGCCACCAACGATGTCGCCTTCACGGCCAACAAGTGGGCTTGTTGAAGGCTCAAACACCACAGCCATCGTCGGCTGCTCAACCTCAATAGGATCAAGGCGAATAGGGTGCTCGCGCGAGGTAACCATGTCGCCAATATCGGCATCTGCAGCGCCCACCACAGCGATAATATCGCCCGCAAGCGCCTGGTCAACCTCGGTTTTTCCCAACTCATGGAACGTGAACACCTGCTTGATGACGGTGTTGTAGCGCGTTCCGTCATTTTTGATTACCAGCGCCTGTTCGCCTTTGTGCATCGTACCTGATGACAAGCGGCCAACGCCGATGCGCCCCACAAAACTTGAGTGGTCAACGGTACAAATTTGCATAGCAACAGGCCCGTTTGGCTCGCAATCGGGTGCGGGCACTTTCTCGATAATAGTATCCAACAGCGGCGTCATATCCATCGTGTCGTCTTCGGGAGCATAGCGCGCGTACCCATTCACAGCAGAAGCAAACACAACGGGAAAATCAAGCTGCTCATCGCTGGCTTCAAGCTCAACCATCAGGTCGAACACTTCGTCAACCACTTCGTGAGGACGTGCACCCGGGCGGTCAATTTTGTTGATCACAACCACGATGCGCAACCCCAGCGCAAGAGCATGCTTAAGCACGAAACGCGTTTGCGGCATGGGGCCTTCAAACGCGTCAACAATAAGCAGCGCGCCATCAGCCATGTTCAGCACGCGCTCCACTTCACCGCCAAAATCGGCATGGCCCGGCGTATCGATAACATTAATCTTCACATTGCCGTAATTGATAGCGATATTTTTCGAAAGAATGGTAATGCCGCGTTCACGTTCCTGGTCGTTGCTATCAAGAACCCTTTCTTCTACCTGCTGATTTGCACGAAATGTTCCCACTGCGTACAGCAAGCGGTCGACAAGTGTTGTTTTCCCGTGGTCTACGTGCGCAATAATTGCCACATTACGGATATTTTCTTGTTTCACAAGAATCCTTTCTCTTTTACTATCATGCTCAGCTGCCAACGTATCCGCAGCTGACGGTTGCAATCATATAAGGGTCTGTGTATCGGCTACTGTTTAAGTTGCGCTTCCAGTTCTTGCTTTTGCTTCCCAAGCGCTTCGATGCGTTCCTTGATATAAACTAACGACTGAAGGGACGTAATAAACTGCACAACACCTGCGCCAATAGCCGCAACCGATACCACGCCTAGTATGGGATATCGGCGTGCTGCAAGCGCAACAAGCACACCCACAACCAAGCACACAATGGCGAACGTGCGCTGCTCATAAAGCTGTGAGCGCTGCTCGATAAGCTGCACACGAGCGGCAATAACACCCGCAAGTGTGCCAGCAATCGTTGCCTGCCCTTGCGTTACCGACGACTCGGGTGAAAAAGCCGACTCAGGGTCGGCGGTATCGGTGGGAGCTGGGCGTTTCAGTAGATAGCGAAACGCATCTTGTACGTTTTTGAACTGCTCTTCTGCGCGCCGTTGAAGGCGTTTATTGTGCATATATTTGTCGGGATGCAAAATTTGAGCCATTTCGCGATAGGCGCTTTTTATATCTTGAATGGACGCTTGCTCATTGAGGCCTAAAATATGAAGCGCCTCGTCACGTGTCATATATTCTCCTTATAAACTCGCACGCATTGGCAGCTGGTGTGTTTGCGGTGCGCCATAACGCCATGCCCGCGCAACGTACCAGCGCCGCGTGTGCAACAATGCTGATAAGTTGTGCCAAAGCGCAAAAAGGGCCGGCAAAAACCGGCCCCGTTACAATCGATGGTGGAGAATAGGGGGATCGAACCCCTGACCTCAGGCTTGCAAAGCCCGCGCTCTCCCAGCTGAGCTAATTCCCCATGTTAATAAACGTTCCACCGGCAAACTCGGCACTCGGCGGAACGTTTATCGCAACAGTAGTGGTGGGCCCGAATGGACTTGAACCAGCGACCTCACGCTTATCAGGCGTGCGCTCTAACCAACTGAGCTACGGGCCCACAAAAAGTGCTATGACACTATATATCAAATGGGACGATTTCGTCAAGAATGGATTATACTATTTTTTGATTTTAAGAGAAAGGTGCGCGATGATTCCCGTAAATGTCCTTACCCTGATAGCGGCAAGCGCTCCTAGGCCCTCGGTGCTTGTACTGCAAACGGTTCCAGAAAATCAGCAGGTCAGCCCTACTTTAATTCCTGTTTACATCAACTTAAACGAAGCCAGTTTGCTTAGCCTTATCCTGAAAGATGCACAATTAACGCGCCCAACGTCGCACCAGTTATTTTTTAATATTTGTAGCACTTGTGAAGTTACCATACAATATGTCCACATCTACAAACTTCTGGGGTGTATTTTTTACACCAAACTTGTGGTAAAGCATAACAACAAGATACAAGAATTTGAAGCGCGACCAAGCGATGCAATTGCGCTGGCAGTGCAACAAGGAGCGCCGCTTTTTATTGAGGAAGCGCTGGTGAACAGCGCAGGATTTTCATGCGCGCTGCCACACGAAACTATGGATGCCGCGCTGCAAGAATTTTCAACGTGGCTTGATAAAACATCTCCCGAAGATTTTAACGATTAGCAGCGCTCAGTCACACGCGCGGGGTGGGCGGACGCCCGTTTCATAAAAAAGGGTTGGCAACACCACCGGTGCCGCCAACCCAATACAGCTTCTACTCGAACAGATCGTCGTCGTTTGATGCAGATTCTATCTCGGCCACGTTTTCCGCATCGTCCATTGCGGGTGCGCTGGGCGCACTTGACGCACTCGGTGCATCGGGTACGCTTGAAGCGTCAGCGCCTTCCGCACATTTTACCTGCTCAGAACCAACTTCTACATCATCTACATCCTGGCGCTTATTCGTAAGCGCAACCACCGACACCTTATCACTTGACGCAACATTCATAATCTTTAAACCTTGCGTCGAGCGACCCTGCTCGGTAATCCCAGATACCTGCGTACGAACAACAACACCTTCCTCAGACATAATCATAATTTCGTCATCGTCGTCGACAATTTTGCAGTCTACCAGCAGGCCTTTTTTCGCTGTCATATTGATAGTGAACACACCCTGTCCACCGCGATGCTGCTCGGGATATTCTTCAACGCGGGTACGTTTGCCGTATCCGTGCTCGGTAATCACAAGCAGCGATGCGCCTTCATGGGCAATTTCCAGGCACAAAGCATGGGCACCAGCGGAAAGCGTTATGCCTTTCACACCCATTGTACCGCGGCCCAAAGGACGCGCTTCCGATTCATCCCACTTAATAACTTTACCGGCACTGGTGGCAATCATAACTTTATCACCAGGAGAAACGCGCTTCACAGCAATCAATGTGTCGTCGTCTTTTAAGTTGATGGCAATAAGGCCGTCTTTGCGGGTGCGGTCATAAAGCGACATGGAAGTTTTCTTAATCATACCCTGCGCGGTTGCAAACATCAGATACTCGTTTTCAGGGAAGTCCTTCGTAGCAATTACTGCAGAAATTGCTTCGTCCTTTTCAAGCGGCAATAAATTAACGATCGCATTGCCGCGCGCCTGGCGAGAAGCTTCGGGCAGCTCGTATACCTTCGTGCGGTACACCTTGCCTTTGGTTGAGAAGAATAGCATGTACGAGTGCGTTGATGCGATGAACAGGTGTTCCACGTAATCGTTGTCTTTCAGGTTCACCGCCTGTGTGCCTTTTCCGCCGCGTTTTTGCGAGCGGTAGGTTTCAACGGGAAGACGCTTGACGTAGCCCGCTTTGGTAACGGTAACAACCATATCTTCATCTGCGATAAGATCTTCCACGTTGATATCTTTCGCTGCGCCCATGATGTGCGTGCGGCGTGGTGTTCCAAAACGAGCTTTAATGTCTTGCAACTCGGTTTTGATAATCTGACGAACAAGATTGTTGTCAGCCAAAACGCGGTTGTAATACTCAATTTGTTTCAGCAATTCTGCTAACTCTGTTTCAATTTTTTCGCGCTCGAGGCCTGTTAAGCGGCGCAAGCGCATTTGCAAAATAGCTTCAGATTGCTTATCGGATAGCTTGAAGCGCTCGCAAAGGCGCTGTTTTGCCTGCTCATCGGTTTGCGATGAGCGGATTATCGAAATCACTTCATCGATGTTATCAAGCGCAATAAGATAACCTTTTAAGATGTGGGCGCGTTCTTCAGCTTTGTTAAGCTCGAACTGGGTGCGGCGCACGATAACTTCTTCTTGGTGCTTAATATAGTAACCGAGCACTTCTTTGAGCGACAGAACACGCGGCACACCATCTACCAGCGCCAACATAATAACACCAAAGCCAATTTGAAGTTGCGTGTGCTTGTAGAGCTTATTAAGAACAACCTCAGGAATAACACCTTGCTTCAAGTCGATAATAATGTCAATGCCACTTCTATCTGCGCCGTCGTGAATGTTGCTTATTTCAGTAAGCTTCTTGTCGCGCACAAGCTCGCCCAATTTCTCAAGCAAGCGCTGGCGGTTTACCTGATAGGGAATTTCTTTGATAACCAGCTGGTAGCGGTTGTTTTTGACTTCCTTAATCTCGCATTTCGCACGAAGCGACAGCGAACCGCGGCCCGTTTCGTACGCGTCGCGGATACCTTTCGTACCCATAATAAGCGCACCGGTTGGAAAGTCAGGGCCAGGTAAAACACGCATAAGCTCGTCAATCGACACCTGTGGATTGTCAATCATAAGGCACGTGGCGTCGATAGTTTCGCCCAAATTGTGTGGCGGAATATTGGTTGCCATACCTACCGCAATACCTGCCGATCCGTTCACGAGCAAGTTCGGAAAACGTGCGGGCAGCACAACGGGCTCTTCAAGCGATTCGTCGTAGTTCGGCTGGAAGTTAACGGTTTCTTTGTCCAGGTCACGCAGCAATTCCATGGATGCTTTGTCAAGGCGCGCCTCGGTATAACGCATGGCAGCCGCCGAATCGCCGTCAATTGAGCCAAAGTTGCCGTGTCCGTCAACCAAGGGAACACGCATCGAAAACGGCTGCGCTAAACGCACCATTGTTTCGTAAACCGCATAATCGCCATGAGGATGATATTTACCGATAACGTCACCAACGGTACGCGCCGATTTCATGTGAGGGCGCGAAGGTGTGTAACCAGCTTCGTTCATGGCGTACAAAATACGTCTGTGAACTGGCTTTAGTCCGTCACGCACATCAGGAAGTGCGCGGGATACAATAACGCTCATCGAGTATTCGAGGAAGGATGTTTGCATTTCTTTGCCCAAAAAGGCGCTGCGGACCGTCGTGCCTTCTCCACCGTTCGCGCCTTCAACAATATCGCCATGAGCAACGGGCAAAATGAGATCGTCATCTATGTTGTGTTGTTCACCAGCATCCGAAATAACCTGATGAAACGACTTATTGCCTGAATCTTGCGCCGCGTTTTGAGCGTCGGTACTCTGGTTGGTATCGGCATCTTCACCATCAAGGCCAACCCTATCATTTAAAGCTTTAAGCTCGTCAGGTAAGGGTTCTGAGTGCTCTGAATGTTCGGGGTGCTCTGTGTGATTTGTCTCGTTTTCGTTATTGTCATCACCAAAGGGTGTCTGTTTATCGTCTGACATGAGCTATCTCCTTAAATGTCGAGGAATCGAACGTCACGAGCATGTTCTTGTATAAATTCACGGCGTGCTTCAACTTTGTCGCCCATCAAATCACGAACTGCGCGCTCAGCTTCCGCTGCATCATCAATATTTACTTGCAACAATGTTCGCGTTGCGGGCTCCATGGTTGTTTCCCACAGCTGCTCGGGATCCATCTCTCCTAAACCCTTGTAGCGCTGAACCGACCATTTATCAGGGTCATCGTATTCTGCCAACGTTGATGAAAGCGCTTTTTCGTCATAAATATAGCGATCGATTTTTGTGGAGCGCGAGTTTTTCTTTTTAATACCGTAAATAGGGGGTTGCGCAATATAAATATAACCGCGACTAATAAGTTCTGGCATATGACGATAGAAAAATGTCAAAAGCAAACAACGGATGTGTGCGCCGTCAACATCAGCATCGGTCATGATTACAATGCGATGATAGCGTGCTTTATCTGCGTCGAAGTCTTCTCCGATGTTGGTTCCTATGGCCGTGATAAGCGAGCTAATTGTTTCTGATGCAAGTGAGCGCGAATACCCCGCACGCTCGACGTTAAGAATTTTGCCGCGCAAAGGTAATATAGCCTGATGCTGACGGTCACGCGCCTGTTTAGCAGAGCCTCCAGCCGAGTCGCCCTCAACGATAAAAATTTCGGAAAGTGACGGGTCTTTACTGGAACAATCTGCTAGTTTGCCTGGTAGCGCAAACGAATCAAGCACGTTTTTGCGGCGAGTAAGTTCACGCGCACGACGCGCTGCCTCGCGCGCCTTCAGTGCCTGCATTGCTTTGTCAATAATTGCTTTCGCAGGAGCTGGGTTTTCTTCAAGAAATTCCGCTAACTTTTGAACAACGGCTGTTTGCACAAGTGAGCGAATTTCAGTGTTGCCAAGTTTTGTTTTTGTTTGCCCTTCAAATTGCGGATCATGCAACTTCACAGAAATAACTGCCGCTAAGCCTTCACGTGTGTCATCGCCTGTCAAGTTCGGATCTTTGTCTTTAAGCAGGCCTTTTGCGCGCGCATAATCGTTAATGGTGCGGGTAAGTCCTTGCTTGAATCCTTCAAGATGTGTGCCGCCTTCTGCAGTGTTAATGTTATTCGCAAATGCCATAACCGAATTGTTGGAATACGATTTCGACCACTGCATCGAAATTTCAACCGAGCCGTCGTCGTTACTATCAGCAAAGTAAAGCGGCTTATTAAGCGTTTCTTTCCCTTCGTTTATATAGGTAACGAAGTCGATTAAGCCCTGCTCAAAATGGAACGATTCTGTTTTAGGATGCTGTTGTCCGCTGGCGGCGTCCTCAATAAGAACACGCTCGTCAATCATCTCAATATGCAGGCCTTTTGTTAAGAACGCCATTTCACGAAAACGCTCTTGGAGCGTTTGATAATCATACACGCATGTTTCGGTAAAAATTGTAGGGTCGGGCCAGAAGGTAACTTTTGTCCCTGTATGATCTGATGTTCCAATTTCATGCAGCTTTTCAACCGTTTTGCCGCCTTCGAACGCTATCGCATAGCGCTTCCCGTTGCGTGACACCTCCACTTCAACACGCTTTGACAGCGCATTTACCACAGAAATTCCAACGCCGTGCAACCCGCCCGATACTTTATAGCCCGAGCCACCAAATTTGCCGCCTGCGTGCAAAATCGTAAGTACCACTTCAACAGTAGGAATTTGCTCTTTCGGGTGGATATCAACAGGAATACCACGTCCGTTATCGATAACGGTAACCGAGTTATCGGGATGAATAATAACCTGAATGTGGTCGCAATATCCTGCAAGCGCCTCGTCAACCGAGTTGTCAACCACTTCGTACACCAAATGGTGCAGGCCACGCGGACCTGTTGAGCCAATATACATGCCTGGTCGTTTGCGAACAGCCTCTAAACCTTCAAGTACTTGAATTGCAGATGAATCGTAATTGCTTGCTGAATCTGCCACAATTTCACCCCTAACCGACTAATGAAAATTAAATTTTTATGCTCCATGTACCTTGCTTTTATTGTGTAAGATTATTATACACGGTAGCGGTGATTTTTTTGCTTTCAAAATGCGTTATTTTCGGGAATAAGCAACTATTTGATATTTATTTGATATTTTTATCGAAACGACTGTGATATAGCGTCTTTAAGCGCCATTTGAAGACGTTTATCGCTTATAGCAGAAATCTGTTTCATGAACGTATTGTATTGCTCGCTTGTTATTTCTTCTTTTTGTTCTGCGCGGAACGTGTCCGAAGTGGTGTCGTTTTGTGAGCTGTCATCGTGGAGCAATTCTGCAAAAGGGTGATGGTTTTTAAATGTTCCACGTGAAACACTTATTCTTACCTGGTCTAATGCAATGTTTCCCAATTCTGCAAATAATAACAGTATAATTTCGCGGTGAGCGTTGAGCTCGGCAGCATAAATGCTTTCGTCAACAAAAATAGTTCCTATCAGTGCATTGTGTTCCTTTTTTACAATTACATTATTGGTGTGGTTCAAAATAAGTTCACTTGATTGCTGAAAAACGCGTTCAATAACACTCTTATAACAATGCTGAACGCGGGCGATATACTGGGAATATGCAGCTGCCTTGTTTTGTTGCACAAGGGTAGAAAACTGGTGATCAAGAACGTCTCCTAGCTTTTTCATCGCCTGGTCCTTACCCTTGTTTACTCTGGTTGGAAGCACTTTTGCTGTGCGTTCGACACACGAGTGTATTGCACGTATCGATGAAAGTATAACGCATCTGTGCCTTAGAAGTCTCCCTTAGAGCATTATAACGAGGGCGCCTTACGTGACGCTGATACTGCGGGCGGTGGAGCAGCCTATACCCAGCTACCTGCGCTATAAGAAAAACGCAAGAGTGCGCGACTCATTGTGGTTTCTACCAGCCTTTTTATTTCTCAATACAAATTTCTTGGTAATCGTTTAAGCAAGAATAATCAAAATCACTCATTGATGTTGTAGTTATAAAGCTTTGGTACGGTTTATTCAGATAGGAACATAAAAATGCAACTCTGCTGCTATCTAACTCACTCATAACATCATCAAGTAGTAGTAGGGGTTTGATATGCTTAATGGTTTCAATAAGCTCGAGTTCTGCCAGTTTCCACGACAATGCAAGTGAGCGTGCTTGCCCTTGACTTGCAAATTGCTGAACAGGCACATTATCTATATAAAACGTTATAGCGTCATGGTGCGCGCCGATAATAGTACGCGCCGATAAGCACTCTACCTGCGCTCGGAGGTCAAGTTGCTGGCGTGTAAGGCTCAAAAGTTCCTCAACAGTAAGCTCGGAAGTATCAAGGTTTGCGCTGGTTGTGGGCGACGTACCATCAGAAGAACTATCTGCTTGCCATGAATATGTGTAGCGGGCGTGGCAGACTTCCTTACCTGAACTAAAGTGGCTATAAAATTGCGCAATCAAGGGAAGGAGCAGCTTAAATAAACGGCAGCGTTGATAACTTAAATGTGCTGAACACAAAGCGAATGTTTCATTGGTAGCTTGCAAGTATTCACGCGTACATCCCTGTTTCAACAGGCTACGTTTGTAGCTAAGTATTTTCTCAAAGTCGCGTTTTACCTGGTAATATGAGCGCGATAATTGACCTCCCAGCACATCAAGCGCATCTCGTTTCAACTTCGACGAATTTTGCACCAGCGCTAAGTCGCTGGGTGAAAAAACAACAGCTGGTAGCATGCCTTTAAGCTGGGAAATTGCTTTTTTCTTTGTATTGAGGGTATAGCTTTTACTGTCTGGATTAACACGCAGCGCAACCGCTAATCGACGGTCGCCACATTCAAAATTACCCTCAACAGACGCCTGTTCTTGGTGAAAACGCACAAGTTCTGTTAATTTTGGATGGCGAAAGGAACTAAGCGCCGATAAAAGATATATCGCTTCAAGTATATTCGTTTTACCTGCGCCGTTGTTTCCCGTAAGAACCGACGTTTTAGCAGAAAACTCAAGTGTTTTCGACGTATAGTTTCTAAACTCGTGCAGCGTAAGGGTGGTAAGTTTAGTGTTCGGCAAGGCACATTCAGATGTGTCGTTCATATTTACCATGTTAACGAATACGAACAGGCATCGCGATAAAGATATAGGTATTGTTTTCAGAATCGCGCAAAATTCCCGGTTTCGTGTCTTGTGATAGTTGAAGCACCAGCTCATCGCTAGGACACGATGAAATGCCTGGTAGCAGGAACGTATTGTTGAAGCCGATTGTAAGCGCACTGCCTTCAATAGTTGCTTTGATACATTCCGTGATTTTCCCCTGCTCGTCGGATGCAGTAAGCGTAATCGTTTGATCGGTCGTGTTAAATTCAAACACAATAGGAGTTGTTTCTTTTTTAAGAAGTGACGTGCGTTTAAGAGCGCTTAGCAGCTCATCGCGATTAACGTGCACGGTTGTCGAGGCGGATGCGGCCGTAAAAGGACTAATATCTACCGGCAAAATATCAAGTTTTTGCCCAACAATAACAGTATCTCCGCAGGTAAATGTAACATTATTTTCAAAAACGGAAAGGGTCACGTCTTGATTACTTGACGGAAGTGCTGTAATGGTTTGCAATAGCTCTACCGGAAGAGAGAATTGCTGTTCAGAAGCAACGTTTTCGATGCTATACGTGCACACCATAACGCGATAGTTATCCATTGACTGCATGGTAAACGCGTTGTCTTTAATGTGGAGAGCTACCGAGTTACCATATGAGGCCTCATTTCTTTTCAATCCTAAGCTCAGTACATGCTTGCCAAGTTGTTGCAAAACTGAAAGCGGAAGTTGGATTGAGGTACCATTTTCAAACTGAGGAAACTGTGGCAAATCGTTTTGCGCTAAACAGATAAGCGAAAATGATGTTGAACCGCAATGCACGCGCACATGATTGTCGACTAACTCGAACTGGGCAACACTTTCGGGCAAATTGCGTATAAACGCTGCGAAAACACGCCCCGGAATTGCCACGTCTCCACCTTGTTCAACAAGAGCGTTCACGCTTGTTTTAATTGAGATTGTTAAGTTTGTTGCTTCAAGTTTAAGTGTGTCTTGAAGCGCAGTAAGGTGAATACATGCAAGACTTGGCTGTGTGGAATCGCTACCCACTGCAAGCATTACCGCAGAGAGCGCTTGAGTTAAAGTATTTTTATCAACGCTAAATTTCATAGCACCCTCCTTGAGTACCTTAGGTAAGTTAGCTAACAGGATAGAGCTTATTCCCGAAAAAGCAAATAGCTGATTTTTGTCGTTAAATTCCTTATTTTTATATTATATTTTTATCTTTAAAAAGAAATAGTAATACATAATAAGCTCTGTTGAATTGTGGAAAAACGCAAAAGGTACAGCTGAGTGTTTGTGTTGCTCTTTTATAGTTGTGTTGAAACACGTAGGAATATTTTTGAAAACTTTCCGCACCGATTTCTTTTCCACGCAGATTGTATAAGTTTGCACCAAGTTTTAACGAGTTTTTGCGCTGCTGCATTCGCTATATCTCCATAAATACGAAAATGAACCTTAGTTCCTGTTTCCGCACTAGCCTGCGCACCCAAGAAGTTCCGTTTCAGCTTCCGCTGCTCGTGCGCGCAAAGCGAGCGTGTATGTTTTGTTGCTACCACCACGAACGTTATCCGTTTACCTGCACATATGCTTATTTTTCACGTATGAGTTTTTGAATAAGCTCTATTTCTTCTTGAACTTCTCTGCTTTTTTCAAGACGCTCTTCGATACTTTTTACTGCATAGATAATTGTTGCGTGATCGCGTCCTCCAAACGATTCTCCTACCAGCGCAAACGGTATGTCAAGCATCTCGCGACACAAATAGATAGCAATTTGACGCGGATATGAAATATCACGCGAGCGCTTCGCTCCCACAAGGTCGTCGTGTTTTATTTTGTAGTAATCTTCAACCACTTCTTGAATTGCTTTAATAGTAAGCTGGCGCATCGCTCCACCAGAGAAATGGTTCTCAAGCAATTTACGAACTGTTGGAAGGGTAAGCGCATCACTTCCAAAAATTTTAATTTGCGAGATAACTTTTGTAATGGCGGATTTTAACTCGCGGATGTTTGAGCCGGAATTTTCCGCGATATACATTTCTATTTCTTCAGGCACCGTAACGCTTTGAGGTGCGGAAATGCGATTATATTCCCGAATAAAATTCCGAATAATACTGAGTTTTGTTTCAATTTCAGGCGGCTGAATATCAACCGTTCCACCAGAGTTAAAACGCGAGTAATACCGCTCGTCGATATCGATATTTTTTGGTGCGCGATCTGCAGAAAGAATGATTTGCATACCTTTTTCGATGCGCGTGTTTATAATTTGGAACAAAATTTCAAGCGTCTGCTTTTTACCTTGTAGTAGCTGCACATCATCGATGAGTAATACATCAACGTTTTCGTATGCGTTTTGGAAATCGCGAAAGGTGTGTTTTGACTTATCGTGCTCCATGCTTGCTTCGATAAATTCATTCAAAAACGAGGACGCGTCCTTATAAAGCCTGGTGTAGTGCGGTAAATTTACCCGAATGTAATCTTCAATGGCGCGCACAAGGTGCGTTTTGCCAAGCCCCGATTTTCCGTAAATAAACAGTGGATTAAGTGAGCGATTTCCCGGATTACCAGCCACTTCAATCGACATCGAATACGCCATTCTGTTAGAGTCGCCAATAACAAAATTTTCAAACGTGTAAGCGCTTTCAATGCCGTTATGATCGTTTGGCACACTCTCGGACGCCGATTCAAAAGCCTGCGTTGGGGCAGTTTCAAGCGGGCTGGTCAAAGGCGTTGTTTTCTTGTTCTGTGTTTCACTTCCAGCACCCGATGGTTCGCATTCTTTATTTTCGCGCGACCGCGTTTGTGTATTCTGATAAGCGTCTTTAAGATGCACTGCCGCGTTTCCTATGACATTTTCCCCAACTTGAGCGCCTTCGCGGGACATTCCGCCAACATTTGACGAGTGAGGGTGTATTTGTGTTGCACCAGACATATTATTTGGAACGCTAGGCTGCGCCTCGCTTGCCCCCACGTTCACTCCAGCGGCGCCGTTAATGTTTTCACCCGCGCTATCAGGTTCTATTAAGCGAATTGAAATTTTTGGGCTCCATTGATACATCTCTTGCAAAGTAGTTGTAATATAGTTTGAAAAATTACGCTCAATCCAACTTTTTACAAAGGCGTTAGTAGTGCATAACACCATTTCATCAGGTGATATTGCTTGAGGTTCAAGCTGTGTGAAAAACGCGTCAAACTGGCCGTCGCTAATATAGTGCCGCGCACGAAGCGTACTACAAAGTTGTATCCACTGTTCATGTAATTGAAAATCATCCATTATCGTTCCTTTAGCTACTGTTGCGCGTCAAAATGGTGAGCAACTTGAGTTCCATAGGCAGTTAACACGCGTTTTTTGGTACCGTGCGGTTGCTCTATTAAGTTCAAGTCAAGTAATTTTTGGAAAGTTGCATGCACGGTTGATGGAGCGGCGTCGGTATATTGTGCCATTTCGGTAATCCCCAGTGCTCCTTCAACCAAAAACACATGCAAAAACGTAATTTCTCGCTGCGTAAGCACCGGTATTTGCAATGCTGATGCGGAACTCGAGGCGTCGTTTGAAATATTAAGCGCCCGCCGCAAATGCGATTCATCCTGGTTTTCTTCACTTGTTAGACTGATGGTAACCACTGCACCCGCGTTAATATTACTTTCAATGACAACGCTTCCGTGCTCGCTTTCGAAATACTCTTTTACGATAGGCAAACCAGAACCTACACCTCGTATAAACCGCTTCATTGACGATGTAGCAGACGAAAACCCAGGAAGCTGCGCTTTTGCGACATCAGCAATGCCAGGACCCTGGTCAGCAAACCGAATGGTATTACCTTTATCGAGAATAGAAATAACCACTTCACTAAATTGAGCGTGAATGAAATTTTCTGAAACTTCTTGAATAACGGTAAAAGGGATACTTCCCCCAAGCTCTTTTGCTAACAGGTAGGTTTGCGACGCCAACGCGGCAATGTAATCTTGCGTTGGTGCTGGCTGTATTTGAACCGTTCGCGGCGCAGCGCGCAAATTATCGTACACAGCAATCGTTGAGATACTTGAAACGAAGGTGTAAGGATCGTCCACAGGCGCTTGCTGAACAGCCGCTTGTGTTGGTGCTTGCGCAGATGATGACGGTGACGGGACATAAACGGGCGCTGCATTATTTGCGTGCGTGCGGGAATCAAGCTCGTTATCCATACCTCATCACTTTCATACTCAAAAAAGTTTTCAACATCTGTATTGTACCTTGTTCAGCTTTTTTCAAGCAGCTATTCCGCCGTTTTCTTAAAAATTCTTTCTTAGAAGGTAATTTCTTGGTATTTCACACAGTGATTTCAGTAATTTTCTTTATTTTTCTTATATATATAAAGCATTGAACTGGTGTTTTTATTAGTTTTCCATAATTTATAAACAAATTGTGAAAAACTTTGAAAACAAAAATCAAGAACGTTCAAAATTTTTTAAATTTCTGCTTGCGCGTTGATAATTTTATGATATGGAGCGCCTTTAAACTGCAATATAGATGATTTTTCTAAGATATAGTGTTTCATAATAATGACAAGGAAAAACAGACAAAAACATTATTCAATATATCGCTTTTGTGTAGAAAAACTCCAGTTCATATATGGTAGTAAATTATTCAACAAGCTCACACTATAATTTGAAAAATCTTTGATTTTCTGCTTGACAAACACGTATAAAAGGTTTCTGTTATCCGCTTCTTACATCACGTAAAAAGTTTTCAACATTTTCCACAATAAAGGGTGTTGAAAGTTGAAAAGTTTTACTTCCCACAGCGTGCACCAATACAAAATTCAAAACATATTGAAACAGGAGTGCGGCCACCCATGGTTTAGTTACATGCCGGTAGCTGCACTCCATCAGACCAAGTAACCCCATCACGTACCACAGGTATCGTATTACTTCTGCTTTCGCCTGTTAGCGGGAACGCTATTCGGGTTAAAAAACTGCGAGCGAAATGCTGCCTTGAACAAATAGCGTATATGCTCACTGCTGAGGTGTTTCAATTTTAAGTCGGTAATATGAACAGCATCTAACAGAGCATCCGACGCTGTACTTCGATGCGCTAACAGCCACCATTTGTTATTAAATTGCACGCCTGTCATAAGTGTTAATTCATGAATAATCTGCACGCAAGAAAGTGAGCTCATCACCGACAAAACCATCACAATAACGCGCGCAACAAAACTTGCAAGAAAGTACGCTTCAATATGGCTGTCTGACCAACACTCTTTATTATAAGCAGCGTGAATATAATCTATACGGCGAAAATTTTCGTTCGTACGCCATATAATTGAACTTGTGTCCTGGTCACAAGAAAACAGACACAACTTTGACACTTCCGCACTTGACACCATCTCATCAAGAACAGCCTGCAGATCGTTTACGCTGTTCACATTGCCAACAAAGCGGCGATACACAAACGGAATACCGTGCGCGTCGCACAAAACCGCCATTCTTACGCACTGTTGCTTGTGGGTTTTCTCTGCCTCGCTCTCGCAAAACTCATAGGAGCTTAGCGGTGTTTCGCAATAAAAATCAATCACATCAAAGTAAATGGTGGAGAAATCAAACCAATTACATTCCTTCAACACGCGGTTGATACGCATACACAGAGGCTCTTTTGCGTCAATAAGTGCCTCAAGCGCTTGTGGTATGTCGCTTTTATTAACACCGCTTTGAAAGAAATACCAATCTTTCGTTTCCCCAACAGGCAGTATAGAATACCGATTGCAAAAACGATCAACCACCAGCAAGCGCAAAAGTGCACTTAGGTTGAGTGGAATTTTGTGTTTATGGGAAAAGTTTTTTATGGTTGTTTCAAGCCCCAGTGCTGCATACACCGATAAAGGAACAATACTCCCTATATTTTTCTGAGTGGCAGTACTTCTATCAATGCGCTGAGCAGGATGGATACATATTTCTTCTTTGTACGGCGGAAATTTATGTTCCTTTTCACAACGTTTTACCTGTTCATCTGCCCATACGTAGACATCAGCGTACTTTTTCTTCAGGTCTTCTACATTCCCCAGTATTTCAATGGTGCATTGCCGGATACGGCGCGACTTATTATCCCAACAATCCTCGACAACAGATAATTGAGTTTTTCCATTGGTGCAAGAACCACTTTTCAAGTACATTTAAAGCTCCTAACATGCGTAGTAGTAACTTCAAATCTGACACTTTTGAGCTCTTAATCAGTACACCGTTCGGCGCTGCACTTTGAGAGGAAAGAATACATTAACAAGGCACGATATGCAAAATAAATAGCATATTGGGTAAAAATTTCCCTTGAACGTACCTGAAAAGCGGGGGAACGTACATAATGGCGTGTTTTTAGGCCGTTAAAAATGATATTTATTAGTTGTTTTTGACGGCTTTTTGCAATTTTCTTCTGCAATAATATAGGAAAGGTCGGTGTGATCGATATACCTACTACTGCTGAATTCGTGCAGATAGTATGAAGGCTAGGCAACAGATGACCCTGTTCATACTATTGAATGGGAAATCTGCTAAACTTCTCTGATGTTTCCTGCCTCGGTGTTATGATCACCGCCCGAGGCCGATTGTCCAGAGGAGGTGAGCTGATGAAAGCTTATGAATTATTGTTTTTTGTTGCACCTACGATCGATGAAGAAAATCGTATTGCAACCATGAAACGTATCGAAACAACTATTGCAGAAAGCAAGGGTGTTATCGATAATGTTGATGAATGGGGCAAACGTAAACTTGCCTATGAAATCAATGGTCTGAACGAGGGTGTTTATACTCTCATCGATTTTCACACCGACCCACATAATATTGCTGAGCTCGATCGCGTGTTGCGCATCAACGATTTTGTTGAGCGTCATATGATTGTTGCTCGCAGCGACCGAGATTAGTACAAGCTAATCTCGCTATGCAATACCGCATCGTGGAAGAGGTAGAAAATGAGCATCAACAGAGTTATTTTGTCTGGTAATTTAACCCGCACGCCAGAACTACGATCAACAGCCAACGGATCGAGTGTCTTAGGTTTTGGCATTGCAGTAAATGACAGACGCAAAAATCCTCAAACAGGAGAATGGGAAGATTTCCCGAATTTTATTGACTGTACGGTATTCGGCCCTCGTGCTGAAGGGTTAAGTCACTGCCTTGATAAAGGATCAAAAATTTCTCTTGAAGGGAAATTACGCTGGAGTCAATGGGAACGTGACGGTCAACGCCGTAGCAAGTTGGAAGTTATTGTTGACGAAATTGAGCTTATGAGCACGCGTGGAGGCCAAAATTTTGCTCCGAGTGATCATGCGCCAGCTGATGCTGGATCATATAGCCAACCATACAATGCACCTTCTACACCTGCTGCACCACCTGCTGTTGACCCCTCTTCATATAACGCCGATTTGCCGTTTTAGGAGTGAAAAGAGGTACACCGATGGCTGAATTTACAAGACAGCCCCGTCGTAAGTACTGCCAGTTTTGCAAAGACAAAACCGAGTACATCGACTATAAAGACACGCAGCTTTTGCGCAAGTATGTAACCGACCGTGGAAAAATTAAACCTCGTCGCGTAACAGGCGCATGCACACAACATCAACGCGACATTGCGTGTGCGGTTAAACGCGCACGTGAAATGGCGCTTATGCCGTATGCCGTCCCCGCTATTAGCGGTCGTGGCGATCGTCGCAATCGCTAGGAAGGAGTAGAAGATGAAAGTTATTTTACTCAAAGAACTTCCTGGTAAAGGCGGAGAGGGCGACATTATTGATGTTGCTCGCGGTTATGCAAACAACTATCTGCTTACTCAGGGATTTGCTGTGTTAGCAACACCTGGTAACTTAAAGCAGCTGGAGAATCGTCGCAAGAACATTGCAAAACGTGAAGAAGAGCGCATTGCGCAAGCGAATGCCACCAAGGCAGCGCTTGAAAACACCAGTGTTGAAATTGCAGCTAAGATTGGTGAAGAGGGCCAGCTGTTTGGCTCTATTACATCGACAATGATTGCTCAAGCGATTAAAGATGCGAAAGATATCGACATTGACCGTCGCCGCATTGAAATTCGCAAAGCGATTAAAACTGCAGGTAAACATGAAGTACACGTTTCGCTGTACCGCGGCATTTTCGCTACGGTGAACGTGCAGGTAGTTGACGCATCTGCCCCTGAAAAAGCTGAAGACAGCGCCACAATAGCTGAAGCGAAAGCAGATGCTGAAAGCACGAGTGCTGCGAGTGAAGAAACAGAAGCATAAACAGAAAAGACCGCTGCTCAATAGTTACGCCGCACATCGGCTTTGTGTTCGCTGACAAAGCGGAACAAATGCTGCTTGTGAAGAACGTGCTAAAACGATAACCCTCTTATTGCGTTGGTGGTCGGCATGAATATGTGCCGAGGCCAGAAAGCGATAAGGGGGTTTCTTTATACACTGCAGGCGTTTGCTGCGTTCGTGTCTCCTGCACTCCACCCTGCACGCACACCTGATTTTCTATTTTTTGCTTCAAAATAACAGCTTTGCTCCGCGCATCTTCCGCTATGCGATACACTACAAAAGAAGAGAAATGGAGTGTGTATGGCAGCCCTATCAAATATGAATCAAAATACGCAAACCCCCAGTTCAAACTTTGTGTCAGCCGAGTTACCGCAGGATATTGAAGCAGAAAAATCGGTGCTGGCAGCATGCTTGCTTGATCCAACTGCGCGTATTGATATCTTGCCGCTTTTGCAAACGAAATACTTCTACCTCCAGTCGCACGCGATTATTTTCCAGGGCATTTTTGATATGGACCAGTCAAATACACCGCTTGACACGATATCGCTTGCCGATCACCTGCGCGCTGAGGGCACCTTGGATAAAATTGGCGGGCGCGAATACTTGCTTGAGCTGGCCTCGAACACGTTCTCGGTTACTAATTGGCAGCATCACGCGAATATTGTGAAACGCACTGCCATTTTGCGCGAGCTTATTATGGCGTGCACGAAGATTTCTGCGTACGCATATTCCACGCCTGATAATCTCAATGAAGTTGTGGATGTGTGCGAAAAGACGCTGTTTGATGTTACCGAACAAAAGGTGTCATCGTCGTTCAAAAACATTAAATCTTTGTTGTCGGATGCCTTTAATCAGCTATCTGACCAGGCGAAAGAGAAAAATGCCATCGTTGGCGTGCCCACGGGCTTTGTTGATATCGACAAGCTGTTTCACGGATTTCGCGGCGGCGACCTTATTATTCTAGCGGCGCGTCCTGGCGTTGGCAAAACGTCGTTTGCGCTGAACATTGCCACAAACGCCGCAAAAGCGGGGTATCCTGTTGTGTTCTTCTCGCTAGAAATGAGCGATATTCAGCTTGTGCAGCGTGTTATGTGCTCGGAGGCGCAGGTGTCGCTGTCGAAAGTTCGCAGCGGCGAAGTGGGCACTAATGACTGGACGGCGCTGCTTGAAGCGGTAGAAAGGCTTGAGAAAACACCCTTGTACATTGACGATACACCGGGTTTATCGATTTTGGAAGCGCGTGCAAAAGCGCGCCGTGAGCTGCGCAATGTTAAACAGCAAGGTTTGATCATCGTGGACTATTTACAGCTTATGAATCCGCCCACCGTCCGCCGCGACGGCAATCGCGCTGTTGAAGTGGCAGAAATTTCCCGTGGACTGAAAATTCTTGCGAAAGAAATGGACATGCCAGTACTCGCGCTATCGCAGTTATCGCGCGCGGTAGAGCAGCGTCAAAAGAAGCGCCCACAGCTTTCCGACCTGCGAGAATCGGGTTCAATCGAGCAGGATGCCGATATTGTTATGTTTATCGATCGCTCCACGAACGACTTGGAAGCAGAAGAGGAAGCGCGCCCGCGCAAAGGAACAGCCGAGCTGATTGTTGCTAAGCACCGTAACGGGCCTCAGCGCGATATCACACTTGCGTTCAATCCGGAGTACACACGCTTTGCTAACTATATTGCGGATGAAGATTATATCGAGTAGCTTATGAACGTTGGATACGTAGTTCCCGAGCGGCGAATAAGTGGTGTATGGCTACTAAAAGGCCAGTTCATGGGTAGCTAATGCGTAGTAAAATGATAAACAACCACCACATGACGAGTAAATACCCAGCAACCACTAAATGACACGCAAATGATTAGCAAATGACCAGCCGCGCGAATAAATACCAAGCGCTCAACGACAAGCACATAACAGACAAAACGACAAGCAAAGCCTAGCACATAGCCAGACAACAACCAGCTAAGGAGTGCACTGTGAACAGGTCAATTCGCTTTCTTCATACAGCCGATTTGCATATCGGACGCCCGTTTAGCGGCATAGGTAGTCTTGACACCATGTGGCAATCGCGCATCACCAACGCAACGCCCGCCGCGTTTAACACATTATGCGACTACGCTATTGAAAAGAAAGTTGACTTTGTGCTGGTGGCGGGCGACGTGTTCGACAGATCGCCGGCGGATTATAGCGACTACGCCTTGTTTTTTGCCGGCTTGAAGCGCCTTGCGCAGGAAGGCATTCATACGTATATTTGCGCAGGGAACCACGACCCGTATTCGTCATGGAAGCCTGCTTATTTTTCCGAAACGCCTTCTATTCACGTGATAGATGCGCAAGGCCCTTCGTACTTTGTACATTATCGTGATGGACAGCCCTTGTGCTACATTGCTGGTAGAAGCTATAAAAAGAAGGCCTGGGACTCCCATGAAAGCATCATTGAAGGCTTGTCGTATCAGGATATAAAACAGCATGCCCTTGAGCACCTCACACCTGATATTTTACGTGAAAATACAATGGATGACCTGGAAAAACTTCCTGCAATTGCAATGGCGCACACTTCGCTTGACAAGGGAAACGACACCCGTTATGCGCCGGTTACAAAACAACAGCTTCAGGCAACAGGTGTGACGTACTGGGCACTTGGTCACATACACAGCTTTGAATGTTTCCCAGATAACAAAAAGCCTTTTGCTGCGTATTCTGGCTGTTTACAGGGCGGTGACATTGGTGAGTGTGGCGATAAAGGTTTTCTTGATGTGGAAATAGCGCTGCCGGCCTCCGCGCCGAAGGTAACATTTAAGCCGGCATCGTCTGTATGTTGGCAAGACCTTGCGGTTGATATTTCCCGTTGCTCCACTATTGATGCTGTTCAGGAGCTTATTGAAAGCACTTGTACCGATAGCTTAACGCAAAGCAATAGTCGGTGTTTGGTGGCGCGTGTTCGCTTAACAGGAATAACGCCGCTGTTCACAGAACTGAGCACGGGAACAACTATTCAAGAGTTACGCGCGGAAGTTAACCGCAAGCTTACGAATGTGCTTGTTTTCGAGCTGGTGAATAAAACAACTATGGAGGACGATGCGGTGCTTTCTCCTGTTCCCGGTACATTTTTAGCGGGTATGTTGGAGCAAGCAGATACACTGAACGATGTGCTCGATTCCTTTCGCAATGAACTGATAAACGCTTGCAAAGAGTCGTCTGACGACCCAGAGTTAAGGAGCTACCTTAATTCTTTGAGTGACGAAGACTTAAAAGAGCTGCTAAGAGAAGAGAAAACGACGGTTGCACGCAACTTAATGAACACAGCATAAGAACGCGTGCTGCGGCGCGGGAAATGCGCAAGCAGCACAAACCCCGCAAACGGCGCGGGAAATGCGCAAACGGCGCGTGAAGTGCGTAAATGGGTTCATTCGTGTAACGGAGTAGTCAGGAGTTACGATGGCTTATTTCTTGAAGAAGCTTTACATAGAAAACTTTGGTACATTCCAAAACAAAAAGCTTGATGGTCTTGATCAGGGCCTGAATATTATTTATGCGCCTAATGAAGCGGGCAAATCGACTATCTGCGCATTTATCCACGGCGTATTATTTGGCTGGCCTTCCAAATCGAAGAATGATTATAAGATTGGCAGTGGCGATCGAAAAGGTAGACTTATCTTCGAGCCGCGTTCAGCAGAAAGCCATCCATCACCCGGCGCGCTTACTGACGTTTGCAAACTTGAACGCGGATATTCTTCTTCCGCAAATGCTGCAACAGGAGCGTATGCTGACATTGTCCAGGGTCTTTCTACAGAATTGTACGAAGCATCGTTTTTCATCACGCACGACAGCGTGCAATCGATGTCAGATACTTCCAAACTTGCTGCTGAGCTTTTAACAGCGTCAACGGGAACACGCAACAACCCGAACACGATTTTAAGCAACTATAAATCTGAGCAGGACACTTTCTTTGGTAAATCGTCACAATACCCCAACTCATTATTCAATCTTAATAAAGATATTGAAGACGCCACCGATAAAATGCAAAAGTGTAGCGCGGCGTCTGCTGCACAGTATGGCGCAACAGAACTTTTGCATTTTGTGCAGGAAGAAAGAAAACTCGCCCAAGAACAGCGCAACGTTATGTCTGGCACAGCTGTGCGCATAACGGCTGCGAAAGACGCAGTTAATCAGTTAGTAGGTGAGTTGTCAAGTTGTGATAGTGGTCTTAAAAGTTGCAAGCAAGAGCAGCAGCGATGCAACGATGCGATTAACCAGCACAAAGCCACAGGTAGGTACGACAGTCTTATAGCGAGTAAGATATCGGCGGCGGACCTGCGCAATGTTCAAGATCTGCAAGAACAGCAGATAGAGGATGCAAAGCGTCACAAAGATATGGTGTACGAGGCATATAAGCGTGCCCGCGCTGGTATAATTGAGGCGCTCCCGCGCGATGCCGTGTGTTTCTGCGAGGCGGGCTCTATGCAAGAAAACACACCAGCTCCAGAACAGCCCGCAACCGTCGTAACGCCCGCATCTTACGCAACGCCTGCAACCGCCAGCTGCGATGCTTCCCATTCCGCACCCGATGTGCCATCGCTTGCGGCACCTGAGCAACAAGCAGCCCGCTATCGCCGCTATGAACTTCCAACCAGCGTATTTTGTGGGCTGGTAGTAGGAGTGCTTTTTTCTGCTGTGATATCAGCGCTCGCGCAGGGATTGCTTGCAAATTGTGCGCTTGTGTTTGGCTTTCTAGCTGCGGTTTTTGTAGCTGCGTTGGCATTTACTTGGCAACATGGTCGCCTTGTTCGCGCTCTCACACACATCGCAAACCGCGCGAAAGCCTATCAGCGTATAGCAAGCGATTTCTCGGCTTCGTTGAGCGAGCAGTACACATCATACCCTTCACTAACATGGAATTCTTTTTTGACCTTGGTGCTCTTTTCGGATAGTTCTGCGCAGGACGAAAAAGAGCTTGAGGCTTTTGCAAACGCGTATGAGGAGTTTGCGCGTGCCCAGAACATCTATGCTGATGCTCAGAGAAGCTACGGCACCGCGTTAAATGTTTCACGTGAAACATTTTTACAAGCGGGCATACCCAAAACGGTTGGAACGTTTAAGGAGATGTGCGCGTATGTAGAGGGATATTCTCGCTACGAAACAGAGAACCGCGAATTAAGCGAACGTCAAACACAGTCGAAAGAAAAATTTGATGAGCTTCAGGCAGAGAAAGCAAAGAAGCTTGAACGCATTAACGAAAAAGTAGAAGAGTTGTTTTCCGTTACGAAAGAAGCATTTGATAAGCTCAACTGCGCTTTTTGTAATCCGCATATCGTGCCGCAGAGTATAGGCGAAGAATCAGATGACGCGAAACTTGCAGAAGATATTGCTGCGTTCCAAACAAAAAACAGCGAAATTGTTGCTGCCCTTTCACAGGTGCGCGACCAGCTGAGCACGTGCGAAAACCAAAAAGCGTTCGAACAAGACAACGCTACGGGAATTTCTGAACTAGCTTCTTCGATTAGTACGTGCTTTGACGCCGCCCGCCAAGCGCTTGCGACGTATGATAACGCTTTGTCAAATTTGCATACAGGTCTTAATGCGCGGTGTGGCACTGGTAATATCGCTAACGAAAATGCTGTTGCAGTGCAGAAATATCAGTGTTTGCAGGCCCAAAAACAGCAATCGTGTAAACAGATTATTGAGCTTATGACGCGCAGGTTGCTTTTGCAACACGCGATTGACACATGGAATGGTGGAGATACAGAGCAGGTGTGGGAAGTAGCATCAAGCTTATTAGACCAGATGACAGGCGGGCGTTGGAAGAAAATTTGCGTTCCGGTCAACCAAAAGAACAAAAAAGAAAGTATTTTGGTTACTGATATGAATGAGAGCACGCAGCCGCCACTCAAGCTGTCGAGCGGCACAAAAGCCCAGTTGTACTTCGCAGTAAAAATTGCTTTGCTACTGAGCGCTGCAAACGTGGGTGAATCGCTTCCTGTTATTGTCGACGACGCGCTGCTTACCCTTGACAGCGTTCGCCGCAAGCAAACAGTAAGTGCGCTTGTACAACTTGCGCAACGCCGCCAAGTGCTGTTCTTTACGTGTCATGAGGAAATTCGCGACTGCATTACTGGCGCGGCACCGGCTGCGCACCAGGTGGATTGGTTGTCATAGCGCGCGTACCTCCTGTTCACACGTCTATTGTTATCGAATCTGCTGGCGCGTGAGCTACAAATTCATGGCTTGAAGCGACGCGTCTTGTGCCGCGCTCGCCGTGCTTGGCGCTCGGTGCGCTTTGTGGTGCCCTTCGCCGCGTGTTTGCTTCGTGCCTTGTCTATCAAAAGCACACAGTAATGCGTATAATACAAAAGGAAACTGGTGCACGGAAAGGACGCACGCTATGACCAATACCGTTTTGGTAGGCGCTCAGTGGGGCGATGAAGGAAAAGGCAAAATTACCGATTTGATTGCCTCTGATTACGATTACGTTGTTCGCTATCAAGGTGGAAATAACGCAGGTCATACGGTTATTCACGGCACCACGAAGCTGGCGCTGCACCTTATGCCGTCGGGTGTGATGTACTCGCATTGCACCCCGGTTATCGGCAATGGCGTTGTGGTTGACCCGGGTGTTTTGGTCAAAGAAATGGCCATGCTTGAAACGGAGGGCGTCGACTGTTCGCGTTTGAAAATTTCTTGCGACGCTCACGTAATTATGCCCTACCACAAAGACCTTGACGGCGCGTCCGAAAAGCGTTTGGGAGCGAATAAAATTGGCACCACGAAGCGCGGGATTGGCCCGTGCTATCAGGACAAAGTGTCGCGCCGCGGCATTCGCTTTCAAGACTTGCGCGACGAGAAAATTTTCCGTTTGAAGTTGCAAGCGGTTCTTTTGGAAGTGAATCCGGTGCTTGAACGCGTGTACGGCCTGCATACGTACACCGTTGACGAAATTTGCGACGAATACTTGCCCTACGCGCGCATTTTGGGCAAGTACGTGTGCGAAACCGCGCATTTGTTGAACGAAGCGCGCCGAGCAGGCAAATCGATACTGTTTGAAGGCGCGCAAGGCACGCTGCTTGATATTGATCACGGAACCTATCCGTTTGTGACGTCGTCATCGTGTTGCGCTGGCGGCGCGGCAACGGGTTCGGGTATTGGTCCAAAGGCAATCGATCGCGTGTTGGGCATTCAAAAAGCCTACATCACGCGCGTGGGAAGTGGGCCGTTCCCCACTGAACAGCGCCATGAAGATGAGGGCGGAACGCCTGAAGAAAACGCTGCTGGAGCTACCTTGTGCGAAGTTGGACACGAATATGGTGTTACCACAGGAAGGCGTCGTAGGTGTGGCTGGTTTGACGCTGTTATCGGGCGTTATGCAGTTGAAGTGAACTCGCTTACCGACGTTGCGCTTACCAAACTTGACGTGCTGTCGGCGTTCGACACCATTAAAGTGTGTGTCGCGTACGATTGCGACGGCGTTCGTTATGATTATTTCCCGATGCAGCAAAGCGTTCTGTTCCACGCTCAGCCAGTGTATGAAGAATTGCCTGGCTGGAAGGGTGTTGATATTACGGGTTGCCGCTCGTTTGAGGAGCTGCCCGAAAACGCTCAACGGTATGTGAAGCGCTTGGAAGAGCTAACGGGCGCGCGTATTAGTATTGTAGCTGTTGGTCCTGATAGAGACCAAACGATTATGCGTTCGTGGTACCGCGACGAGGCGTAACATTTCTGCTGTAACGAACGAACGCATCGCACCATGCATGAACAGCACGAACGCGTGTGGCGCCTGGTGCTGGAACAGTGCGAACGTGCATAAACACTAACTTTCAACAAAGGAGCCTCATGAACATTCTTGTGCTCGGTAGTGGTGGCCGCGAACATGCGATTGCGTGGTCGCTTGCAAAAAGTCCTCTGTGCGACGCGCTCTATGTTGCCCCTGGTAACGGTGGCACAGCGCCGTTCGCACATAACATTGATTCACTTGCAATTACCAATGGCGAAGAAGTGTGCCAGTTCGCGCGCACGCACAATATTGGCTTAGTGGTGGTAGGACCTGAAGCTCCGCTGGTCGCAGGTATAGCTGATGCGCTGCGAGCGCAGGGAATTCCTTGCTTTGGGCCTGATAAGCAAGGCGCTCAGCTGGAAGGCAGCAAAAGTTTCTCTAAGCAGTTCATGGTGCGCAATAACATTCCAACGGCCGACTATATAAGTTGCGACCAGGCACAACAGGCGCACGCATACATCGATGCCCACGACGCGCCCATCGTTGTGAAGGCCGATGGCCTTGCTGCAGGAAAAGGCGTTGTTGTTGCGGCAACGCGTGACCAGGCTCATCAGGCAGTTGATGCGTGTTTTGCGGGCAACTTTGGAACAGCAGGCAGTCGCGTTGTTATAGAGGAGTGTCTTACCGGATTTGAGTGCTCTGTTCTGGCGTTTGTGTGCAACGGTAAGGCATTTTGCATGGAGCTAGCGCAAGATCACAAACGCGCACTTGATGGCGACAAGGGCGCGAACACGGGCGGCATGGGCGCGTATAGCCCCGTTTCGGACGTGAGCGCAGCTCAGCTTGACGAAATGCAGCGGATAATGCAGCAGGCAGCAAGCGCGTGTGCGCGCGAGTTTAATAACGACTATCGCGGCGTGTTGTATGGCGGTTTTATGCTTACCGCAACCGGTGCGAAAATGTTGGAGTTTAATGTGCGCTTTGGCGACCCGGAAACGCAGGTTGTTCTTCCCCGCCTTGAAAACGATGCTGTGGAACTGTTTTTGGCGGTTGCGGAAGGACGCAGCGATGACATTCATTTACGCTGGTCAGATAAGTGTTGTGTAGGTGTTGTGCTGGCAAGTGGAGGGTATCCCGCCACCTACCAGAAAGGATTTGCAATAACAGGTATTGAGGAAGCCCAGCGCGATAGTGCTGTGCAGGTGTTTCACGCAGGCACCGCGCGTGATGCATTAGGCAGTTTGGTAACAACTGGCGGGCGAGTATTGTGTGTGTCGGCATGTGGTGTATCGTTTGAAGCGGCGCGCCAGAAAGCATACGATGCTTGTGCATGCATCCACTTCAATGACATGTTTTATCGCCATGACATCGGCTATCAGGAGATGCAAGGCCCGCGCGCGTGAAAAACGAGTTAGCCGTCAAACGCAAAGGTGTATTATGCTCTCCGAACGACTTTTAAGCAAGGCTGTTCATCAGGCTTCTAAAAACTACCTCAAGCTGCATTTAACCGATGAGAAGATGGTGTCACCTCCTGACCCGCATAAAAGTTACATGCTGTATATGCATGTTCCATTTTGCGAGCGCCTGTGTCCGTACTGTTCGTTCAACCGCTTTCCCTTTAAGGAAGACACAGCGCGCGTGTATTTTGCGAATTTGCGCAAAGAAATGCAGATGGTGAAAGACCTGGGCTACGATTTTACAAGCCTGTATATTGGTGGCGGCACGCCGACTATTTTGATTGATGAACTGTGCGAAACCATCGATGTTGCACGTGAAACATTTTCGATTCGAGAAGTGTCATCAGAAACAAATCCTAACCATTTAATACCTTCCTATCTGGAGAAACTTCAGGGCCGCGTGCAGCGTTTATCGGTTGGTGTGCAAAGTTTCAACGACGATTTACTTAAACAAATGGATCGCTACGAAAAATACGGCAGCGCTGATGTTATTGCACAGCGGGTGCGTGATGCGGTTCCGTATTTTGTTTCGATGAACGTTGATATGATATTCAACTTCCCTGCTCAAACAAAGGAAATGCTCATTCGTGATGTGGAACGCGTTATTGAAACGGGCGCCACGCAAACTACCTTTTATCCGCTGATGTGTTCGCCGTCGGTGGCGCGCTCGCTTGCGCGCAGCGTTGGTGAAGTGGATTACAATCGCGAAAAAGAGTACTATGACCTGCTTGATTATTTGCTAACGGGCGGTAGTAACCCCCTGTTTACGCACAGCAGCGCGTGGACGTACAACCGTTTCGATTATCAGAACAGCGTTCAGCCGATGTCGCATGATGGCGCTGGTGATGCTGCGAGCCGTGCGCAAATGATTGACGAATACGTGGTGCAGTTTGAGGAATACCCCGCCATCGGTTCGGGCGGCATCACGTATTTGGGAACGAACTTGTACGTGAATACGTTCTCGGTTCAAGAGTACAATACGGCCATTGAGCAGGGGCATATGTCGATTATGGGCAAAACGTCGTTTAATTTGCACGACCGCATGCGCTACCGATTTTTGATGCAGCTATTCGGGTTGCGCCTTGATAAGCGCCAGTGGTTCAAAGATTTTGGCGTGACGGTTGAAAATGGGCTGCCGCTTGAAATGGCGTTTATGAAGGCGGTGGGCGCGTTTGATAGAGATAACAGCGAGGAATTAACGCTTACGTCGAAAGGGCGCTATCTGGTTGTTGTGATGATGCGCCAGTTCTTCATTGGGATAAATAACCTGCGCGACCAGGCGCGGCGCGCTCTTCCCGAAAACGAACGCGAGTTGCTGTTTGGCTCGGGCTGCGCGAAATTCGAGTAGGAGCGTCGTGCAGCAACGCAAGCGGCCGTAACTGCTTATATCGGCGATGTGTCTGCGTGCGTTTGCTAATAATTGGCGTATAGGTAGAGATCACTTGGGGTTTATCGGCGGCTTGTCGGCGGCTTATTGGGAAGAAAGCGCCGCACGTTCCGTGCGTTTTGCACGGAGAAATTCAGGAAAATGCCGCTTGCCCCCTTGACCGAAAAGGAATAAGTCGGTAAAATGACGCTCTGCGTTTGATTACGCGCGTGTGGTCGGATAGCTCAGTCGGTAGAGCAGCGGACTGAAAATCCGCGTGTCGAGGGTTCAAGTCCCCCTCCGACCACCATCTTTTTTCTTTCCCCTTACACTTTCTTGTTTATTGGTTCCCTTTGCACTTATCGAGTGACGTGCGCATTTGTGGCGTTTGGAACATTTGTCGCGTTCAGAACATTTGGAACGCCTGGTGTGTTGTGCTGCTTGTGCGCCGTACGTATTGAGGTGAACCCGTGCTGCGCGGGAGTGAGCCTTGGGCACGCGGCGTTTATGGCAGCGGTTTGCTTGTTTGCTCTTTGATGCGTTCCAACAACTGTGCCAACTGGGTTTTTGAATGAATTCCCAACTTCGTATACGCCTTTCGCACATGCGTACGCACGGTGTTTTCGCTCACAAATAAGCGCTCACCGATACTTGATTTGCTGTACCCCTGTGCAAGATACAAAATGATTTCGCACTCGCGTTCAGTAAGCTGATAGTGCTGGTCAAGATATGTTTTTATGGGATTAACACGCACTTCTTGCGCGCTGTTGGTATCGTGCGCTTGCGGCTGGACTTTTGCTGCGCGTTGCGGGGATTTATCTTGCTTTGGTGCGCTTATCTGCGCCGCCGCATTTTCCTGAGCTTTCGCGCCTTGCTTGCCTTCCTCGTGAACTTCCTCATGAACATCCCCAGGACGTGCCCCAGAAATATTCCCACGAGCCTGCGAATGAACCTCCCCAAGAACTGCTCCATGAACGGCTTGCGGCCTAACATCTGTGCTTGCTGCTGGCGCATAGCTGCTTGTAATTGCGTGCTTGTATGCGCTTTCGTAGGTAAATAAGGCCCGCTTGCGCGGCAGTTTGTCGGTAAGCAAAAACGCCATCCCAATACCCAGCGACACCACAATGGCGCCTAAGGCCAGGTTGTAGTGCACGCCTTCCGCGCCAATAAAAAAGATAAGAACGCGAGCCACGTTACGTGCCAGCACGCGCGCCGTCCAGATAAAACCAAAAATGGCAAAGGGGTGAAAGCTGCTATAACGCGCAACGTCTTGCGAAATTGCCCACAACACACCCAGCATGAACGTGTCTGCGCAATTGATGATGGCAATCGATATGTCAACATGGTTATTGTTGAACACCACAATGCTGGCGGCGCCAAGCAACAATACCAGCACTTCACAGCGCCACAGCCACAAAAAACTAAGCGATCGTGGGCCTATCAGCAGCTTTATCACAATGCACGCGCTTAGCAGCACCACGCCTCCTTGATGAACGCAGCGCGCGAGAACGTCCATCGGAAGCGGCGTTCCAAAGGGGTAACCACGCGCGATGCCCAGGGCAAGCGACAGTACAATAACGCCGCCATAGATAAAGAAAAGGCTGGTCAAAGGCTCAGAGTCGTAGACGGGTTTTCGCACGGTAAGGAATGAGGACCCGCGCTGCGCGTACGTGGAGGCACATTCTTGTTCCGCGCGAACGGAGCCAAGCTCTTGTCGTGCGCAGGTGGCGTTGGCGGAACTTTTCATGCGGGCGACCTCGGCATCATGTTCGTGCTGTGCACCTGTGTTGCCCGCAAGAGAGGAGTCGCACCGTTCGGCAGCGTAACCAGCTGCGTAATCGTCGCTGTAATTGTCTGCGCCCCGAAGCAGTTGTTCGTTCTGCGCGTTCCCCGCACTCGTCGCGCCTTCAACACGCTCAGCCCGTCGGAACAACAACAGGTTTATCGAGGGGATAAGCAGGCACAATGTCATAACGGTGGCGTCGTTTGCGAACGCTATCATCCACGCAAGCGCCGACCCTAGCCCCAGCGCACAAAACGTGCCGATGAGCGCGCTGCGCAGGTGAAGCTGCAAAAACGGCAATACCCACATGCCGCCAAGCAGCGCTCCTGCAACGCCACAGAGCACCATAGCGGCGCCGTGTACGTAAAGCGAGGGCGTTTGCGCTGTTAGAAACACGATTATACCCGCGATAGTGCCCAGGAAAAACGCTGCCCACGCCATGACGCTTGCTTGTAGGGTGCTACGCGGGCGCTTCCACGCAATAAGCGCGCCGATGAGAATGGCGCCACCGTACGACCACTGGTTTATGGTGGTGGAGAAACCGGCATCGCTGTGTGCGTAGAATCCAAACAGCATCCCTTGCAGCCACACGCGCGTAAGGGCAAGCCCCACCAAACACGCCACGAGCGCTTGGTGCTTGCGCAGTTGCTGTATGCAGAATGTGCCTTGCTTCATTGCTGGTACGAATGCCTTTCGTGCGGCGGTTGTTTTTGCGACTTGCGGCGTTCACGTGCATCATCCGTTTCGGGTGAATACGTTGCGTGAACGGGGGTGATATTGCCGCGTGTACATAGTATTGCGTATAACTTCAAAGATAATTATATAGGTATTTAGGGTTAAGAGAGCCCTGCGAAAGTAAGTTTTCAATGAGAGAGGGAAACGATGAGTACGGAAAAAAACGTGCACCCGTTGCCTACGGCACACCGCGTGCATGCCCGTGCGGCGTTGCTTAGTAGACGACAGCTTGCGCGAACTGCGCTAACGTCGGCTGGAGCGCTTGCACTTGCAAGTACGCTTTCGGCGTGTTCGCCTAAGCATGCCTCTGAAATGCACGAGCAAACAAAAGTAACAAAAACAATATCATGTGACGTTTTGGTGATTGGTGGCGGCGGCGCGGGGGTAAGCGCTGCAGCAGCGGCTGCACAGCACGGTGCATCGACCATCCTTATTGAGAAAATGCCCTGGTTAGCGGGCTCGAGCTCCCTTGCGCTGGGCACGTTTTACGGCGCGGGAACGCAGCTGCAGAAAAAAGCCGGCATCAAAGATTCGCCGGCTGGCTTGCTTGAGTACTTCTTGCGCCGCGGTGGACAAAATCTGAACTATGACGTGCAGAAATTCTGCGCCGAGAATTTCGGGAAAACAATTGACTGGCTGACGGGCGATTTGAAAGTGCCGTTTCGCGATGTTGTGTCGCTGAAAGGCACCGATACTGTTCCGCGTGGTCATAACTGCAAAGTGGCCGCCATCGATGCACTGCGCGCCGTTGCAGCATTGGCGCGCGATGCGAAAGTTGAGTTTCATTTCAACACGGCCGCAAAAGAGCTGGTAATGAACGACGACGGCAGCGTTGGTGGCGTTCTTGCGTTCGACAGCAACCAGAAGCTGGTGCGTTACAGCGCCAAAAACACCATTATGGCAACGGGCGGCTTTTGTAGAAATGACGAGATGATTCGCACGTACATGCCTGATTATGCTGGCGTGTACACCGAAGTTGCAACCGGTCTTACCGGTGAAGGCTTGCAAATGGGC
Source organism: uncultured Coriobacteriales bacterium (assembly GCA_946892075.1). Classification (GTDB taxonomy): domain Bacteria; phylum Actinomycetota; class Coriobacteriia; order Coriobacteriales; family Eggerthellaceae; genus Berryella. The sequence goes on from CAMPNZ010000002.1 coordinate 35,115, forward strand.
CTTGACAAGGGCGCAGCATACATTGGTCACGGCGGCACGAACGGCATTCTGTCGTGCGCTGTTGAGCCTGGTCAGTCGAAGCTTATCAACCGCGGTGCCCTGTGGGTGAACTCGCGCGGCGAGCGTTTCGCAAACGAAGCAGGTCAGCCGCACGATATTTACTACCAGGTTGCGAAGTTCCCCGATCGTAAATTCTTTGCAATCTACGACGAAGCGGCGTATGCGCGTCTAAGCGATAAGCTGCGCAAACAGATGCAGCGCGGCATTAAGATGGGCATCGTTACCAAGGCGAAAACCATTAAAGAAGCGGCCGATAAGCTGGGCATTCAAGGCGACGTGTGCGCGCAAACACTGGCTGCGTATAATGCTGCGTGCCAGCGTGGCGTAGACGAGCAGTTCCACAAGAAGCCCGCGTTCCTGAAAAGCCTTTCGCAAGCGCCGTTTTACGTGATTACGCTGGGCATTTGTACGCACGGCAGCTTTGGCGGCTACAACGTTAACACGCGTTTCGAAGTGCTTGACAAGCGCGACAATCCCATTCCGCATTTTTATGCTGTGGGTGAAGTGAGCTGCGGAACCTTTATTTATGACGATTATCCCTCGGGCGGTTGCGGCTTAAATTGGTCTTATACTTCGGGCCGATTTGCTGGAGAATACGCTGCTCAAAACAAGGTTTTGGCGTAAGGGGGATACGATGACGAATACTGAGAACACGAAAAACGTACAAGACGTGCAGAATGTGCAGAACGAAAGCGCCGCAAGCGCCACTAAGCCCCGTCGCATTCGCAAAAAGGGCGTTATTGCAGCTACGTGCATTGCGATTGTTGCAATTGTGGGAATTGCATTTTGGCACTGGCATGAAACTCCCGGCTTTTGCGGAACTATGTGCCACAACTCGATGAGCACCTATTCCGAAACATTCGTGCAGGAACTGGGCAAACCCGGTGTTGACAAGTGGGGTAATGCCGTGTCGAACGTTTCAGCCATGCTTGGCCCTGTTCACAACCAGGTGGGAAAAAGCTGTCTGTCGTGCCACATTCCAACGCTGCCTCAGCAGCTGGGCGAAGTGCGCGAAACGCTGACGGGCGACTATTATTTCCCGCTGCATGAAGTAGGCGTTGAACAATTACGTTCAAACGCAGGTAATCCTGCGAACACGGGCGATCAGTTCTGCTTAAATTCGGGTTGTCACATTGCAAAAAGCGCTCCGGTGAATACGCGTGCCGATTTGGAACGTGCAACCAAAGACTTACCAGTTAACCCGCACTCCACGCGTCACGGGGATATTGCCTGCTCAAGCTGCCACAAGTCGCACCGCGCGTCGGTGATGTACTGCACGCAGTGTCACACCGAGGCATATGACATTATGCCTGATGGTTGGGTTGATTATAAGACAGGTGAAGAAATTAACGCCCGCGCGCATGCTCGCGCGTAGAGCATAGAGGAAGGTCCCGCGCGCGTTTGCGCGTAGTGGAAGATGTGGCGCAGATGCTTGCGCGTAAAGGAAGGGACGCAGCATACGCGTGTGCGCCAAAGGTGCAGCCAGTTTGAGTGTAGCTGGCTGCAAACAAAAACACCGCGGAGGTAGGGGAGCCTTCGCGGTGTTAAGGGTTATCGAGTTTGCACTCGTTCACGTGGGAAAATAAGGGGAAACCCACGTAAGTTGGTCGTATGAAAGACCGTGCGTACAAGGTCGGAAATGGAACTTGTTTGCATGTCTACTTTCGCATAAATAACAGCGTAAAACTATCTAGTGCACAATTATTTACTTGTTCGCAATATTCTCGTTATCATTTTGTTACATAAAACAATCTAAAGCCTCTGACATGCGCTTGCGCATTTAGTATGCGTCTGGTTACGCGCGCCCTCGTGCATGGTATAATGACTAAAACTCACAAAACACGAGGTAGACATGCAGATTACGCTTATTGTGGTAGGTAAATTGAAGGAGCGCTATTGGCGCGATGCGTGCGCCGAGTACATCAAACGTCTTTCAGCGCTTGCAAAAATTGCTGTTCGCGAGCTTCCCGATATCGACCCCACGCGCGCAGGCGGCGTTGCGTGTGCCATTCAAAAAGAAAGCGAGAGCATTTTAGGTGTTATGCCTGATAACGCTTATCGTGTGCTGTTTGACGTGCAGGGAAAGCTGGCGTCAAGCGAAGATATTGCGGCGCTTATTTCTGCCCAGCAAGTGCAAGGGCGCAGCCATTTTGCGTTTGTGGTGGGCGGTTCATACGGCGTAAATGAGCAGGTGAAACAGGCCGTTGACGCGCGAATTTCGCTGGGGCGCATAACGCTTCCGCATAATTTGGCGCGTGTGGTTGTGCTTGAGCAGCTGTATCGAGCGCATCGCATTATGGCGGGCGCTCCCTATCATAAATAGCTTACTACCTGGGGTTTTACGGTGCAATTAACCATACTTCCCCAAAAACGTGCCAAAACGTGCCAAAAACGTGCTCCAAACTTGCTAACATTCAATACACCGCCCCAAAACTCACCTAAAACAAAAACTCACCCAAAACTCACCCAAAACAAAAACTCACCCAACACTCACCGCTCCTCCCCAAAACGTGCCATGTATACACTTATGTCACCTGTTACAGCTGGTTTATGTATTGAACGCATTCCGTGTTACACTATGAACCGTGGTCGCCTGTTTTGCACGCCGCGGCGGCAAGGGGCTAAAAACCTTGCACCACGCGCAACGACCTGGCAAAAGGCGCTGCGTGTTGGGGGTGTTTTCGTGAAGAAAGGACTTGCATGAAGCTTGTTTCGTGGAACGTTAATGGATTGCGCGCAATTGTTAAGAAGGGTTTCGCTGACGTGTTTGAAAGCATCGACGCCGATGTGTTTGCTTTGCAGGAAACAAAGCTTCAAGCTGGGCAAATAGACCTTGAATTTCCGCAATATACCAGCTATTGGAGCTATGCCGAAAAGAAGGGCTACTCCGGCACAGCGGTGTTTAGCAAGCACAAGCCTTTGCAGGAAATTCACAAGCTGGGCGTTCCCGAGCTTGATTTGGAGGGGCGCATTGTTGCACTTGAGTTCGATGCGTTTTGGTTTGTGTGCGTGTATACGCCCAACGCGCAAGACGGTTTGGCACGCATCGATCATCGCTTGGCGTGGGATGCGGCGTTTCGTACATTTTGCAAAAATCTGGAGCAGGGCATAACGCCAGATGGTGGGCAGCCTACCAGCGCAAAGCCCGTTGTTATGTGCGGCGATTTTAACGTTGCCCACAATGAAATTGACCTTAAAAACCCCACTGCGAACAGGGGAAATGCAGGCTTTTCCGATGAGGAACGCTCGTCGTTTACCACCTTGCTTGACGCAGGGTTTGTTGACACGTTTCGCCTTAAGTATCCTTCGCTTGCGGGCGCGTATTCGTGGTGGAGCTATCGCGGCAACGCGCGCAAAAACAACACGGGGTGGCGCATTGACTACTTTCTGACCAGCGCGTCGCTGCAAAATGCCGTCGCGGACGCGTATATTTATAATGACATTTATGGCTCGGATCATTGCCCGGTAGGGCTTACGCTTGAGGTGCACTAATATGCTGAACCGTACAAAAGAATCTGAAGAAACACTCGTTCCCGCGCCCGCTTCTGTGCCCGCGTCGTCGGTTCCGCCTTTCGATTTCGACAAGGTTCAACAGGGCGTTCGCCTTATTCTTGAGGGCATCGGCGAAAACCCCGAGCGCGAGGGGCTTCGTGAAACGCCTGCTCGCGTGGCTCGTATGTATCAGGAAGTGTTTTCTGGCATGCACACCAACCCGCATGAGTTTTTCACGACGCTTTTCGACGAACATCATCAAGAGATGGTGCTTGTGAAGGATATTTCGTTTTATTCGATGTGCGAACATCACTTGGCGCCCTTTTTTGGCCACGCGCATCTTGCCTACATTCCCTCTGTTGAGGGGCGCATTTGCGGCTTGTCAAAGTTGGCGCGTTTGGTGGAGGCGCTTGCGCATCGCCCGCAAGTGCAAGAGCGTTTGACGTCGCAAATTGCCGATACGCTGGTCAAAGAGTTAAAACCGCAAGGCGTGATGGTGGTTATCGAAGCCGAGCACATGTGCATGAGCATGCGCGGCGTGAAAAAGCCTTCCTCAAAAACCACCACCAGCGCTGTGCGCGGTTCGTTCAAAATGAATTTATCGACACGCAACGAAGTTATGCATTTGATGTTTAACTAACAGCTGCTAGAGGAGTTTATGCGATTATGCCGCTTGTTGTTAGTTTGCTATTAGTTGTGTTTTTCCTGCTCATGAACGCTTTTTTCGTGGTAGCAGAGTTCGCGATGGTGCGCGTTCGCCCCTCGCAGATTGAAATTGCGTGTCAAGAACGCAAGCGCGGAGCCCAGGCCACACGCCGCGTTATCGAAAACGTGAACGACTACCTTTCGGCGTGCCAGCTTGGCATTACCCTTGCTTCTCTTGCGCTTGGTTGGCTGGGCGAGCCCGCGTTCGCGGAGCTGATTTCTCCATTGTTTCACCTGGTAGGAATGCCGCAAGTGCTGGTCCCGCCCGTTGCGGTTGGCGTGGGCTATGCCATCATGACCACCTTGCACGTTGTAGCTGGCGAGCTGATTCCTAAATCGTTCGCCATTTTCTCAACCGAGCGCTACGCTTTGTTCACCGCGCCGGTGTTGCGCGTGTTTTACCTGGTCACCTATCCTATTATGGCGCTTTTCAACGGTATTACCACGCTGGTGCTGCGGCTAAGTGGCCACGCGCAGGCCACCGAGCACGAAGTGTATACCGATGAAGAAATTAAGCTGCTGATAGACGAGTCTACGGAAAACGGCCTGATAGATGCCGAGCGTAATGCGCTTGTTGATAACGTGTTTGACATTACCGACAAAGATGCCGAGGCAATTATGACGCCGCGCACCGACATCATTTGTTTGGACTTGGACGATTCTTTGGAAGAAAACATGCGGCTTGCGCGTAATTACAAGTTCACGCGCTATCCGGTGTGCAAGGGCGATAAAGATCACATTACGGGCTTTATTCATGTAAAAGACCTGTTCACAGCACCACCGGGAACGCCACTGAGCCAGATGCGCCTGCGCAGCATCGATGCCGTTCCAGAAAGCGTAAGCGTTGCAACGCTGTTGCAGCAACTTCAGCAGCACAGTAGCAAAATTGTGGTTGTGGTGGACGAACACGGCGGCACGTCGGGTATTGTTACGATGTCGGATATTATGGAGCAAATTGTGGGGCGTATGCAGGACGAATACCGTCACAACGACGACGGCGAGATGCACCGCCTGCAAGATGGATCGGTGGTCATTGATGGCTTGCGTCCTATTGACGAGACCTGCGAGCTGATGGGGTTCACGCCGCCTGCCGCTTCGAAGTGTGAAACCGCAGGTGGATTGCTGTTTGTGCTGTTCGATCGTATTCCCCAAGAGGGCGATGTAGTGTACCTTACGCGCACGTTTGAGCAGGGCGAACAGAAATTTACCTGCTTGTTGAGCGAGCCTGATTTTGTGGCGGCGGAACGTCTGCTTGCGAAAGGGGGCGCAACCCCGGGCGAGCGACGTGATACGCCTGCGCCAAACACGCAGGCGGATGCATCGGTAAGCGCTGATGAGCAAGCAATTTGTGTGCGTTTTCGCGTGCTGTCGATGGACAAACTGCGCATCGACAAAATACAAGTTGATATAACAAAATTTAATTGTGCTGAACAGAGCGCGTAGTTCAGGCGCGTGGCGTTACGCGCGCATACACGAAAAGTTCACGAGAATATGCTTGTTTTTCAGAAATACTTGCTACAAGCACCAGCATTCTATATACTAGTTGTTCGCACGCGTGATGCTTTTCGAACGCCACTTTCGCTTGGTTTTCATTTTGTGGCATTACGCAGGTGTTTCGTGCCAACGTGGCTCAGATGGTAGAGCAACGCACTCGTAATGCGTAGGTCGGCAGTTCGAGTCTGCCCGTTGGCACCATTTTTCTTTCTTGCCGAATTTCACGCGCGCATTTTCAACAGTTTAGCCTTATCATAAGGGGTTATTATGACGTTTGACTATGCTCAAAAAGTGCGCACGCTGGGAGCGTCGCTGGAGCATCAAATTATCGAATGGCGCCGTTATTATCACGCGCATCCCGAGCTTAGTTTGCATGAATTTTCAACCTGCGAACACATTGAACGCGAGCTTGACGCCCTTGGTTTTGAACACAAGCGTGTTGCGAACACGGGCATTATTGCAACTATTCGCGGCGGTGCGCCGGGTTCTTATACCAGTTCAGGAGTACCATGCACGCGCATTGCTTTGCGCGCAGACATCGACGCGCTTCCCGTTGAAGAAAAAAACGACGTTAGCTACGTGTCGCAAAATAAGGGCGTTATGCACGCGTGCGGGCACGACTGCCATATTGCGATGATGCTGGGCGCGCTTCACATTCTTAAGGCTTGTCAAAGCACTATTAAAGGCGAAATTCGCGTAATTTTTCAGCCGGCGGAAGAAATTTCCGACGGTGCGCAGATGATGATTGACGCAGGCGCGCTTGAAGGCGTGTCGGCTATTTACGGCGCTCACATTTGGAGCGAAGTTCAAGCGGGAACTATTTCCTGCGCCCCAGGCCAGCGCATGGCTCACACCGATTGGTTCCGCATTGATATTGAAGGCGTTAGCGCGCACGGGTCGATGCCGCACAAGGGCGTTGACGCGCTGGTTGTTGGTGCTGAAATGGTAACGGGGCTGCAAGTGCTGGTCAGCCGCGACGTGTCGCCCTTCGAGCCGGTGGTTGTGACTGTTGGCGAATTTCATTCGGGCACTGCGCGCAATATTATGGCTGGATCGGCGTATCTAACAGGCACAATTCGTACGTGGTCGAAGCAGTTGCGCACCGAGGTTCCCAAGCGCTTGAAGCGCATTGCTACCGACATTGCGGATAGTTTTGGCGCGACGGCGCGTTTTACCTATGAAGAGGGAAATCCCGGCTTGTCAAACACGCCTGAGGAGGCGCAACGCTGCGAACGTGCGGTGCGTACCCTGTTGGGCGATGCGGCTGTGTCCGATTATCGCGGCACGCTTTCGGGAGAGGATTTCGCTTACTATCTAGAGCATGTACCAGGCGTTTTCGCGTTCATCGGCGCGCGTAACGAGGAACTTGGCGCGAACTACCCTCAGCACAGCTGCTTTTACACCGTTGACGAAAGCGCGCTGGTGGGCGGCTCGATGGTGGCCGCTTTGTGGGCGCTGGATTATTTGCAGGAACACGCGTAAGAAATGGCTTCTTGTGTGCGCGTGAACTGGCGCTGGCATGGGAGCATGGGAGCATGGGAACATGGGAACGGTTACGCGAGCAGCGGCAAGAACGGTTACGCGAGCAGCAGCAAGAACGGACATCGCCGAAGCACTGGTTGCGCCGCGCACGTGACCTGGCGTGAAGTGGTATTACGCTAGTGTTCAATAATATGAAGCGGATCGTTATAGACGGTAAACGAGTCGGGATGCGCTGCACACAGCAGGGTAAGCTTGTAGCGTTTCGCCAGCTCAACAGTAAGATCGGTTGGTACGGCTTTCGACATAAGCAGCGGAATTCCCGCTCGAATAGCCTTCGACGCCATGTCAATAGGCACGCGTCCGCTTGTATAAATGAAGCATTCTTTTACATTCACGCCGTCGCGCATCGCACAGCCCACTACTTTGTCGAACGCGTTATGCCTGCTGAGGTCTTCGCACACGTACAGGATTCGATCGTCTTTCACCAAATAGCAGCTGTGCGCCCCGAAGGTTTTTTTGTGCATGGGTGTGTCGGCGGCAAAGGTATCAGCAACCGAGAAAATCCAGCTCGGCTGCCATGTTCGTGGTGTGACAGGTTGATACGTTCTGCCCAGCTGTTCGATAGCGGCAAATATTTTGTTGCCGGTACAGCAGCTTGGAACGGTGTCAACATCCGTGTGCTCAAGTGCGATTTTCTTTTTCAGCAACACGCGCGCTACTGTTCCGTATTCACACAGGTACACAAATTCGATGTCGCTTGCGTCGGCAACAATACCCTCCGTAAGCAGGCGTCCTGAAACTAACTCCACCAAATGCGATGGCGAACAGACCATGCGCATGCTTAGCTGTCCGTCAATATATACATCCAGCGTGTGTTCAGCTTGAAGATGCTCGTCTTTTTGCTGATAGGTGCCGTCGCGCTTCACGACGCACGCGTGGTACGACTCGATTTCAGTTTTACTATCAGCCGATTTGTCGAATGATTCCATAAGCTCTCCCGTGCTGTTGTATGAGGATCTGTGCGCATTACGCCAGGCGCGCCCCTTATCCACGTTCCCGTTTGCGCTGTTGGTATTAGTGTATCGTATTGTAGCGTTTTAGGGGTACGTGAAAGCAGCACGCGTGTTTACATTTTCAATTACAGGATTTATTGATAAGTCGGTAAGTGTTGTTGGTAAGTGTTTGGCTTAACTGCTGCGTTTCTGAGCTGCACCACACGCTGTTCATCGCCTTATATTGAAAACTGCACAGCAAAACTCTTGAAAACTGCACAGTAAAACTCTTGAAAACTGCACAGCAAAACTCTTGAAAACTGCTCATTTATTGAGTAGACTTTTTTTGGAGGTACTATTATGAACTTGCAAAAACAAGAATATCGCCCGCGCTTGATTGACGAAAAAATACAGAAATATCTGCGAATTTTTGGAGCAATTTCTATTGAAGGACCAAAATGGTGTGGGAAAACATGGAGCGGTTTGCAGCATGCACAAAGCGTTACGTACATGACACAACGAAGTGCGCGCGACCTTGCAATGACTAATCCACAGTATATATTTACCCATCACAGCCCTCAGCTTATTGACGAATGGCAGATTGTGCCAGAAATATGGGATGCCGTGCGTCATGAGTGTGATGTTGATAGTGAAAAAGGTAAGTTTATTTTAACAGGATCAACCGCTTTACAGATACATGAGAATGAACATGCGGTTTTTCACTCTGGAACAGGGAGAATTGTTACGTTACGGATGAACCCCATGAGCCTTTATGAATCGGGTGATTCAACGGGTGCAGTATCGTTGTTGCAGATGGCAAACGCGCGCGTTGACACGGGCTATGTAGGGCAAACTGATCTTAATACGCTCGCTCGTCTGGTTGTTCGTGGAGGGTGGCCAGCAAATATAGGCACCCCAGATGAAGACGCTGGTGTTATTTCTGAAAGTTATTTGGAAGCACTCATAACAAAGGATATGCACGAAGGACAGCACAAAAAACGCAACCCAAGCAAAATGCGCATGCTTATGCGTTCGCTGTCAAGAAATGAATCGACGGTTGTGAGTAACAAAACGTTAATGAGCGATATTAAAGAATATGAAAATGGCACAGAGTTTATTGAAAGCCGTGCTACCATTGCCGACTATTTGGGTGTTCTTGATAGCTTGTATCTTACAGCCAATCAGGAAGCGTTCAGTATGAATTACCGATCGTCAGCACGTGTAGGTAAATCAGCAAAACGCCATCTGGTTGACCCATCGCTTTGTTGCGCCAGTCTTGGTTTAAATGCGCACAAGCTTATGCACGACCATGAAACATTTGGTTTGCTGTTTGAGGCATTGGTAGAACGCGACTTACGCATATATGCTGACTATTATGGTGCGCATCTTTATCATTTCCGCGATAATGCATCAGGCGATGAAGTAGATGCAATTGTCGAGTTTAAGGATGGAAGCTATATCGCTGTTGAAATTAAGTTAACTGATGGCGGCATTGATGATGCTATTTGCAGCCTTTCTAAGTTTTCCCGCTACGCTCAAAGAAAACCAAAAGCAATGTGCGTTATTGTGGGCTACTTGCAGGCAGTAATGCACGATAAAGAAACTGGAATTTTCATTGTGCCGTTTACCGCGCTTAAACCCTAGTAAGAAGTGTTTTCTCGCATGCGCGCGGCCGCAATGTTTCACGTGAAACATTTGTACGTTGCTGCACCGTTGTGCCTGTGTGCGTGCTTGCGTATCTTGTGCTTGGCGCTTTCCTCCAAGCAATATTCATATTAGTGTACACGCGGTACTCACTTTGCACGTGAACATATATAATAAGCTTAACAAACTAAGCGCTTGTGCGTAAATTTGAGCATGTACCCCGCTTTGCGCACATTAAACAAACGATACCGATAATGTGCCGACCGAGTTGCTGGTAAAGTTGCAGACAGAAAAGGAGACTACCATGGGCTTGTTCTCACGCTTTGAAAATACGATGGAAGATGCCTTTGAAGGCGCCGCCAACAAGTTGTTCGACGCGCCTCTTTCTCCTGTTCAAATTGCGAAAAAATGCGAGAAGGCAATGCGTCGCGGCGCGATGGTGGGCGCAGGCAAGCAATACGCTCCAACGCTGTATACCGTGCTGGTAAACGCCGACGACGACAAGCGCTTAACGGGCTATTATCCAACATTAGCGGGGGAAACTGAAACGTATTTAAGCGCCAAGGCGGCTGAGTTCGGGATGATGCTGGATGGCGATCCGCTGGTTCGCTTCATTCCTGATGAGAAGCTAAAATGCGGCCACATGAGCGTTATTGCCGAAACGGTTGCAGCGCCTATTGTTGCGCAGCTGCGCGAGGAAGAACTGGTGCGTTACGGCATTGCCGCAGCTCCTGTTGACCGTGCGGCGTCTACGCCGAAAAAGCCGCCGCTTCCGTATGTTCCCGAAGACGAAATTGATTACTCTATCAATTATGGCCAATATACCTTTGACAGCCGCGACTTTGAGGATTATCGCTCAAAGGCGGAACAAGACCAGCGCGACCGTGCGGTGAAGGCTGCTCGCGAGGCTGAACAGGCCCCGGCCTCTGAACAGGCGCAATCTGCGGGTTATACGCTTTCGCTGGTTGGCGGAGAAGCAAGCGATATACAGCGCGTTCCCATTCGCGCGCGCGTGACGAACATTACGTATCGGCGCGTGTACGACTTGGCAAACACCCACATTACGCTGGGGCGCGGCACCGATAACGACATCGTTGTGCAAGATGTTGCGGCATCGCGCAAGCATGCCGAACTGATTTGTTCACCGCAGGGATATTGGACACTGGGCGATTTGGGATCCACCAATGGAGTGCAGCTGAATGGCCAGGCGGTGTCAACGGCACCGCTTCATGATGGTGATGTGTTTACTATTGGCAAAACCGATTTTCGCTTCACACTTTGTTAATGCAGACGCGGTATAATGAAGCGTTCCGTCAAACGCGCGCACAACGGTCAAACGGCGCCCGCTGGTCAAGCGGCGCTTACAGCCACCAAGGCGCACAAAGGATTACAGAATGATTGATGTTGCACTGTTAGCAGGGCGTTTGTTGTTCGTCGTGCTGTTGTTTTTATTCCTGTTCGCTATTATGAAAACAGGTGTTGGCCTGGTTAGCGGGCAGCGTAAATCGCAGCGTAGCTGGACGCTTTCCGTTGAAAAGGGCCCCAAAGAATTGCGCGGCGTGTCCATTGCCGTGCGCGGACCCGTTATTGTGGGGCGCAGCCCGAACGCCGACATCGTGATAGCGGCTGGTTACGTTTCCGCACGTCACGCTAAATTTACGCTCATGGGGCAAAATTTGTTCATTGAAGATTTAGGCTCAACAAACGGTACCGCTGTCAACGGGAAAAACATCTCGGCACCGTGCGCCTTGCGTTCCGGCGATTTGGTAAGTGTTGGCGATGTGTCGATACGCGTAAGGCAGCAAGCATGAGGTCATCAAGGAATATGTCGCGCCATCTTGCCGTGTTGCGAAGCATTGCAAACGTGCAGTTTGGCTCGCGTACCGACCGCGGTTGCGTTCGCGATCATAACGAAGATTCGCTGGTGGTGGCGCCGCCTTTGTTCGCCGTGGCCGATGGCATGGGAGGTCATGCTGCTGGCGAAGTGGCGTCGGAGATTGCCGTAAGCACGCTTGCCAAGTGCGCGCCAACGCAAGCGAACGCCCAAGAGCTGGGGAAAGCGGTTGAAGCCGCAAACCATGCCATTATTGACGCCGCCGCACGTCGTGTGGGGCGCGCCGGCATGGGCACAACCTGCACCAGCGCTGTTATCGAGAACAATAAGCTTGTCATTGCCCACGTGGGCGATTCGCGCGCGTACCTGTTAAGCGACGGGCGCCTTGCGCAAATTACGCGCGACCATTCCTACATTGCCGATATGATTGAAGCAGGTCAGATAACTCCCGAGCTGGCGCGCCTTCACCCCAAACGCTCGCTGATTACGCGTGCGCTTGGTAACGATCCGCACATGAAGCCCGATTTGTTCGAAATGACGGTGCAGCCGGGCGATCGATTGTTGTTGTGCTCGGATGGTCTTACCACGATGCTGCTTGATGACGAGATAGAAGCGCTGCTTCTTCGCGAACACAATCCGCAGCGTTGCGCGCGTGCACTGGTAAATGCTGCCAATGAAAAGGGCGGATTCGACAACATTACCGCCATTGTGGTGGACATTCAAGAAGGGCGCACGAAGCGGACGCGACGCGCTGCCCGCAAAACGAAAATTATGGTGACTTTGCTGTTTTTGCTGGTCATTGGTTCGATTGTGGGAGGTTTTGCGGCGCTTGACCAGTATTTGCACACCACAGCGTACCTGGCAAGTGATGGCGACTATGTTGCCATTTACGAAGGCGTTCCCGGAAGCGTGTTGGGCGTTTCTCACAACAAGCTTATTGAAACGACAAGCCTCAAAATTGACGATTTACCTGCGGCAGCGGCCGAGCGTATTCGCAGCGGTATGAGGGTTGACAATGTGGATGTTGCTCACGAACGCGTTGATGCCTACCAACGCGACCTTGACCAGCGTAAACATGAGGAGGCTCAGTGAAGCGCAGAAATCTTGAACTAGCTTTGCTTATCTTAGGCGCTCCGCTGGTTATTTTACTGTTCGCGATGCTTGCTCTTAACAGCACCAACGACGTAAAACTTACCTCGCTGGCGGTGCCTTTAGCGCTGTTCGTTGCCTTTATTATCTCGCACATCGTGATACGCTTTAAGGCGCCAAACGCCGATCCGGCGATTCTGCCTATCGTGTTTGTACTAGCGGGCATTGGCATTTGTTTCGTTACGCGCCTTGCGCCAAAACTGGCATTTAACCAAGTAATTTGGCTGTTTTTGGGCGTTGCGTTCATGATTGCAATTTTGTGCGGCATCAAAAAATTTGAGAACTTGTCGCACTACAAATACACCTTTATCGTGCTTGGCCTTGTATTGCTACTTAGCCCGCTTATTCCTGGCATCGGGAAAGAAATTTACGGTAGCCGCATTTGGCTTAGCCTGGGGCCGTTTTCGTTTCAGCCAGGTGAGCTGGCGAAAATAGCCATCGTGCTGTTTGCGGCTGGCTATTTGTCGACCAATCGCGAAATGCTTTCCATTTTCTCGTGGCGCATCGGGCCGCTTCATTTACCCGATCCGCGCGCCTTGTTGCCGGTGGTTTTGATGTGGGGCGTTGCGCTGTGCATTGCCGTTTTCGAAAAAGACCTCGGAAGCGCTATGGTGTTCTTCTTCGTGTTTTTGGCAATGCTGTACACCGCAACCGGCAAAAAAACCTACCTTGTGTTGGGAACATTGCTGCTGGCACTTGGTTTTGTGGCGGCGTGGAGCATTTTCACGCACGTGCAAATTCGTGTTGCGAACTGGATAAATCCTTTTGCTGACGCGCAGGGCACGGGGTATCAAATGGTGCAGGCCATTTATTCGATAGCTGATGGCGACATTTTTGGGCAGGGCATTGGCCGTGGGCTTGCGTATAAAATTCCGGTTGTTGAAAGCGACTTCATTTTCGCTTCCATCGCCGAAGAAATGGGCTTATTGCGTGCAAGCGGCGTGCTTATGCTGTATTTGTGCTTCGCAATTCGCGGCTACGCAAGTGCAGCGCGCGCCAAAACCGACTTCACGTCGTTTGTGTGCGTGGGCCTTACAACGCTTATTGTGCTGCAAACCTTCATCATTGTGGGCGGCGTAACAGGGCTTATTCCACTAACGGGTCTTACGCTTCCCTTCATCAGCCAGGGCGGATCGTCGCTGCTGGCAAGTTTTATGGCGGTAGGCTTCCTGCTGAAAGCGGGCGATGAAGGCACTGGTGTTGGTCAGGAAATGCGCAACGCAACTACCACCATCAGCTCGAACAGCGTTCTTGGACGCGTTGCGCTGGGGAAGCGTTTGACGCACAGCGTAGTGTGGTTCTCGTTCTTGTTTTGCCTGCTTGTAGGCAATTTGGTGCGCATTATGGTGGTGAGCGCCGAAACGTATCAAACCATGCCAAGCAACAATCACACCATCTTGCGCGAATCGCACGTGCAGCGCGGCACCATCACCACGGCCGATAATGTGGTGCTGGCGCAAAGCGTTCTTCAAGAAGATGGCTCCTACCAGCGTAAATATCCCGAAGGTGATTTGGCTACCCACGTGGTAGGATATTACTCGAACAAGTACGGAACCAGCGGCATCGAGGCGTCGCAAAACAGCGTTTTATCAGGCGCGAAAGGAAAGGCGTCGTGGATTGACGTTCTTAAAATGCAGGCCGGAGGAAAACGTGTTGGCAATAGCGTCGAGCTTAGCATCGTGTCAAGCATTCAGCACGCCGCGCAAAATGCGCTTTTGGGCTTTAACGGCGCGTGCGTTGTACTTGATCCAAAAACGGGTGCTGTGCTTGCAATGGCGTCTTCTCCGAGCTACAAGGCTTCGCAGTTCGAGCAGGTGCTGAAAGATAGCTTGAACACCCATACTGAGAACTCAAAGCTACTTAACCGCGCCACCCAAGTTCGGTATGCTCCTGGGTCAACGTTTAAGATTGTGATCTTAGCTACGGCGCTTGAACAGCAAACAGCACAGCTTTCAACACGCTACAATTCTCCTGGAACTATTGAAATTGGTGGCGGGAAAGTTTCGAGTGAAGGTAAGCACGACCTTGGTTCAATTACCTTGCAAAAAGCGTTTGCGTACTCGTCGAATACGGTGTTTGGACAGGTAGCGGTTCAGCTAGGAGCTCAAAAGCTGGTTGATGGAGCGCATCGTTTTGGGTTTGATACACAGCCTGCCTTTGACGTTCCAACGGCTAAGTCGCTGATGGCAAACCCAGCCGATATGACACTTTGGGAAACTGCGTGGGCCGGTGCAGGTCAGCCTGTTGGTAATCACGATGTGATTGGGCCGCAAGCAACAGTTCTGCAAATGGGTATGGTTGCGTGCGCTGTTGCAAACGAGGGGAAGCTTATCAAGCCTTACCTTGTAAAATCGATATATAATGCTGATGGTGAGAAAAGCTATTCCGCTACTCCTAAAATGTTTATGCAGGCTATGTCGCCTCAAACAGCGCACGATTGCCTTACTGCTATGTTAAGTGTTGTTGAAGAAGGTACTGGTCGTGCTGCGCGTATCGCAAATATTAAAGTTGCGGGTAAAACAGGAACAGCGCAAACAAGCAAACAGGATGAAAATACGTGGTTTGTGGGGTTTGCGCCAGCTGATAATCCGCGCGTGGCAATTGCGCTTATTCTCGAGCGTTCAAACGGTACGGTAACGGCGGCTGCAAAAGCTCAAAATGTATTAAAAAGTGCACTTGTTAGTAAAGGACTTGATTAAATGAGTTATGCTATATTACATTTAATGGAACGTGGGCAAAGGAGCACTCTGTGACTGGATCGATGACAGGTCGGTTATTAAGCAATCGCTATCGAATAACTGAGCGCATCGGGCTTGGTGGTATGGCAGAAGTATACCGTGCTCAAGATAGCGTTTTGGGGCGCAGCGTTGCCGTAAAGGTAATGTTGCCTCAGTATGCCAACGACCCAACGTTTACAGCGCGCTTTCGTCAGGAAGCTGCTGCTGCTGCAAACTTACAAAGCCCTTACATTGTAAATGTGTACGACTGGGGTCAAGATGGCGAAACAAATTTCATGGTGATGGAATTTGTGCGAGGAACCGATCTCAAAAATGCAATCAATCAGCGAGGTGCCATCAACCAGCGTAAAGTGGCCGAAATAGGATCACAAGTGTGTCAAGCGCTTTCAGTAGCTCATGGCATGGATATTATTCATCGCGATATTAAGCCACAAAACATCATGATTCAGCCTGATGGTAATGTAAAAGTGATGGATTTTGGTATTGCGCGTGCAAAAAATTCAACACTTGCAAAAACCTCAGCTGTTTTAGGAACAGCGCACTATATTTCTCCTGAACAGGCTCAAGGAAAAGAATTAACACCTGCGAGTGATATTTACTCGCTGGGCGTTGTGCTATATGAATCGGCAACAGGTAAATTGCCATTTGATGGACCCGATTCAGTAAGCGTTGCTATGAAGCAAGTGCAGGAAAATCCGCAGCCGCCTCGTGTGGTTAATCCGGAAATATCGCCCGATCTTGAAGCAATTATCCTAAAAGCTATGGCGAAAAAGCCTGAAGAGCGTTTTGCGACTGCGCTTGATATGCGTCGTGCGCTGAACGATTATTTGGCTGGTAAGCCTATAAGCAGCACGGCCATGGCGAATACCAAAACGGAAGTTATTGGCTCCATCCCTTCGGGGTATGCGCAGCAACGTGGTGGAACCGCAGGTCATACGGCGGTTATGCCGGCGCTTGCGGGCGCATCGTCGGCGCATCCTTCGTCGCAGCCGCGTCGCTATGACAGTTACCAAACAGTGCCGCAAAAAAGCAAAACGCTTGCTGTGGTGGCTGGAATTATCGTGGCTTTGCTGGTGATTGCCGCTGCAGTGTTCGCGTTCATGCATTTGGCGCCGCAGTCGGGCAATGTTGACGTTCCGAATGTAACAAAAACACTGCTGCCCGATGCCATGAAACAGATAGAGGATGCCGGCCTTGTGGTTGGTACCATTCAGTATCGCGTTGAAGAAGGCGCAGATGAAGGCACGGTTCTTGACCAGAATCCAAAAGCGGGAGCGAAAGTTGCGCGCAAAAGCAAGGTGAGTTTGGTGGTTGCGCAAGGCAAAAACCAAATTGTTGTTCCTAATTTGGAGAACATGTCGCTTAACGACGCGAAAAAGGCGCTGCACGACCTTGGACTGCAGGTAGCTGTGGGCGATAGCGCGTTCAGCGAAACCATTCCGAAAGGCAAAGTTGCAGGTCAAGACCCTAAGGCTGGTACTCCTGTGGAGAAAGGCGCAACGGTTACGCTTATGCCGTCGGCGGGAATTAAGCGCTCGAGTGTTCCGAATGTGGTGGGAATGACCGAGGCTGAAGCGCGTGTGACGCTTGAAAATGCCGGATTTAGTGTTGAAGTTGAGAAAATCAACTCGTCGAAAGGCAAGCTGGGAAGCGTGGTAAAGCAAACGCCCGCGGCGGGAGCTCAGGCGCGTGAGCAGGCTAGCGTTCTTGTGACCGTGATTGCCGGCGTGAACAAGCACAAAGTGTCGCTTAACGTTAGCTCGGGCGGACGCGTGTGGGCGTCAAGTTCGCAGGTCAGCGAGGGCGATTCGGTTACTATTTATTATGAAGCGAAATCGGGCTACGTGCTTGATAAGGCTGTTGATACGCGCTCGGGCAAAAGTTTCCGCGTGAGCGATGAAACGGAAGGCAGCTTCCTAGTATCGAACGTTACGCAGGACGTGTCGGTGTCGGTAAGCTTTAAGAAAGTTGCCGGTTCGCGGCCATCGACGTCGACGTCGACGAGCCAAAGCCGCACAACGCGCAACGCGTAAGGGCGCTTGCGGGAACGTGTGACGCCGTATGCGCGTGCGGGCTGGTGTTGGCGCAGGCGCTGGTGACGGTGCTGGTGACGGTGCTGGTGCGAGCGGGGAACGTGACGGAGCGGCTGGCGGCAGGTCTGATGCCGTTGTTGCCGTTGTTGCCATTCGCGCTGGTGAAGCGTGTTCCGTGGTTCGCCTACGAGGACCAACACGTGACTTCTTGTGTGCCGCATACGCGCATCGCAGCTGGTGTTGGTGTGTCGTGCAATCCGTTCACGTGGTACTTGTAGAAATCTTTCGGTAAAGCTATGTTACAATACCTATGTTTTGCGCCTTCGTAGCTCAGGGGACAGAGCACCGCTCTCCTAAAGCGGGTGTCGGCCGTTCGAATCGGCCCGGAGGCGCCATTTTCTGCTGGCGTTATCAAGTTCAGTGCTGTTGTTCTGTGCATTTTCACGGTTGTTGTCGTTGTTTTGTTCGCGTGGTTTCGTTTCGTTCGCGTTGTTGCCGTGGTTTCTTTTCCTTCACGTTGTTGCCGCGCTCGTTTCCGTTCCCGTTGGTGCAATTTTGCGTAACGTTTCGCCGCCGTTGCGCGTACTGTTTTGCACCGCCATCCACATCGCGTCCGCTCCCCACGCGCATCGCCTTCGCGCCCGCTCCCCGCGCGGTCCGTTCCCCCGCGCGAATGTGCCCGATTTTGTTCTCCAAAAACTGTTTCACCGTGCGCCATCAGCCGCATTAAGCGTTTCTTGATGCGAGCTTGGAAGATTAAAACTAACTTAAAAATTTGTGTGTTTAATTTGACGCACACTCCACCAAGCTTGTAGAAAAACAGATTGTAAATATAGGTGACCTGCATAGATATTATAAATTCAGTTTGTACGTTGAGATTTGCATTAGAAAAACTAACTATACAAAATTTCTTCTAATTTATATTCTAACGCGGGTGGGTGTAATAGTATACAAAGGTACGGTCTCACAAACGTCTTTGAGTATTATTACAATTATCTTTATTGTAACTGAAATTATAGGACGGGTTGAGATGACAACTTTTGCAAAAAACTTACGGGTGCTTCTGCACAATAACGATCTTACGCAGAAGCAATTTGCCGATTCGATTAACGTAACGCTCACAACGGTAAGCGGCTGGCTTAATCGCGAAGTACATCCATCGTGCTCATCGCTTTCTGACATTTGCCACAATTACGGCGTTACCATGAAAGATCTTATTTCGGAAGATGAGGGTCTGTACGCGCGCCTGCACACACCCGCGCCCGCGCCTCCTGCGCTGCCTGTTGTTGGTGGCGATGGTAGCGTGTCTCCGCTGATGAACTACAATTTTATTGCGGTAACGAATCCGCAGGACGGCATTACCAGCAATGTTGCGCTTCCAACGATTATTCGCGTTAATCACCCGCACGGGTATTTTGTTGTTGTGCCTGATAACAGCATGAATCGCGTGTTGCCGCGTTCGTCGTTTGCCTTCGTCGACCCCACGAAACATCCTGAAAATGGCTCGGTTGCGTTGGTGAGCATCGACGGCAACCCTCCTAAACTGCGCCGATATTTCCGCGGCGCCAACACCATTGTGCTTGCTCCCGATTCCGATAGCGGTTCGTATACCGACTCGCTTTTCACGCCTGACGAGGAAGAACGCGTGCACATCCTGGGCACGCTGGTGTGGTTCCAGTGCGCACAAGAGATGGCGTAGCGCGCGCATTACCCATTGCTTCTTGCGCGCTGTGCGTCGAGAACGCGCAGTGTGCGTTCATCGGGCCACAACGTGCCTTCATCGGGCTACAACGCGCCTACCAGCTTGCATAGCGTTCGCCAAGCGCGCATAGTTTGTCGCTCACGTGGCGTCGTTACAGCCCGTCCACACCTGTGCCGCCCCGTTCGCCGCACGCGCGTCTAACAGTTATAGAGTTCATCAGCTGCATCAGTCTTGTAGCGTTTCTCGGCACGGCTCCGATTCTCGACGCGCCCCGCCACATCGCGTGCCCCAACCCGCGTCGCAACCCGCGCACCAACCTGCGCACGTTCCCGCACCTCGCGCCTTCCGTTCCCCATAGAGTTCGCCACCTGCCACCTGGCCCGTATCTACGTGCTGCGCAAAACCTGATGCAATTCATAAAAGACGAGCGATTTGCGCTTATACGTGGTATAGTTTACGTATCCGAAACGCGCATTGCTCGTTTATTCGTTAGAATACCGTAAAACGCGCAAGAACAGTGTAAGTGTACATACAACAGCGTAAAATAAAGTATAAGTGTCATTAATACCGAACAAAGCGCATTGTCAATGCATTTATACTGTCCGCGTGCAAGGTGTCTCCGTTAAGGGAAGTGAGCTGGATGCAACAAGAAAAACAGCCTTCGACGTGCGGTTATGCAAGTCCCGCATCAACAACAAGCGCTTCGAGTGCGCTGAGTGCGCCGAGCATTGAGTGCGATAAAGACGCGCTTGTGGGTGTTATCATGGGTTCGAAATCCGATTTGCCCTGTATGCAAGCGTGTATTGACATGCTACGATCGTTTGAAATTCCTGTGGAAGTTATTATCGCAAGCGCGCATCGCAATCCAAACAAGGTGCACGAATGGGCGGGCAGCGCTAAGCAGCGCGGCTTGAAGGTTATTATTGCAGCCGCAGGTAAAGCGGCACATTTAGGCGGCGTCGTAGCAGCGTATACGCCGCTTCCCGTTATTACTGTTCCCATGAAAACAAGCGATTTAGGCGGGCTTGACTCGCTGTTGTCGATGGTGCAAATGCCTACGGGCGTGCCTGTGGCGTGCGTTGCCATTAACGGTGCCAAGAACGCGGCCATTTTGGCGCTTCAGATGCTTGCGCTGTGCGGTCAGCCATACGACCATGTGATGGAGGAGTTTAAGAAACACGTGGGCGATTAGCGGGCGATTAGTTCGCGGTTAGCAGGCGATTAGTCGCGGCCAGCGGTTGGTTCGTGGA
>CAMPNZ010000003.1 GCA_946892075.1 uncultured Coriobacteriales bacterium
GTCGGCTATTTGCACGATATTGTTGAGGATACCCACGTAACATTAAAAGACCTCGAAAAACTAGGGTTTACATACCGCATTGTGAACTCTATACGCATTATGACACAGGATAACTTTCCTTCGCGTAAAAAGTATTTAGAAACTGTTAAAGTCGACAATAATGCTTGTGCTGTAAAAATGGCTGATCTTAAACACAATATGGATATTTCTCGTATACCTAATCCAACAGAAAAAGACTTTGCGCGTGTTCGAAAATACAAAAAAGAGCTGGCATTTTTGAAAGCTGATCCTGAATAGCTTGACCCTGAATAACCTGACCCTAAAGAACATTTGCGTTTTGAAACATCAAGCCCCTTGTAATTTGCTTTTTGTGAGTTGCAGTGGTTGGTATTGACTATGTTGCCTGCGGCGGCGCTGTTTGTTGCCTGCGGCGGCGCTGTTTTTCCTATAGCTGGGCTGGTTTGACTGGTTGAGATTTTGGCGTTTAGGCAAATTGCATGGCTTACTCTCTTACTCTATGATTTTTCTAGTCTTATAATTGTGAGGAACAGATGTAAGCGAATCATTATTGGCAGAATTGCGTGGCGGAATCGTGGCGTTGGTGCTGGTGGCAAGCTGCTTGTAGCTGATGGAACGTAACTGGTGCTGGTGGCGTCCACGTGACAAGCGGCAAATCGTGAACCGTGCGGTGTAAGCGCGGCGGCTTGCCTGACGCGACCTCTTGGCTGGATCGTAGCTGGTGCGGCCCACTTATGGACGCTAAACCTCATAATGTTTCATGTGAAACACGCAATGGTCACAATGGTTCGTAATGGTTCATTGGTACTCATCGTCGATAAGGAGTTGAACATGAAGAAACCGTCCAAGAAGCATGCTGTTTTCGCGCCTCGCATTCTAGGAGCAAGCTTTGGTGTTGTTGCAGCGTGCGCGATTGCTATGGGCTCGGCGTCGTCGGCTGTGTTCTCACCGAGCGCTTTTGCCGCAGAACAACAAGCAACATCGCAAACGCAACAACAGGCATCTTCGCAATCCGAAAAAGCAACACAGCCAGCAGACCAGCAAGCGGATCAACAAACACCTGCACAAATACATCGCATAGCAGGCAAAACTCTGCTAGACACTATGCAAAGCCTTGTTCAAGCAGCTTTTCCCGACAAATGCGATTACGCAATTGTCACCACCAAGGAAGGCTACTGGGATGCTCTTTCGGCAAGCAGCTTAGCGGGCAAATACAACTGTCCTATCCTATTAGCGAATTATGAGGATTTACCCCATCAAACCGTACAAGAATTAAGCCGCCTGGGAGTAAAGCACGTGTTTGTGGTGGGTAAAAATTTTGAACCCCTCAACAGCATTTATAAGCAAATCCATGATGCAGGAGCCGAAGCTACAACCATTGCGGGCCAGATGGCAAGTGATACCGCAAATAAGGTTGCAGAAAAGGTTGGGCATTCCGATGAGGCATTCCTAGCTACAAGCTGGGGCTTTCAGGATGCTCTTTCTGCAAGCACCTTAGCGTATGCGCAAAAGAAACCTATCTTTTTAGCCGATTACAACACCAGCTCTGTTGATGAAAACACCATAGCTAGCATGAAAAAAATTGGCGTTAAGAAAGTAACGATTATTGGTGGCACGGCAGTTGTAAGTGCCGATGTTGAGAACATCCTGAAAAGCCATGGTATTGACGCTGTGCGTATAGCAGGGGAAACGCACTACGATACCTCCAAACTATTCCTGAAAACATTTGCGCAGTCGGCGTTCAATATGGAAACTGTTGGCGTTGCAACCAGCTGGGGATATTGGGATGCACTTACCGCGGCGCCCTACTTTGGAAAGAAGCACGCTCCCATTCTTTTGCATGACGACAACAACACAACGTCGTTAAAGGACATTGATTTTTCGCACACGAAGAACATTACCGCAGTTGGAGGTAATGCCGTGCTCAGCGAGCAAGCCATGAATCGATTGTTGAACCCGGCTGATAGTAGCGATGCTGGGGACGGATCGTTCATAAAGAGCGTAGCCACAACAAATATCGACTCACAGAGCCAGAGCGTTTTGGATGCAACAAATAAGCTTACGGGCGTGAGAAATACCACCACCGTTGCGCAAGTGCAAAAACTTATTGTGGATAAGGTTAATTCGATGCTGCAATATGTTGATGATAATTATGGCTGCCCGCAAAGTAAAACGCACAAGGAATACGATTCCGCAATAAAATATATACGGCAATTAGACCAATATGCAATGTATGGTACTCCTATGAAAAGTCTTTTCAGTGGCTATACGGTTGATCAACAAGCAACAAGGATGCGTCTTTGCTTACACGACGAGATGCCATATAGCTTGTTAAACGATATCGAAGGAGGGCGTGAATGCTACCTTATTAACTGGTTTAAGTTAGGACGCCCGTCACTTGGCACAATAACATCGTTTAAGCTAACAAATACACCTGTAACGTTAGACCAAAATACAACTTCTCAATTACAAGCGCATATAACCTCGTCAACAGGTAAATTTGTGGTCTATCTTCTGGGTGCGCTAGATAATACTCATCGTATTGTCTCAGAAACGCCCCTAGGCAATAATGGTTCTATAATTCACGATCAGATTGGATCGACGGAAAATCCGTACCCCATCTACATGCTTGTAGATATTGCGGCAGAAGAATAACAAGTTGTAACATACCACGCAAGCTGTAAGCGACAACGGGTCGTCCGGGGCGCCGCTTGCGCTGGTCGTGGTAGTAAGGCACAAAGAGGCGCGGTCAATACGAAACACGCAATGCGTTTGTAAACGTTCACACGTGGTGAATAGTGGCGTCAGCGCCTCGTCTGCTGCAAGGGTGTTTTGTTGATTAGCGGCGCGCAGTTTATACTGTGGTGTTTGACGTGCAACTTATGCCGTTCGACCGGACGATTTATACCGTGCCGCACCGTTTGACCGGGCGGGTTTGGGTCATCTCGTTTAGGCGCCTCGCGTTGCCACTATGACTACGCGTGGTAGCCTATCACCACATAGCTTATCAGCACCACCAACGCAAGAAACGCTACAACACCGTTCCACCACCAGCGCCAATGATGGAACAAACGAAAAGAATAAAACCAGCGTGGTTTGAACATAAGGCAAGCACCCCAAACAGTAAAACACAGAGGTAACATACCAGCTAACAGCACACGATTTATAACTTCGCGCTGTGCGTCTGTTGAAAGATAGCTGATTGTGCCACTACAAATTGCTGCCCACGAAAAGAAACCCCACGTTAAAAACACGCATACGTTCCAGAGCATACAAAACACGCGCACTGCTTTATAAGGATGGTCAAACCAATGCCGAGAACCATGTGCATTAGAGGCATCAGAACCGGTGGGGGCGGTGGTGGCTGAAGTGTCGGCTCTTGTGCCTTTTGGATTTGCGCTGTTCATGACAGTGCTTTTAGCGTTGGTGCGTGAGGTATTGCTGATGGTATTGGACGTGTCGAGGTTTGGGGTGTTGGGGATAGCGCTGGACGTGTCTAGGTTTGGGGTGTTGGTACTGGTACTGGAAGCGTTAGGATTTGGGGTGCTTATAGCAATACCATCTGCACTATCGAGCGCGAGCGCGCCAAAGTCTGCAGACGTGCCATCACCTACACAATTTGTTACACCAGCAAGACCAACAACACTGCCCGCAGCACCTGAACACGCCTCTTGAAATGCATGCAAAAATTCATGAGGACTACCAAAGCGTACTTTAGGATCAAACGCAACCGCCTTCGAGATAACGCTCACAAGGCGTTTTCCCATTTTACGTTTGTGTTCACTGGCAAACAAAGCATCAAGACACTCAAAATTCATTGACACATCAACCGCTGAAATCTCGCTCCCTTTCAGCATGTAGGCAAGCACCATACCAAGCCCGTACACATCACTGCGAATGCTGCTTTGCTGATACCCAAATTGCTCAGGAGCAGCATAAATGCGCGTTCCAAAGCACACGGTATCGTGCGTGGCGTTCTCTTTGTATTCGCGCGCAACGCCAAAATCGATTAAAAACGCGGCGTCATGACACACAATGATGTTGTCAGGTGAAATATCGCGATGAATAATGGGGTGATCGCTGAATTCATGCAGTTCACGCGCCGCTTCGCATAACGAGGGAAGCAACTTTTGTGCTTGCTGCACGCGCACTTCAAATGGCAACGCACGCATAAATTGTTCCAGATTGGGCCCATCAATAACCTGCATAATTACCACGCGATGCGAATCGTTGCGGTAGCACTCGAAGATAAATGGCAGGTAAGGCGTGTAGGCGCACTGGTTCTGCTGATGCTGTGCCGCAAAAAGCTTTTCGTACACATCTCCAAGCGGCGATTCACGCATAATCAGTTTGCGAACGAAACGATTGGAAAATGCCTGATTGTACAGGGATTGCTGTACTTGGGTGGGCGAATCGGCGCAGCATTGCGTAGGTGTATCAGTATCGGGCTGTGCGTTCACATTGGTGCCACGAGGTGCGTTGGCATCGACGCCGTGTTCTTCGTGCGCATCCGCAAGGCTTTGCTTGCGCGGCTCATCAGCGCTGTGCTCGCGCGCATCCTTGGAGGCCTGTTCAGCACTGCACTTCGCTGGGTCTTGATTCGCCTTGCTTGAAGGCGCCACACACGAGCCTTGCTGTAAATAATGCACGTAAGGCGCATAAAATTCGCGCTCCGCGCTTTTCGTGGGAAAAGACCGCGTAACCATCTGTGTTACTTCAAATTCAGATTCCTTAATGGTGCGTACAAAACGATATGCGTCTTCGGTTTCCAAAGACTGCAAATATCGATCAATGTCAGAAATAGACGCACTCATAACGTATCCTTTTGCCGTACGGAGGCGAAATTAGGCTTCCAACAGGGGAAGATTATGGTCGTAGAGCATGTCGTTAACCTCGGGAACACTTTTCTGGTGGTCAAGCCCGAAAATGACGATGGCATCAAATTTTTCCTTGCAATACAGTGCATTACAACCACCCAAGCGCAACATTACATTCGTTTCGTACAGGGTAATGCGAAGCGCCAGCGCCAAACGAAGGAGCGTATTGCGCGATGCACCGCGCGTTCCCTGGAAAATCTGATAGCCAAAAGTTGCATCAACATGCGCATCGCGACAAACCTGCGCACGCTTGAAGCCGCTTTTTTTGAGCAAGAAGTCCAAATAGGCGGTAAGCGTTACCTCAGCCGACGACATACTTGCCAACCATTTCTCAAGGTCGGCATCATGTTTTAGTTCGTGTAACTCTTTTAGCAGTTGCTCGGTGGTAAGCGCCATAAGTATCCTGTTCACCAGCATAGAAAAGCGCGTACACTGCGTGTAGCAGGGCGCTTCTTTCGTACATGGCATAGTATACAAGATGGCAGGCAATTTGTAATGCCTATCAAACGACGCGAACAAAAAACAACTGCGCGCGGTATGTTTCACGTGAAACAAAATGGTTTGTCCCTGGCAAACGTATCGCGCAGACACATGCATGCGGAGGTATATTTAAGCCGTCAAAGGTGCCGACGCAATCACGATATGTGCACACATGCATGCAGAGGCGAAACACATGGTGTATCACAGCGATTACTTGTTGCAAGGTTTTACGTAACAATGTTTCACGTGAAACAAGGTGCCTAACGAGCCCGTATCGCGAACGCGCTAAGCAACTGGGAACTTCTTGCTGGTAATAACGCCTTTGTCGCCGTTAAAGTTGATCCACGGCGTTACTTCAACCGTTACTTCGCTATTGTCATTCAGCTCGTACATTTCAACCACCTGCAGCGACGCATCGGGCTTTACCTGCGTGTGCTCGTTGTTAGTGATGCCCGTTTTGTACGAATGATGCAGCTCAACGCCATTTTGATAAGCGCGCGCACTGAATGTTGTGCTAAACGACGATGTAGACGTTCCAACATTTTTCCACGTATACGTAACCGCTATGGCAGGTTTATGGTCGTAGGTTTGCGTCTTTTTCATCGAGTCAACCGAAACGCTGTATTTGGCTTTAGAAGCTGCTTCTTTTTGAGCTTTTGAAACAGCTGCTGCTGCAGCAAGCGCCTTAGCAGCACTTTGAGCATCCTTGCTATTTGACGACGTCGCGCTACTGCCTGAGGTTTTGCTTGACGATCCAGAAGTGGAATTCTGCTGCGCTTGCGGCGACGCGTTCGACACATCGTTAAAGGCTTTGTTCCATGCGTTTGCATACATATTTTGCGTATACAGCACAATGATGATGCCCAAAATTGACAATACCAAGCCCGCAATAGCTAAACCCTTGCCGCCCAGATTTTTCTTCCGCATTGCAATAAGCGCAACAATGGCGAAAATAAACCCAAGAACAGCAAGTATAAAGGCAACATTGTTCAAAATGGGCATCCACGAGCCAACGATGCCGATGATGGACAAAACAAGTGACGTAATAGCCATGCCAGACATACGCGCTGGTGCACCATACGGTGTAGCCTGAGCTTCGTGTGCAGGCATATTCGGCATCGATACCTGCTTGTTTGCACCGTTCGCCGCAGTTCCTGCACCCGAGCGTGCAGATGACGTTGCACTATCGGACGCCAACGGTGCGCCAGGATTGCCGGGCGCGGAGTAAGCATGCTTGGAAGCGTCCTCTTGTGAGCGTCCAGACAAAGGTGGTTCTGGTGTGTTCATAACAACTCGCTTTCTCTAAAACTAATACCTGAAGCCAGTGTATGAACAGCGCTGGAGCGTTTCATTAGCTGTCAGCTAATGAAAACAGCAGGCTAAGGCACAAATAGCCTGTTAAACGTGGGAAAATCACATCGAAACAAGATGCAAAAATTGTTTTGGAAGATATTTTGGGAAGATGTTTTGGGAAGAAAAGCGCGACAGCTACGTGGAAGGACGTTCATTTAATACCGCAAGCGCTTTTTCGTAGCCACCGGCTCCATAACTCAGGCACTTCGACACGCGCGCAATGGTGGTGGCACTGGCGCCCGTTTGTTCTTCTACCTGCGCATACGACTTTCCAGCAGAAAGGAGCCGCGCAACCGCCAAGCGTTGCGACGACTCCTTAATTTCGCGAATCGTAAATAAATCTTCGAGGAGCGAAAACAGTTCATCAACATTATCCATGCGTGCAAGCACTGCAAGCAGTGCATCTACATCGCTGTTTCTTATTGCTGTCATCCCTAAACCCCTACGTTATGCAAACACAAGCACCCGATGCAAGCGGCGAATAAATCGCTTACACCTCAGTTAACCAATCGGCATAGTCCTCGTTATCGCCCGCAACAATCTCGAAGAAACGCTTCTGAAGTGCAGCGGTCACTTCTCCACACTCACCAGATCCTACTTCACGGCCATCAACTGATGCAACGGGCGTCAGTTCAGCGGCTGAACCTGTCATAAACATTTCGTCTGCAATATATAAATCGGTACGTACAAGGCTCTCTTCAACTGGGAATACGTCAATTTCTTCCGCTTCATACATATCTGCTGCAATTTGCAATACGCTGTCGCGCGTAATGCCCTCAAGCAAGCCATCGCTCAGCGGCGGTGTAATCAGTGCGCCATTACGTACGATGAACAGGTTTTCGCCCGTTCCTTCACACACGCGACCTGCCTCGTTAAGCATAACCGCCTCGGCATAACCATGCTCTTTTGCTTCCAATTTTGCAAGCAGCGAATTCATATACGATGCTGTGGCTTTAACCGCAGGTGGAATGGCATTATTTGAACGCTGGCGCCACGAAGAGACGCCCACTTTAATGCCATGTTTAAGCGCCTCGGCACCCAGATATGCATCCCACGGCCAAACAGCAATAATCACATCAATAGGAGCGCCAGTTGGATCAACGCCCATAACGCCATAACCGCGATACACCAGCGGGCGAATGTAGCCTTTTTTCAGATTATTTGCGCGAAGAACTTCCAGGGTAGCTTCGACCATTTCATCAACCGAATAGGGCAGGTCAATGGCGGCAATTTTGCAGCTACGCGCCAAACGCTCCATATGGTCGCGCAAACGGAACACATAGCTTTTATGAGTAGTATCGTTTTCATAGCAACGAATACCCTCAAAAACGCCTGAACCATAATGAAGCGAGTGGGAAAGCACATGCGTTTGAGCATCTTCCCATGCTACCAGTGAGCCATTTTTCCAAATATACGGAACGGGAGTGATATCTGACATACGTACTTCCTTTCTCTACGAATACAGATTACCTAGCATTGTAATACCACCGTGCAGAGAATTGCGCTTTAAACAAAAAATTTATAGCGCAGAAACATACCTGCATGACAAAAGGAGGGATGTTTGGGAACGTAGGGGTGCTTGCGATGCTGGCGGACGTTCGCGGCGTGCAAAAAAACAACCCGCCTTTCCAGAGGAAAGACGGGCTGCAAAAACCTGAATATGTACAGGGCCAATACCGCTTAACGCTTCGAGAACTGAGGGCGCTTACGAGCTTTCTTCAAGCCGTACTTCTTACGCTCAACCATACGTGGGTCACGCGTAAGCAAGCCCGCCTTTTTCAGCTCGGGGCGATATTCCCCAGCTGACAACAGCGCACGCGCAATGCCATGACGCAGCGCACCAGCCTGACCAGAAACGCCGCCACCGTTCAGCAATGCGATTACGTCGAAGTGACCTTGCGTATCGGTTACCTTAAAAGGAATAAGCGCATAATCAACCAAGGGCTGACGTCCAAAATAGGCAAGAGCTTCACGGCCATTTACCGTAACTTTACCAGTTCCAGGAACTAAACGAACACGTGCCGTCGCATTTTTACGACGACCAGTACCATAATATAGAGCTTTGTTAGCCATCTGTTAGCCCTCCATCTTCACTTCACGAGGCTGTTGAGCTGCATGGGGATGCTCCGCACCTGCATACACCTTAAGCTTCTTTAACATCTCACATCCAAGCGTCGTTTTAGGAAGCATGCCCTTTACGGCGTGCTCAATAATGCGCTCAGGATGCTTCGCGAGTGCCTCATTAAAGGTTTCCGATTTCAAGCCACCAGGAAAACCGCTGTGGCGGAAATACTGCTTGGCTTCGCCTTTGTTGCCAGTAACACGCACTTGAGCAGCGTTTACGATAATCACGTAGTCGCCTGTATCAACGTGTGGTGTGTACTGAGGCTTATTTTTACCGCGCAGAATTTTGGCTACTTCAACAGCAAGATGACCAAGAACCTGGTCTTTTGCATCGATGATAACCCAATTGCGCTCAACCTCGCGGGGTTTTGCGTAATACGTTTTCACTATAATCCTCCATTACTTGTAGAAGTGCAGTACGTGCACCTCTCTCGCGCACCAAGACGGCGCACGATGTGTGTTTCCAAAAGATGCAAACGGATAAGCTGCGGTTTCCTACGCCGCGCACTCAAGAAAAGACTGGACTTCTTCGCTCAAGGTGCTTAGAGCCTGCTTGCTTCACGGGGCTTTTGAAAGCAACTGAATAACTATAAGATTATTCACCGGCAAACGTCAATCGTAAATCGCTATACTTTTCAGAAATTCGCGATAAAATCATAGAAGCACACGCGTTGGGAACAGCTGGAACGAATTTGAGTGCGGGGACAGCTGAGCAACTGAGAGCACCTAGAATAGCTGGAACAATTGGAACGTTTGCGCGAGCGCACGCAGTGCGAATGCGAAATGAGAGAATAATTATCTCACTTTTGAACTAGCATACCATTCAAAGCCTAATCTAGACAAATCAAGACAACCAGTACTTCATTATCACTTATATGATAGGAACTTTAATCGGACAGAAGCTTTAAAAGCAACTAAGGCAATGAAAAGACATTTCAAAAAATATTTGAAAGGGGTCAAATTATGATAAACGGGAATATTACTGAGTTTATTGATAAACTTTATTATGGTGAAGAATTATGGTTTGAGTATGATGGAAGAGATTATTTCTTACAAGGATGGATAAATTCATCAGATGCTACCATGGTTCTTGATGTACAGGATGGTAAACCATTTAAGACTTATTTGTGGAAATGCATAAGACCATCTATGAGAGAATGTGCCAAAGAATTTTTAAACAGTAAGTTATGGGGTGAAAAGACTTTTTTGGAAATTCAAAGGGAGGTTACCTGGAAAGAATAAAAAATCCCGCTCAATGCTACCAACATCAAGCAGGATTTTTAGGATATAAATACCCTCCAAACAAGTAAAGTAATTATAACTTTTTTTAAAGATTAGTCAAGCCTCACTATGTATATATGGACTCGGCAACTCTAAAGAATAGCTTATTAAAAATATGCAGGTATGTAGCAAAATATCTGTAAACAGATATTTTGCTAACTTGATACTTCACTAACACAGCTTGGCCGTTTGACATTTACAGTCACGGCCAGGCAAATTTCAGAAGATTATGCCTACCTGCTTGTTTGAATACACTGGCTTCATGACATAAGTAAAATTCTCCCTATAGGTTTATACTAACTATATCAAGTTAGAAGACGTTTGCGCGAGCGCACGCAACACAATCACAAAACACACGAATAAGCTGACTATGAAAGATACTTATGATGTCGAAACATACTTCATTGAATACCACTTCTACAATTGCGGCACAACG
This sequence comes from uncultured Coriobacteriales bacterium, assembly GCA_946892075.1. Lineage (GTDB taxonomy): Bacteria > Actinomycetota > Coriobacteriia > Coriobacteriales > Eggerthellaceae > Berryella. Next base: position 10,570 of record CAMPNZ010000003.1, read on the forward strand.
TGCGCAACATGCTGCTGCAATCCCAGGTTCATCTGAAACTCAGCGCTTGGCCGCAACTCCATGCGCGTCCGCAAATCAGCTTGCAAGCACGCCAGCAACTCCATGTGAGAACACATCTGCAACATCATGCTCATCCGCAAGCCTGCCCGCACGCAGGCACGATACACACACCCCGCATGCCGCACTCACATCGCGCGCAACGCATGAGCGGCACACTCAACCCGCGCACAAAACACTTCAGCAGCTCAACCGCAAACGAGCAGGTTATCGAGCAGAAACCGAGGACGATGACGGCTACGACCCGTATTCTGATCGCACCACGTCACGACCGCTTTTTGAGCGCGATCCGTGGAATTAGCACGACAAACGGCTGGTCAAAGCATCAAGAGAATCGATTACACACACGGAAACCTGTTCTAACTGGGATTTTGTCGAGCACTTATCGCAACTATGCACTCCAATAGTAGAAACGCCCATTTCGCGCATCACCGCCAGCGCGTACGCGGAATCGTCAACCGCCCAACACGCTTCTGGTGCACTGTGCAACAACGCCAAACAGTGCTCGTAGATGGGCGTATCGCGCTTAGTACCAGGAACGTCGTCTGTTGAAACCACGTTTTGCACCAAAGAAAGCAAGCCCGTGCGCTGCAAACCCGCAAGCAAAAACGCGCGCGGACACGACGACGCAACAACCGCAGGTATATGTGCTGCTTGCAACGCGCGCAAAAAAACGTCGGCACCAGGGCATATTTCTACGTCGTGTTCGTAAAAATGAAGCAGATAGTTTTGTATCATTTCAGCTATATGCGCAGGCGACAAGCCCACTCCCAGCGTATGATGCAAGTACGTGCACGACTCTTCAAGCGTGCACGTATTCAAAAAGTCGGTTTCCTGTTTCGTTAAGGGGCGTTTCAGCTCGCTGGCGAACACCACGTCAAGATTGTGCCACGCGTGCATAGACGATAGCAACGTGCCATCGCAATCGAGTATAATGCCTGATGGCTTGCGTAAATGAGAGATGCTATTCACAGGCGTTACACCATCCTTTCACCATAAAGACCCACGTGTTTTCGCGTATGCGAACGAACGGGCAGATGAACAAGCCGCTTTGCAACGCGTTGGTGCGTGCACGACGTCACGGGCACGACACCGCACCGCCTGCACGACGTCACGAACACGCAAGCGCTCCGCTGCCTACACGCTGCCGCTCGCACAACACGCGCTACCTCCGCGCGCCCTAGTCTTCCACACGAATAAGCGCAGGTGTTCCGCGTAAACAATCGGGAAGCGCCGCAACTTCTTCAACAACCGCCATAATGTCTTGTTCGCGCGCCTGGTGCGTTACATACACAACTTCAACGGTGTCTTTGTCTTTTTTGCCGCGCTGGACTACCGAATAAATGCTTACGTTGTGCTGGGCAAACACACTTGCCATAGACGCCAGCACGCCAGGACTATCCACCACAGGAAAACGCAAATAGTACTTCGTTTCAAGCTGGCTCATCGCAATAATAGGAAGTGTATCGCTGCAGGTACATCCCACAAACGAGCGCACATTGCCCTGAATATGCCGCGCGCACTCAAGCACGTCGCCCATCACAGCGCTGGCAGCAGCTCCACTACCTGCGCCTTCGCCGTAAAACATAAGGTCGCCCACCGCGTCGCCCACCACATACACGGCGTTATAGACGCCCTTGACCGACGCCAGCGCATGCGAGCGCGGTATCATAGTGGGATGAACGCGCACTTCAATGCCCGCTTCGCTGCGTCGCCCGATAGCAAGCAGCTTCACGCAATAGCCCATATCGCGCGCCGCTTCCAAATCGAGCGGCGTAAGCGCGCGAATGCCCTGAGCATACACATCACCCAAGGTGACGCGCGTATTAAAAGCAATCGACGACAAAATCGAAATTTTTGCAGCAGCATCGAGGCCATCAACATCGGCACTTGGATCGGCTTCCGCATAGCCTTTCTGCTGCGCAATTTGAAGTGCCTGGTCATACGATAAATTTTGCTCGGCCATGCACGTAAGCATGAAATTCGTGGTGCCGTTCACAATGCCCATTACGCACGAAATTTCATTTGAGATAAGCGCGTGTTTCATGGGGCCAATAATGGGAATGCCGCCGCCCACGCTTGCTTCAAACGCCAGTTCAGCGTTGTGTTCATGAGCAAGCGCGAACAACTCCTTGCCGCGCTGTGCCATAAGGGCCTTGTTGGCGGTAACCACCGATTTACCTGCTTGAAGGGCACCTGCGATAATGTCGAACGCATCATCAACGCCACCAATAAGTTCAACCACTAAATCGATGGACGTATCGTTTAGAATGTCATGAAAATCGTAGGTGAACACGTCGGAAAATCCCAGTTCACAGGCAACATCATTGCGCCGCGAGCACACGCGCGTTACCTGCAAATCAATATGGTAATGGCGCAAAAAATCGTCGTGATGTTTCGCGAGAATTTCCAAAAACCCACGTCCGACGGTGCCTGTTCCCACAAGCCCAACTGATACTGCCATACACACCTTCACTTTCTATGACACGCACGAAATGCGCTCCTGCATCATGCACACGCATTGCATGCATGAATTTGAAGCACGAATTGCATGCGCCAAATATGACGTATGCTAAAAACGAGCAGGTGAACAAAATCCATGCGCAAATTGCATGCGCTTATTATACGTCACAAGATGCGGTGTTCTATATGTCAGGTTTTGCGTCATGAAATGCGGTGCGCTACACGCCAGGTGAAACGCCAGTTTATACGTCACGCGCCATAATATCGGCGTAGGTTTCGCGACGCGTTACAACGCGCGCTGCACCATCTTTCACGAACACGATAGCGGGGCGCGGCTGGCCGTTATAGGTTGATGACATGGTATAACAGTATGCTCCCGTACAGAAAACGGCCACAATATCGCCCAGTTCAGGATGTTGAAGCGGCATGTCAATAACCACCGCATCGCCGCTTTCGCAATGTTTGCCGCACAGCGTTACTATCTCGCTACGCGGCTGATCAGCCTTGTTTGCAATCACCGGCTCGTAAGACGCGTGATAGAGCGCCGTTCGAATGTTGTCGGACATGCCACCATCCACCGCAACATACTTGCGAATGTGGGGCAGCGTTTTAAGAATGCCAACGGTGTAGAGCGTTAATCCGGCGTTGGCAACTATGCTACGGCCAGGCTCAACCATCAATTTTGGAAGAGGCAAGCCAAGGCGCGTGAACGATTCTTTTACACCCGAACAAATAACATGTGCAAATTCTTCGATTGACGTGGGCTTATCGGAAGCCGTGTACGCAACACCAAGGCCGCCACCCATATCGAGCTCCTGGATTTCCAACCCATAGTGCTGCTTGACGCGCGCGGAAAACTGCGCCATAACGTCGATTGCTTCCTTAAACGAGTGCAACGCAAAAATTTGCGAGCCGATATGACAATGAAATCCGACCAGTTCAACGCCTGGAAGCGCCTGCACATCACCTACGCAACGAAACGCAAAATCGTCAAGCATCGTAAAACCAAACTTCGAATCTTCGCAGCCTGTGCGAATGTATTCATGCGTGTCCGCCTCAACACCAGGCGTGATGCGCATGTAGATGCGCTGACGTTTCCCCAGTTTACACGCGATTTCTGAAACGCGCGTCGCTTCGATTCGGCTGTCCACCACAATCGCGCCCACACCGTACGCAATGGCTTCCTCAATTTCACGAGGCGTTTTATTGTTGCCATGAACGTGAATGTTGCACGGCGGAAAATTCAGCGACTGCGCGTACGCAAGCTCGCCGCCGCCAGAAACGTCCAGCTCAAGACCATGTTTTTCCACAAGCCGCAGCATTTCCTTGTTCAGAAACGCCTTGCTGGCATACAGCACGGCACTGTGAGGATACTCCTGTTGAAAAGCGTTTTTGTAGCGCGTCATGCGCATTTCGATATCAGCTTCATCCATAACGTACAGCGCCGTTCCCTGTTCGTGCGCAAGCTGAACCATGTCAACACCGCCCACAAACAGATGGCCATCGTGAACCTCTGCAGTTGACGGCAACACAGCGCCTAATTCCATAGTAGTGCGATTATCAGGCTTTTTAGAATGATCCGATGCGGGAAGTGACATTGCTGTTCCTTATCTCTTGGTGTGGCGAGTGCGATGCGCGTTATTGGCGCGAATCAGGGGAATCTGTTGCGTCATCGGTGGCGGCGTCGGCGGTTGTGCCGGTGGCGGTGGTGTCGGCGACTGCGGCGTCAGTGGCGGCGCCGGTACCAGCGGCGTCACGTTCCCCGCCAGCAGCACCAGCCTTGCCAGCGCCCGCAGAATCGCGTTCCCCACCAGCAGCATCGTCGCGCGCAACTAAGGCCTCGACGCCAAACACCTGGTCGGAGCCCAATTCCACAACCACCTCGGTAACGCCCGAGCCGCTATCGCGCTGAGCCGCCTCAATTTCCTGGCGAGCAAGCGGGCTACTAATTTGGTCAAGCAGCTCTTTGCTGTGTTCGATAGTCTCCGAATGCGCCGTTTGATGTGCCGCAGCATCCGAAGCCGTCGACAGATACGCAACGCCGCGCTTCTGATCGGCCCGCGCGCGAATAGCCAGGAACAAAAATCCGATAACGCCTGCTGTCGCCGACGCCAAAAGAATGGCCAGCTTTGCGTTCACCACGTGCGCAGCGTCGGGGAAGGCCAAGTTCGCAACGAAAATTGCCATCGTGAAACCAACGCCGCCCAAAATGCCGGCGCCAATCATGTGCATCCACGACGTGTTTTCGGGCAAACGTGCAATACGAAACTTAATGACCAAGAAGCTGAACAGCAAAATTCCCAAGGGTTTGCCCAGCAACAGGCCAAAAAACACGCCAAAAAACACCGGATTTGCAACCAGTTCGCCAAACGAACTGCCCAGAAGCGAGACATCGGCGTTCGTCAGTGCAAACAGTGGCAAGATGAAAAAATAAACCCACGGATACAAGGTGTGCTCAAGGCGCGTAGCAGGCGGAACAACCTTGCGAGCCACGTCACTTAAGCTGCTAACGGTTTTAAGATACACTTCTTGAGCCGAAACGGGCACGTTCGGGTCGTATTCTTGCTGCGCCTTTTCCGTAGCGCTGCGGCTCCAAATGCTAAAACGTCCCAAATTGATGTGACTACTTGCGGGAATGGTAAACGCCAGCAGCACGCCAGCAATGGTTGAATGGACGCCCGACATGAACACGCAATACCAAAGAGCAACGCCCACCAGCAAATACGGTGCAAGCGAGTACACGTGAAAGCGGTTCATCAGCACCAGTACAACCATGATAAGCGCCACGCCGCCAAGCCACATAAACGAAGGTGTTTGGCCGTAGAACAGCGCAATTACCAAAATAGCGATGATGTCGTCGGCCACCGCAAGCGTGCTCAAAAACACGCGCACGCCATTAGGAACGCGATTTCCCAAAAGCGCCAAAATTCCCAGCGCGAACGCGATGTCGGTTGCGGTAGGAATGCCCCATCCATGTGCGGTATCAGCAAAATGGATGTTGAAAATCGAGTAGATAACAATGGGCACACACACGCCGCCAAATGCAGCAATAATGGGCAGCAGCGCCTGATTGATGTTCACCAAGTCGCCAGCGGTCATTTCGTACTTAATTTCAAGGCCTACCAGCAGGAAAAACACTGCCATAAAAATGTCGTTGATAATTTCGGCTAACGGAAGCGACAAATGCGCCGTGCCAACGATAATACCCAACGAGTTTTCCCAAAATTCTAGGAACTCGTGATAAGCGCCTGAATTTGCCACAATCAGCGCAAGAACAGCGGCAATAAGCATAAGCGCCGCAGCCTTCGTTGACGAGTACGTAAAGTTGAGAATCGACTGAAAACGCGCCTGGTTTACCTGAGCTTCATCAATGTATACACTTTTAGCGCTTGAACGGCTTGAAGTGGTATCGTCTGATGCGGTCATAGTTCTTCCTTTAGTCTAACCTGCCATTACTTCTTCCAAGAAAAGCATATTCTACACAAGTGTGAGCGGCTTACGTGTGTCCACTTTAACACAGCTACCAAAGCGTAAATGTTAGTAGTTCGTTAAGTGTGAAAAACTCATGGTTACGGCACAAATCGGAGCGGTTGGGTGCGTGAGAATGCGGGCGCGGGTAGCGGGGAACGCGGCCGAGCGGAGCGCGGGTGCGGTTCGGGAACGCGGCAGCGCGGGGTGCGCGTGCGGTTCGGGAACGTGGCGGCGCTGGACGCCGTTTCAACGTGAAACGCACACGATGCAGGCAAAACGTTCAGTCGGCTCTAATGCCGCTTGTTCCCGCACGTCAACGCGTCAAATCTGAAACACGTTCCTACTCGGCAGTGCCCATGCGCGCGAAACATTCTCACACGTTCCCGCACTGCAACACATCGTCCCCGCGCACCTTAGCGCTGCTGCTGATGAGTGCTGGCCGCCGCGCACACCAAGGCGCGCAAAATCGTAAAGGCGTGCTCATGCGTTCGCCATAAAAGCTCAGGGTGCCACTGAACGCCCAAAGCAAAGCGATAACCAGGCAATTCAATCGCCTCAACCACACCATCGCTGGCATAAGCCGACACGTGTACGCCAGGCGCAATGGTCTCGAGGCTTTGATGATGGATGGTGTTCACGTGAATTTCCTTCTGCTTCAGCAGCGAATACAGCTGTGAGCTGGCGTCAATCTTAACGGCATGGCTTGGTGGCGCGAACAGCGTTGATTGCACGTGTTTGATATCCGAGTGGCTGTATTTGGTGGGAATGTGCTGGTTAAGCGTGCATCCCATCGACACGCCTAGCGCCTGCATGCCACGGCACACGCCAAGGATGGGGATGTTGCGCTTCAAAATTTCGGGGATGAGCATGAATTCCATCGCGTCGCGCATGGGCGAGGTGCGGCACAGCTGCGGCTCTTCGTCGCGGCCGTACAAACTGGGCGTGATGTCGGGGCCGCCCGGAATAAGGAACCCGTCGCACAAATCCAGAATGCGCGCGACGTTTGCGCGATCGAAGGTAAGCGGTATCATAAGCGGCAGCCCACCTGCGGCGATGATGCCCGTAATATAGCCCTCGGAAAGCGTCAGATTCGTAAATTCAGTGTCGTAGCGCGGCAAAATTCCAATCACGGGAACGGATGGGAGTGCGTCGGCGCTGGCGCTTGAGGCTGCTGCGGGGTTGGAGGCTGCGGTGTTGGAAGCTGCTGCGGGGTTGGAGGCATTTTCACACGCGTGCTGGTAGTTGTGTTCCCCGTCACATTGCTGATGGGTAGCATAATCGACACTCGACCGACGCGGTGGCCACATCCCACTAAGCGCATGCCCCGCTCCGGCGTAGGTGCAAACGCACGCCGCCGACCACGAAGGGAACGTACCTACCAGCAACGATGTTCCAGAAGTATGGTCCTCATCGGGCTGTATGCTTGATTCTGGAACGGGCGCTGCAGTTTCAGCGTGGTTCTCGCGCGCGCCAGTAAAGCTGTTTTGGTTCCCATGTTCGCACGCGTTCGCGTTCGCTTTTTCGTTCTCGCACACGTTCCCGCTGCTTTTCCCCAGTTCGAGCGCCTTGGTCCCGTCAAAAACGGTGTGGAGCGGGAAGAAATGCGCTACCATATTTGCAAGCGTTTCGCGATGATACACAAGCGATCGCAAGGGCTCAAACATAATGCGCTCTTCGCGCGTCATAGTGTCAAGCGCAAGCGTAACAAGCTTGTCGGCCCAAAATGCCGCGCCGTGTCCATAGGCGCGACCCTGATACCCCAGCTCAATAAGGCTTTGCTTAGCGTCAAGCACATCTTGTTCCCCATAGGGCGCAAGAGAGCGATCGAGCACCTCAAGAATGTCGTCTGAATAAAAAATACTTTTAATAAGCGCCATATATCCCAGCGCGTAGCTTAGCGGCAGCGCGTCAGCAGGGCGAATTTCCACGAAGTTTTTAAGGCGCGTATCAGGGAAAACCATCGAAAGCGCGTGCATGCATTCGTCGTCGGTCATGGCGCGATGAGCGTACAAATCGTCGAACGTGTGCGCTCCAGCGTACAGCCAGTGATCGTCGTGCTCGGGAATATGTGCTGGTACGGGGCTTGTTTTGTGCGCCTCTCCCGTTCCGGCGGCACCGGCAGCGGCTCCAACAGCGGCACCGGCGGCACCAGCGGCACCAGCGGCGGCGTCACGTTCCCCGCCTGCCACGCCTGCGCCACCATCAGCGGCAGCACGTTCCCCATTGTCACCCTCAAGAATGGCGGCAACATCCGTAGCATACGGCACTAAAATGGCGCGGCGTGTCAAAATGTAATCCGCATAGTCGTCAAAACCGAAATCCGCGCCAAGCGAACCGGGAACAACGCCACACCTATCCTGCTGCATGCGCGTCCACAAGGCAAAACGCGCCATGTGTCCATGACGGTTTTTCCCCTCGTAGAAGGGGGAATTGTCCGCCATCAGCGCCAAAATGGGTGCAATTTTTTCCGACACGCGAAACTTGCGCATCGCGTCACGTTCATCACGAAAATCAATGGAAATTTGCAGCGACGACGACGCACGCATCATGCAAACGCCCTCGTAGGCCTCGGCGCCTAAAAACGCATTCATCGCGTCATAGCGAAACTTCGGAATAAGCTTCAGCGTTTTCGCAGGAACGGTAGGCACATACCCCAGCATGGGCGTGTATAAGCCCAGTTCATCAAGCAAAGGGTCGAGCGTTTTGCGAAAACATGCATAGGCAAATTTGGCGTCGAGGAGGTTTTCGAACGGTCCTGCAGAAATTTCAAGCTGAGCTGCGGGTTCAAGCGTAATGTGCTCGTTGCCACGCGAAAGAGCCACCAAGTGCGATCCGTCGTAGTGCGCGTCCTCGTAGAAGGGCTTCATGCGCTCAAGCAGCGCCGCAATGCCGTTTTCTTCCTCATAAGACGCAGGTAAATGCGTGTTTTTGTGCAGTACAATATGCTCGATTTCTATGCCGAAACCCTGCGCTGTTTTGCATCCCGATTGAAAAAACTCAACCAATTTTCTGCGATTTGCAGCCTTAAAATTCATGAACCTACCCTCAACTTCTTCCCGAAAGATTGTTCTTATTTTCGCAGCTTACGTGCAAAATTCCATATATGATGCCGTTATCCATAATATTCACGTATAATTATGCATGTTTTAAGCGCTTACGCGACCAGCATTCCAAGGTGTGACGCACTTGACAACTTTGCTGCGTGTGGCGCGCATGGCTTGTATGTGACAACTTCGTAATAAAGTGCTGTTGAGGCGCTTTTTCGTGGCGGAAAATTTATTATAGTAGCTATACCCGATGATAGCTATATTGTGGCTATGGAGTGGCTATGTATGGTAGCTATGCCTATCGCAAAAGGAGAGCGCGTTATGATTAAAGACTTGCTTACGAATACCCAGCGTTACCAGGGGCTTCCTTCGAAATTTCAAGAAGCGTTTGCTTGGCTTGAACACACCGATTTAAGTGCCTTAAGCTGTGGGCGCCACGATATTGCTGAAGGGGTGTTTGCCAATGTCGCACGCTATACGCCCGTTGCGCAAGACCAAAAGCAATACGAGCAGCACTTCGCGTATGCCGACGTTCAGGTGCTGGTAGAAGGCTCGGAACTCATTGCCGCGCTTCCCTGTGATGCGGAACAATATCGTGCGCTTGACAAAGGCGACGACTGTGTTTTGAGCAACGCGTTTACCACGGCGCCAAGCGTTATTCACATGAATGCAGGCGAATTTTGCATTTTGTGGCCTGGTGAAGCGCATAAGCCGGGGCTAAGCGACGGTGTGCACGCAGGTGAAGTGTTCAAAATTGTCGTAAAAGTGGCTGTATAACACGTACCGTATAAACCTGCCAAGGAGGAGAGAGAATTGGTATCACGACGCGTTCTTATTGGGATAGCAGGGCTTGTATGGATGCTTGCGGGTTCGTTCGTGTTAAGCACGGGCGTATCACACTTTGCAAACAACACAACACTGTTCGTTTGCTTGCTTTCCATTCTGATATTTGTGCTGTTCAGCGCTTTGTTTCAAATGCTTGCCTACAAAAACCAGAAGCGCATCCGCGCGCTTGAGTCCGACAAAAATCCCGTCTTCAAGTTTTTCACTGCCCAATCATACATCGTGGTGGCGTGCATGATTACGCTCGGAATTGTGCTGCGTATGTTCCTTCCGTCGTTTTTTATCGCCTTTTTCTATACAGGGCTTGGAAGCGCGTTGTTTTTAGCAGGCGTTTCCTATCTGGTGTATTACATACAGTACTTGCTCCATCAGTAACCGTTCAACCGCAAAAGAAAGCGAGAAGCTCATGGGGATGCGCGTATATGTAAGACGCAAGCAGCACTTTAACGTTGAAGAACAGCAAACGCTGCACGAATTTCAGCACGTGCTGGGCATACAAAGCCTAAGCGACATTGCCATTTTTGTGCGCTACGACATTGAAGATATGCCGCGCGAAGTGTTTGAGCAGTGCCTGAACACCGTGTTAAGCGACCCTGTAAGCGATGTGTGCACACCAACGCTTCCGCACGGCAATTACGCTGCGGTGTTTGGCGTAGAATTTCTGCCAGGACAGTTTGACCAGCGCGCCGACAGTGCTTCGGAGTGCATTCAGCTTATCAATCCGGCGTATCGACCCGCCGTGCATACGGCAAAAATTTACTGTTTATCGGGCGATATATCCAGCGAACAGCTGGCGCGCATTAAGCACCATCTTATTAACCCGGTAGAATGCCAGGAAATTAGCGACGTTGATGCTTCGTGGGAACGCACGTCCGCGGAGCAAGACGCAAGCACAGACACAACCGCGAGTGAAGCGACCGAGCACCACGCAAGCAGTGCGCCCGTTGAAACTATCAGCGGATTTATCTCGTTTACGGCAGATCAGCTACACGAGTGCGGCCGGCGCCTCGGTTTAAGCATCGATGACGCCGATCTTGCGTGCGCGCAGGCGTATTTCGCACGTGAACAGCGCGATCCTACCATTACCGAGCTTAAAGTAATTGACACGTACTGGTCGGATCACTGCCGGCATACTACCTTTGAAACGCAGCTGAACGACGTTCGCATCGACGACCCCACCATTCAAGACACCTATGCCACGTACCTTTCTTTGCGCGATGACCTTCACATTCAAAAGCCAATTCGCTTAATGGATATCGCCACGGTTGCCGCAAAATACCTTGTAAAGCAGGGTGTTCTTACGAATTTGGATATTTCTGACGAAATCAATGCCTGCACAACGCACGTCACGGTTGATGTTGATGGCGAACTGCAGGATTGGTTGTTTCTCTTCAAAAACGAAACGCATAACCACCCCACAGAAATTGAGCCCTTTGGCGGCGCTGCTACGTGCATTGGCGGTTGCATTCGCGACCCTCTGTCGGGGCGCGCGTACGTGTATCAGGCAATGCGTGTAACGGGAAGCGCCGATCCGCGTACGCCGCTTAGCGAAACGCTTCCTGGCAAGCTTCCCCAGCGCACCATTACAACCATGGCACAAGCTGGCTATTCGTCATACGGCAACCAAATTGGACTTGCCACGGGGCTTGTGCACGAGCTGTATCACCCTGGTTATCGCGCTAAACGCATGGAAGTGGGCGCATGCGTGGGAGCAGTACCAGCATCGCAGGTGAAACGGCGCAAACCTCAAGCAGGTGACGTAATTGTGTTGGTGGGCGGACGCACAGGCCGCGATGGTATTGGCGGCGCAAGCGGTTCATCGAAACAGCACACACAAGCAAGTTTAAGCACCTGTGGTGCAGAAGTGCAAAAAGGAAATGCGCCTGTTGAACGCAAGATACAGCGCTTGTTCCGCAATCCTGATGTGTCGCGTATGATTATCCGCTGTAACGATTTTGGCGCGGGCGGCGTTAGTGTTGCGGTGTGCGAAATCGCAGATGGCGTAACTATTAACCTCAATCGCGTTCCCAAAAAATACAGCGGCCTTACCGGCACCGAGCTGGCGCTTTCGGAAAGCCAGGAACGCATGGCCGTTGCGCTTGCGTCTGAAGATGTTGAGCTGTTCTTGCACTATGCGCATGAAGAAAACCTTGAAGCAACACCGATTGCAACGGTTACCGATGCGCAGCGCGTTATCATGAACTGGAACAACGCGCCCATTGTGTCGTTGTCGCGTGAGTTTTTGAACTCGAACGGTGCTAAAAAATGTGCGCACGCTAACATTGCACCACAAGCAGCCATTACACGCCCTTGTGTAACAGGCAAAACGCTGCAAGAGAAGCTTACTTCACGCATGCAAAGCCTTATGTGCTGCTCACAAAAGGGGCTTGGTGAGCGCTTCGACTCAACCATTGGCGCTGGAAGCATCTTTATGCCCTTTGGTGGTAAAACGCAGAAAGCGCCTATTCAGGCCATGGTTGCACTGTTTCCAACTGCGGGCAAAACACACACCGTTAGTGCGATGTCGTGGGGCGCAAACCCCTTCTTGCTGGAAGAAAACGTCTACGCAGGCGCGTACGCTGCCATTTTGGAAAGCGTTTCAAAGCTCATTGCAACAGGTATTTCCTTGGACGCTATTACCCTCAGCTTGCAAGAATATTTTGGCTCACTCAGAAACGACCCACAGCGTTGGGGCGGCGTAACAGCGGCACTTTTAGGAGCACTGCAAGCGCAGCTTGACCTTGAATGCGCTGCGATTGGGGGCAAAGACTCCATGAGCGGCAGCTTTGAACAGCTTGACGTTCCGCCAACGCTGTTAAGTTTTGCTGCTGGAACAGGGCAGGCAAACAACATTGTGTCGCCCGAGTTCAAAGAAGCAGAGCACGTTGTAGCGCTTCTTACGCCGCATTATGTACCTGGGTACGAGGGCGTTATTCCTCAGAAAGAAAGTGTGCGAGCGCTGTTTGGCACCATTACGCGTTTGCAACGCAAAGGCGCACTGTACGCGTGCAAAACCGGCAGTTACGGCGGTGTTGCAGAAACGCTCTTTACAATGGGCGTTGGCAACGAGCTTGGCGTGCAGTTTTCCGATGCCGGAGCCAACACGTTCGACGATCTGTTTAACTATGCGTATGGCTCGTTTGTGGTAGAAGTTTCACGTGAAACATTTGAAGAATTAATGCGCTCACAGGCGGCTGACACGCAAGCATTTGATGTCGTGAACATAGGTACAACGACAAACGCGTATACGTGGATTGTTTCACGTGAAACAATCCAACTTGCAGATGTTCAAAATGCCTGGGAAACCACGCTTGAAGATGTGTTTTCAACCACGGAACATACGATAAAACACGCATCACAGAACACAGAAGCAGCCTGTGAAACAAACGGAGCAACAGGTACCGCGTTCCAAACGAACACGGAAAACCACGGGAGCGCAGCTAAGCAAACTGGCTGCTCCATTACTGACAGCACTCAGCGTGCAAGCACGCAAACCGATGCCTCTGAACACACGCCCGCCAGCATTGAGATGCCGTGCACACAAACGCGTCCGCACAGCGCTGTACAAGGCGCACCACGCGTACTTATCCCCGTGTTCCCAGGCACAAACTGCGAATACGACATGCAGCAAGCCTTTAACGACGCGGGAGCGCGCAGCTCTATTCTCGTGATAAACGACATGAGCGAAAACGACATACACGAAAGTGTTGATCGTATGGTAAAAGCGCTGGCGCAAACGCAAATTCTTGCGCTCCCTGGTGGTTTTTCAGGTGGTGACGAGCCCGACGGTTCTGCAAAGCTTATTTGCGCGTTCTTTAGAAACCCATATGTAACGGAAGCAGTTAGGAAGCTCCTTCAGCAGCAAGACGGCTTAATATTGGGCATTTGCAATGGCTTTCAAGCGCTTATTAAACTTGGCTTAGTGCCATACGGAGATATTTGTGAACGCACTGCAAGCTGTCCGACGCTTACGAATAACACGATTGGCAAGCATATTAGCTCGCTGGTATACACCCGTGTTGCGCGTGCATCAAGCCCGTGGTTAGCGCAGATGCATGAGGGCGACGTGCATTCCGTTCCCATTAGTCATGGCGAAGGGCGTTTCTATGCATCGCAGCAACTTGCAGAACAGCTGATACAGAACAATCAGATAGCGTTTCAGTATTGCGATGCGAGCGGAGTTGTTGATCCAATGCAGCCGTCAAACCCGAACGGTTCGCTGATGGCTATTGAAGGCATTATCAGTCCTGAAGGGCGCGTGCTGGGAAAGATGGGACACACCGAGCGCTCGGGCGCGATGCTGTACCAAAACATTCCCCACCAGCACATTCAACCCCTTATTACAGGTGGCGTTTCGTACTTCTTATAAGGGCGAAACAACAAAAGGTTAAACATAAAAAAGATGAAAAAAGAGGGAGCGCAACGCTCCCTCTTTGGTGTTCGGTATAAGGCCTTTGCTTGCAACCTGTGCGCGCAGGCTTGCCCGCGACACACGCACCGTAGTAGTGCTTTGCTAAGCAAGCAGCTGCCGTGCTTGTACAACGCTTAACGTACAAAGCGCGAACGCATAAACAGCACAGCGCCCGCAAGAACAGCGCCTACCACTGGAATTGCAGCTAGAGGCATATCGCCCGTGCTTGCAAGCTTGGTGTTTGGAGCTTGTGCATCGTCAGGTGCCGTTGCAAGCGACTGATCGCCTGCAAGCGCCGCTGTATCAGCAGGAGTAGCTGCTTCGGCGGGTTTTGCACCATCAGCAGGCTTTGTGTTGTTGGTAGCAGCATCTTTTTTTGCGTCGGCAGGCTTTGCGTCTTCTTTCTTAGCGTTAGCGTCTTTGGTATCGGCTGCCGCTTTGTTGCCTGATGTGTCATTCAAAGTTGGAAGTCCACCAGAAACCGCATTCTTTTCAGGCGCTTTATCGGTACCAAGCTCTTTTGCAAGCTTTTGTACGTCCTCGCGCGAGGGGGCATATACTCCAGGATATGCTTTGTTTAACTCATCCTGACTTGCATTAGGGTGCAAAACTGCTGCATCACGAAGCTGAATTTGTTTTGCAAGCGTAGCAAAACTTGGTGTTAAAAACGTATCACCGTACACTTTGTCCAACTCTGTCCTTGACGCATTTGGGTGAAGAATTTTCATGTCGTTTTCTAGTACAGTTTTAGCGTCTTTTTTAAATTTAGCACTAAATTCTGCATCATGCGCAGAATGATCAACCGCTGTTCTATAAAGCTCACGCGCGCGCTCTTCACCATATTTTTTTGTAAGATCACCAAGTGAAGCATTTGGCGATAACGTTTTTACCTCATACTCCTGTACCTTTTTCACATTCTCGCTAAAATTCTGCACAGCAGATTTGCCCTGATCTGCGGTTGCTTCGTGAGCGACGAATGTTGCACCGCCAAACAGTAAAGCAGCCGATAAGGCACCGCTTACCAGCATCGTGCGTTTCGAAACGGTAGCGCTTGTGCGCGTGCGTCCATAGTTCATATGAACCCCCCTCTTTCGTTATTGTTAGTGTGAGCGTAAATAAGAATCACAGCACGTCAATGCATAAATCTACAGCGCTCAACTACTACTTCCATAAGTGCAGAAAATATAGCACAGTAGCCTACCATACAAGGGAATAACGCGATGCTTTATACTAATTGTGGAGGAAAAAACATATATTTCATTAGCGACACTTATACCACGTCAAAGGCATATTCTTGTTTTTATAATGAAGCATAATATGTTTATAGACTATCGCGAAACAGTAACATAGGCGCGCAAGATAATGCACGCGAAAACAAGGCGCATGTTGGCCATGCATTCAGCAAAAAAGTCGCGCCACAGGCAAAGAAATGGGAACGGAGCGCCGCCGCGAAGAACCTCGGCAATACGGAGCTCACACAAAACGGTCATGGCGCTTTGCCCCCAAAGCTCCGCCACCACGTAGCAGTCAAGGCCCCACCACCGCATAGCTCACAAAGCCTCGTCGCCCCATAGCACGCACGGCACCGCCACGTAGCTCACAAAGCCTCGTCGCCGCACGGCGCGCAAGGCGCCGCCACCCGCACACGCAAGGCCGAGCAACACGCAAGGCCCAGCGACACGCTGCACCCAAAAAGCATGCTTTCACCTGCACAAGCAACAAAAAAAGGAGAGCTTGTTGCTCTCCTTTTATTACTGAAGCTTGTTACTTGAACGCCGCTCCACACGTACAGCGTTCTTCATGTCGCCAGCTAAAACGCCTAGGAAAACTACTTAAGCGCCTTTTTGGCAACTTCACACAGTGCGCTGAATGCTGCTTCATCATGAATTGCCATGTCAGAAAGCACCTTACGATCAAGCTCTACACCGGCTTTTTTCAGACCGTTCATGAACTGAGAATACGCAATGCCGTTTAAGCGAGCGCCAGCATTGATACGAACAATCCACAAGCGGCGAATTTCACGCTTCTTGTTACGACGATCGCGATATTGGTACTGTAACGAGTGCTGTACCTGCTGTTTTGCGTTTTTATACGAACGCGACTTCGCGCCATAATAACCCTTAGCGCGCCCTAAAATCGTACGGCGCTTTTTATGTGCATTAACTGCGCGTTTTACACGAGCCATAATTTACTCCTTTACAATTAACGAAGACCTAAGTTGCGAGACACTACGCGATAATCAGCGGTCGCAAGTTCAGTTTCATGACGGAAGTTTCTTTTACGTTTCTGACTTTTTTTCGTCAAAATATGGCTCTTAAACGCTTTCGCGCGCATAATTTTGCCTGAACCAGTTACACGAAAACGCTTTGCGCTTCCGCGATGAGTTTTCATCTTAGGCATTATTCTTCCTTTCCGAGCGAATCTTTTTCATCGTTGCTCACATCGTTCTTACGCTGACTGGGGCTTTTCTTCTTAACAATTGACGGCAGTGGAGCAATAAGCATGTGCATATTGCGACCCTCCATTTTTGGTGCAGCTTCAATAACTGCTACATCCTTCAAGTCTTCCGACAATCGCTCAAGAATGGATAAGCCCTGTTCAGGATGGGCCATTTCGCGACCTCTAAACATGATGGTAATTTTTACCTTGTCGCCACCCGACAAAAAGCGCAGCACGTGCTTCTTTTTTGTCATGTAGTCGCCCACATCAATTTTGGGGCGAAACTTCATTTCCTTGGTTTCAATTTTGCTTTGGTTTTTACGCGCCTGTTTTGCTTTAATGGCCTGGTCATACTTGTATTTTCCATAATCCATTATGCGACATACAGGCGGCACTCCCTGCGGAGCAATTTCAACCAAATCGAAACCTTCCGACTGAGCAAGTCGAATTGCCTGAACAGTAGGCATAATTCCCAGCTGATCACCGTCATAGCCAATAACACGACATTCACGAACGGTAATTTCTTGGTTGAGCCTTGGCTCTTGTGTTGCTATAACAATCACCTCCCTTGCCAACAAAAAAGCACCCACGGTTAAACGCGGATGCTTGCAAGATGATCTATTAAAGCAACCCAACGGAGATAACCGAACTAGGTGGAGACGTAAACGCCTCACTTGTAGCCAAATATTTTACTATGCAAAGCGCTGGTGCGGCTTGGCTTTTGCGCATATATGCCGATATTCACGAATTTACCACACTTGCAACTTCCTGCAAGCGCCTTTATTTCGCTGTTACATACACGTACAAATTGCGCAAGGTATCAGACACGTTCCCCATGGGCAAATTTGCGGCCGTGAAGTCGTACGAAAGCACCGCCGAGAACGAAAACGCCTTGTCGTTGTATGAACACGTGCCCTCAAAGTTGCATTCTTGCGTTTTCAGCGTGGTTCCATTTTCTTCGTATTTGCTGTAATCCGCCGGATTTGCTGGCAGGTGAACCTGATTGTTATCGCAGATAAATCCCATAAGCCCCAGCGTTTTTTCAATGAGGTGCTTCTGCGTTATTGCATCGGCAAAACTGACATCGCCCACACCCAACAAATGAAGCGACACGCCATATCCCACCTGCACAACCGTGTTGTTATGATCAGCATTCACAAAAACGGTTGGAAAGCCGCTTTTCTCGTCGTTGGGCTCGTTCGTCAGCGAAAACTTCAGGTGACGCACAATGGCTGTGGACGAAAGTTCATCCGTAAAATCGCTTACCAACAGGGCGTTTTCCCCTAAACGCGCCTTAGCATCGTCAACTGAACACGAAAGCAACTCCGCTACGTGTGGGACATCCGTAGTAGGCGCGTGCGATCGTTCGGACGCATCGTCGGAAACGTTGTCAAGACTTGAATCGCTTATTTCTGAACTGGGCGTATCTTTACTTTGCGCCATCGTATACGCTTTGTAGGCGCCCGCTATCACGCCGAAAATTACCACCAGCAAAACAACAATCACAATAATTAAGCGGCGGCGTCGCTTGCGCACGACGTCGGAAAATTTCTGCTTTTTACCTGGTGTTTTACTGTGTGCTCCTCGCGAAGCGCGGTTTTCGCCTGACACGTTTCCTGCCTTTTTCCTGTCTTTATCGACTTAACTTTATGTTGTAATACAACACTGCTACTACAATTATAATAACAGCTGCAATAAGAACAATCTTTTGAATGCGCGGCATAGCTTCAGGAGAAGCCAATTCGGCCAGCTCGTCAGCTCGATTACGTTCCCCAGCAGCACAATCAGCGCTGGTGGTGCCCGCAGAACGCGTGCGCTCAGAAGAAGTAGGCGATGACATTTGCGGTGCCACATGCGCGCACGACGAACCGCGCGTGTGGGTCGCACCGTCATACACGCCCGAAACTCCCTGGTCAGACGCATCATCCTGCGCGTCGTTATATCCTTCCGGATTAAGCGATTGCCAATGCCAGCTATCTTCGCACATTTTCAGAAGGTCGTAGCGCGCATGCCAGCCAAGCTCGCTTGCCGCCAAATCGCACGCCGCGTAATTTTCGGAAATATCACCTGGTCGGCGCGGCTCAAAGGTATACGGAATGTCGTGGCCACACGCTTTCGAGAACGCGTGAATCACGTCAAGAACGCTTGAACCCGTTCCCGTTCCTAAGTTGAAAATGCCAACGCCACTGCGCGTGCCGTCAGCTTGCGGCTCGCCATGAAATGCACCTAAAGCCTTGCCTTCAATCGACTCGCTGCCACATTTTCCGGCCATCCACTCAAGCGCACGCACGTGCCCGCGCGCAAGGTCAACAACATGAATGTAGTCGCGCACACCCGTTCCATCAGGTGTTTCGTAATCGTTCCCGAACACTTTAAGCGATGGCAACTTTCCCACAGCCACCTGCGCAATGTACGGCACAAGATTGTTGGGAATGCCTTTTGGATCTTCGCCGATAAGCCCGCTTTCATGGGCGCCAATCGGGTTAAAGTAGCGCAGCAGCACCACGTTCCACTGAGGGTCGCCTTTGTACAAGTCGGTAAGAATGTTCTCGAGCATGCTTTTCGTTTGGCCATACGGATTTGTTGGCTCGTGTTTTGGACACATTTCGGTAATGGGAATAAATTCGGGCGTTCCGTAGACGGTAGCGCTGCTGGAAAATACGATGTTTTTCACGCCAAACGAGCGCGCGACGTCGCATAACACCAGCGTTCCGGTAATGTTGTTGTGGTAGTACTCAAGCGGCTTTTGCGTGCTTTCGCCCACCGCTTTGAACCCCGCAAAATGGATGATGGCGTCAAGGTTGTTTTCGGTAAAGATGCTGATGAGAGCCTCGCGGTCGAGAATGCTAGCACGGTAGAACACAAGGCGGTCGTCGTTCACCTGCGTAATAGTGCGAATGCGGTCGACGGCGGTTTTGCACGAGTTGCTTAAATCGTCGACAATGACAACGCGGTATCCGGAATTCAGCAGCTCAACGCAGGTGTGGCTGCCAATAAAGCCCGCTCCGCCCGTTAAAAGGACGGTGGTGTTGTGGGGCGATTTCGCAAGACTTTTATTCGACATGAACGGTATCCTTACTGTTTTTTTTGTGCGCGGGTGCGAAACAATCATCCGCAGAGCTCGGCGTCTGACGTGCGCGAACAACACACGCGCCAAGGCTTTCTTCGTGCTTTTATTATACTCGACATCAAAGCTTGAAGGGCGCTTCTTTTTTTTAGAGAATGCTCAGCATGGGGAACGGGTGCAAGTACGATGTGGGCGGCGGCTGGTGACCGCACGGAAGCGGGTGCGAGTGTGCTGCTGGGCGCGGGAACGAACGCAAGCGTGTTTGCGGATGCGGTAACGGGCTGCACCTAGTGCAGCAACGTGCGGAAACGCAGGAACAGACACGGGCGCGGAAACGGGTGCGGGTTGCCCAGGCGCGGGGTGTTAGAGCGATTGATGCTGCGACCACGTGCGCGTTCTCGTAACAAGAGGCAGACACTCGAAGTATCTGCTATCACAATGAAGGCACATCTGTGCACTTCGCAAATACAAAAAGCTAGGATACAATACAAATACGCACTCACAAGCGCGCAGATAGGGCACTTGCAGCTTTGCACGCCAGCAATCGATACAAGGACGCGAACTATTGTGGCACACACTTCCTACAACACACCGCCATTCGACAAAGAAAGCCCTGCTATTAGCTTTGTTGGGCGCCATAACTCGGGCAAAACGACGCTTATCGAGCAGCTGATTGCAAAACTGGTGGCGCGCGGATACGATATTGGCACCATCAAGCACCACGGGCACAAAGGCTTTGACATCGACATTCCGGGGAAAGACTCGTATCGCCACATGCAAGCGGGCAGCTCGGACACCATTATTGTTGCGCCAGACAAAATGGCGCGCATCACGCATCTGCGCCGCGAGCCAAGCTGTGACCAGCTGGTTTCCACCATGCCAAACCACGACCTTGTAATTGTGGAAGGCTTTCGTAAAAGCGGGCTTGAAACAATCGAAGTGATGCGTAAGGGTAATACCGCAGATGAGGAGTGTGCCGAACTGTTTTTGTACGGCGCACAACACGCGCTGTCGCCCAAGCTTGACATCGCTCAAATTCGCCGCGAACTTATGCACAGCGAACGTTTTCAAAATGAACCCGCAAGCGCTCAAGAAGTTCTTCTTCACCAGGCACTTTTGCATGCGCAGCAGCAGCTTGAAAAAACGCCGCAAGCATCCACGGTTGCGCTGGCAAGCAACATCGAACATGCGCATCAAGCGGCTGAATTGTACGGCATTCCAAGCTTTGACATTAACGATTATGACGCCATTGTTGAGTTTCTCATCAGGCATTACGTGCGTCCACGCCTGAGTGTTGTTATACAGGCGGGCGGCGAGTCGAAGCGCATGAAGCAAAGCAAAGCGCTGGTAGAATTCATGGGCCGGCCTTTGATATGCCACATGATTGAACGGCTTGCGCCCGTAGCCGACAAGTTGCTTATTACCACCAACGAAGCGGACCGTTTAAGCTTCGTTTATAATCTGTATCCGCAGATGAACATCATATTGCTTCCCGATATTTACCCTACGCGCGGAGCGCTGCCAGGCATTGCAAGTGCGCTTTCGGGAACACAAACGCCGCTGGTGGCGCTGGTGGCATGCGATATGGTGTTCGCGTCGGCGCATTTGCTGGCCTACGAAGCGGCGCTTACGCACAAACGCCACGTTGATGCCGTGGTGCCGGTAAACAAACACGGCTTTGAGCCCTTTCATGCGGTGTATCGTCGCGATGTGTGCTTGAAGGCGGTAACGGCGGCGCTGCAAGAGGGAAAACATCGAGCTCAGGACCTCATTACGCGCGTGGATGCCTATCAGCTAAGCCCTCAGGAAGCGCGAGCGGTTGAGCCGTATGGCGGCTACTTCATGAATGCAAACACACCCGAAGAACTGGCGCAGCTGGAAGCGCGTTTCCGCAGTTTATACGAGGAATAGGAACGCGCAAGGCGCGGGGCGCGCTGCAGTGCGCTTCGTAACAATCAGAACAAGGCCAAAAGATAGCCGTCAACAAGCGCCACCAGGAAAAACATCACCGCCGCGCGCAAAAAGGCCTCAAGATGCTTTCTCGGATTCTGGTAAAGCGATTTCTCGGGAATTTCCGACAACCTAATACGCATGGTGTTTCGCCACCACAACAAATCAACAACCACCAGGTCGAACATATTGAGCGTTTCTCCAAGCAGCAACAATGCCAAAAAATTATGCATGGCATGGCTCTCCCGAAGCGCAAGGCCCAGCACAAAAAGCACCACTGCAAACAGCAAAAAATTCGCCATCCAGCTAGCCCACCAGGCAGTTTTACGAAAGCGCCCCTGGTACGCTGGAATCGCTTGTATGCGCTGCTGCACTTCATCGGGATACGACGCGTAGTTGCGAAGGTTTTTCTGGTCGGTGCCACTTCCCATCAAACACGCCACAAACA
Source organism: uncultured Coriobacteriales bacterium (assembly GCA_946892075.1). Classification (GTDB taxonomy): domain Bacteria; phylum Actinomycetota; class Coriobacteriia; order Coriobacteriales; family Eggerthellaceae; genus Berryella. The sequence continues at coordinate 32,766 of CAMPNZ010000003.1, forward strand.
GCGCTGCGCACAGGGCAATCGCCTCAATAACAAGCACATATGCCCCACATGCGTTCATGCCAACACCTTACTTCGTTTTTGTTGCACTTGAGCTGTCACAAAGTCGGCCTGACCTGCGAGCTTAGGTGGCCTTCTTAGAGTTTGAAAAAGATGTGCTAATATGCATCGTTCGATTCTGTAAGGGATGTTTTTCATCTAACAAAAGATTGCGAAGAAACAACTCAAGATATTCTGTCGTTTGATGAATATTGTTTTTCAAGTCGTTATAATTTGCCCTGACCAGCGCATTTCGAAAATACCATGCGTTATCGGCAAAAATATCGTTTTGAGCGTCAAACCCCAACGCACGAAGATACTTGATGAAAAAAACTGCAGTTGTTCTGGTATTTCCTTCTTCAAACACATGAATTTGCCATAATCCAGACACGAATAATGCAAGATGTTGGATAATTTCATTCATTGTCAAATTCTTATAGGAAAAGTTTTTTTCTTTGGCAAAATCATAATCAAGCGTTGCACGCAGCTCTGTGGCACTTCCATACAACACCGTTGCACCATTAAGAACCCATTCTTTCTTGGTAATATTGTAGTTTCTTAAGCAGCCTGCATGGGAATACAAACCAGCAAATAATCGTCTATGAATTGAAAGATATTCATTGGGCGTAAAACTAAAAGCACGCTCGAAGAGAAGTGCCGCAATACGTGCAGCCACTTTATCAGCCTCTTCGGTGCGCTCATCTGTGGTGTGCAGCTCAGCTTCGGAATAATAGCTGTGCAGCAGAGCATCCACATCCTCAAACGAAATTTCGCCCTCAATATTGCGAACAGCAGCACTTTTCAAATATTCCGATGTTTGAAGCCCATCAACTGCCTGCAAACCAATTGCGGTGCGCCACGTGTAGCTTTTGTCACGTTTTGATGGCTCGGATTCTTTAATGTACTCCTCAAATGGATCTTCGTTCATCCACATCACCTCGAGGTTGTCTATTAAGCAGCGCGCTTAGCTTGCTCGCCTTGTTTCTCCTGCTGAGAACCCGCTTGCTGTTGCGCTTGCGACTTTGGCTTCACAGACGGCGCAGTGTTGCGTTCCTCTTGAGAAGCACCTCCGCTGGCATGATGATCAGACTTTTTCTGGTCGCTGGAGGACGCGTTTGACTTCTTGCGCTCGTGCGACTGGCTACGATTCGTGCTTGAGCTGCGGGAACGCGACTGCGCCTCCTGTCCGTTCGGCGCGTTTAAGTCGGACTGCGGATCAACAACATGCAAGGTGTTGCGCGCCTTTCTTACTTGCTGATTGATTTTCGCGTCATAATCTTCATCGCTAAGAACAGCCGACGAACGCTTCGAACCCTTTGAACTGGCCGAAGGCTTAATGTTGTGCGCCTGTTCATACTCGGCAATAAGCTGCGATACTGGACGATGCGTCACAACACCGCTTGGGTCTTGCCCCGCGTTAAACAGCTGCAAAGCCTTCGCTAATGCCTGCATATCCGCGAAAATGTAGGACGCTCCGTGATACGACGTTGGAACCGAAGGAACACCCGCCGAATAAATGGTCGTTTCACCCTTTTCGCGCAACTGCAACGCCAGCGAAATGATGTCCGACACTTTCATGTTCGTGGTAACGCATTTCGCAGCGGCGCTGATGGCGCCAGGGATTTCCGTAATACCCAAGTTCTGGATTTTATGAATGATGGCTTGGATAAGTTTGCGCTGGTTAGAAGCACGCGTGTAATCGCCGTCGGCATATGCGCGCGAACGCGCAAACACCAGCGCCGCTTCTCCGTTAAGGTGCTGTCTACCTGCGGGAATAATAATGTCGCCCGCATCAGGGTCGTTAATTTTGCGCGCCACGTCAACATCCACGCCGCCAATGGTATCAACCAGGTTGATAAGCCCCTCGAAATTGATTTCAGCATATTGAGAAATTGGCACGTTAAGCAGCTGTTTTGCCTGCTTGATGGTTTCGGCAGTGCCCCCAAACGCATACGCAGCATTAAACTTAACGGTACCGTGTTTCTCCATGTAAATGGCAGTATCGCGGGGAATCGACATCATGCTTACCGTGTTCGTTTTTGGGTCGACACGCGCAACGATATTGGTGTCGCTACGAGCTCCCATGCTTGCGTCGCCTGCGCGCGCGTCGGAACCAATCAACATAATGTAAAACGCATCCGACATCGAACGCGCGCTAAGCGCCTCGTTAATGGCGGAAATTTCTTCATTCGATTTACCGCCCGACAGTGTTTCGTCAAGCGAGTGAATATACCAAGCAAGTGCGCTACCTGCGCCAATAATAAGCACAAGTATCGTTATCAGAACGCCAAGTGCAATTTTTTTGCCTCGGCTCATGCCTACATTAGCCGCCACATATTGAGCGCCATCACGTGAAAAAGCCGCAGCTCCTGAAAGCGTACCGGCCGCTTGATTGGCCGCAGCTCCCGCTGCTGCGCGACGACGTTCGGAACGCTTAGGTCGCACTTGAGCATGTTTAGGTGCCATAAAGCCCCCTCATCAGGTAATACGTACGGAAAACGCAGACCGGCAACGCATGGTATCGTTCACAGCGCGCGCATCCACAAAACATATGCAAGCTTACATTTTAACAGAGGAATGTGGCTAATCTGTGAAATAAGGCTGAACGTAACGCTGTACTGTTTCTTGAAGCATTGCAAGCTTGTCGAGCGCGGCGGCCTTCGTTGGCGCCTGAACAAACAGATACGCCTTCACTTTCGGCTCGGTGCCACTGGGTCGAAATATTACTTTCGCCTGGTCAGCAAGCTGCAATTCAATCACGTTCGCAGACGGCAGCCCATCGATTTTGTTGCGATAATCAACATGGCGCTGCACCAGAAGCCCACCAAAGGTCGCGGGCGGATTATCGCGCAAATCGTTCATCAGCGCCGACATCGTATGCAAACCCTCAACACCAGGGAAGTTAAACGACAAGGTTTTGTTGCAGTAATAACCATACGTTTCATACAGATGATTCATAGCGGCAGCCAGGCTCATGCCGCGCGCTTTATAGTGGCGCGCCATCTGGCAAATAAGCATCGTTGCATCAATGGCGTCTTTGTCGCGCACATACGTCCCGTTCAGATAGCCATAACTTTCTTCAAAACCCAGCAAAAAGTCGCGTGTGCGGTTTTCGCGTTCTAAATCGGAAATGACGTCGCCAATGTATTTGAAACCTGTAAGCACGCGTTTTACGCTGAAGCCGTAGTGTTTGGCAAGCGCATCTATCATCGCAGTTGACACGATAGTGCTTACTGCCACCTTATGCGAAAGGTCGCCCTGTTCGCGCTGAGCACACGCCGCAAGAAAATCGAGCAACAAAACGCCCACTTCATTGCCGGTAAGCAAGGTGTAAGAATCGCCGTCCGCTACCGCAATGCCGCACCTATCAGCATCAGGATCGGTTGCAATAAGCAAATCGGCCTTCACGCGCTTGCACGTTTCAAGCCCCAAGGTCAGCGCCTCTTTGCTTTCCGGATTAGGCGATGGGCACGTGGGAAAATCGCCATCGGGAACGTCTTGCTTTTCCACATACGTTACCTTATCGATGTGCAGGCGCTCGAACATACGCGCGGCACATTTAAGCCCTGTTCCGTGGAGGGGCGTATACACCACATGAAGCGGTTGTGCCTGCTCAGAAGGCTGCAAACGCGGGCACACATCGTAAATGGCATTCAGATAGCGATCACCAGTATCATCTTTAATGTACGACGCTAAGCCCTGTTCAACGGCCTCTTGGAACGCCATATACTTCGGTCCCGTAAACACGTCGACGCGCTGAATAGCTGCCGAAATTTCGTCCGCCGCTTCAGAAGTAATTTGACAGCCATCACTGCCATACACTTTGTAGCCGTTGTACGGCGCGGCGTTGTGACTTGCGGTTATGCAAATACCCGCCGAGCACAATAAATCGCGTGTTGCGAACGAAAGTGCAGGCGTAGGCGCAATATCGGGATAGATGTATGCGTGAATGCCGTTGGCAGCTAGCACACGAGCAGTGGTTTCAACGAACGCCTGCCCGTTATGGCGGCAATCGCGTGCGATGGCCACCGAGGGCGAATCGAAATGCGCGTTCAGATAATCGGCCAAACCCTGCGTAGCGCGGGCGATGGTGTACACGTTCATGCGGTGCGTGCCTGCGCCCATAATGCCACGTAAACCTGCTGTTCCAAAACTCAAATAGCCGTAGAACGCGTCCTCGAGTTGCTCGGGCGAGCCGGCGTGCGCCAGCTGTTGCAATTCTGCTTGCACGGTAGGGTCGGTTGCGTTATCAAGCCACAAACGAAGTTGTTCTTGCGAAGATGTCATATATAGCCTCTCAATGGTTTTGAAGTTTTGGTGCTGGTGGCGGGACGAACACCCAAACGCATTCGCCGCCAATACGTACAGTTGAATTATAATACACTGCTGCCCAGAAAACCGTCATTATGCGCGTGTTTCACAAAGCAAAGGCAAAAGATATTCAAGCAGGTCAGATGGCGATTTTGCCAAATAACACGCGCCGTGATCAAGCAGCGCTTGCGAATTTTGATATCCCCACGACACGCCTATCGCGTGCATGCCTGCACTGCAAGCAGCGTCAATGTCAGTCACCGAATCGCCCACATAAATCGCCTCATCAGGCTGAAGCTGCAAATCGTGAAGACAATCAAGCAAGCCATCAGGCTGCGGTTTGCGCGCAACTCCGTCGCGTTCCCCATGAACCCAGCAAAACGTGTCGGGAAAATGCTGCTGTACGCTTGCAATGCAACCCGCATCAAACTTGTTCGACAAAACGCCTAATCGAACGCGCAATTTTAAGTTTGCAAGGACGTCACTCATGCCAGCAAACGGCGCCACCAAATTCACACCGTGCGTGTAAAACGAATCTTTCCATTGCTGAAACATCTGGTCAATCACCTGTTCGGGCGTGCCTTTTGGAGCGGCGCGCGTAAGCAGTTTGCGTCCGCCTTCGCCAATGTAGCTAAGCACTTCTTCCTGCGTATGCTGCGGAAAGTGCTGATGAGCAAGCACAAAATTAGTCAAGGCTGTAAGATGCGGAAGTGTGTCAAGCAAGGTGCCATCCAAATCGAAAAGGACCGCGCGGATGGTGTGAGGGCTGGAGCTGAGGCTGGAACTGGTGCTGGGGAACGGGTTCAAGCCAGTAGGGTTGGTAGCAAAGGTGGCACTGCCGTTCGTGCGGGGCAGGGCATGGTTGTCAGCGGGTACACCGGCGCTTACAGCGCCAGTAAAAGCGCTGGTAGAAGTATCATTTGAGGACGCAGAAGCGGCAGAAAAAGGCATCATATTCATAATCAGGCATTCTTAGTGGTAGGTTTATATAGTATGATAGCGTAGTTCTATCGATTCACTTATACCATTGCGCTCCCATGTTCGCAAGCGTGCGAACGAGCTATGTACCAGAAGGAATATACCTACAACACGCAGGCAAAGCACCTCAAAAACGTGGAGCGGGCGACGGGAATCGAACCCGCGTTGTAAGCTTGGGAAGCTCAAGTTCTACCATTGAACCACGCCCGCATGCCTCATAAAACGACACGTCATAACACGAGACTTCATAACACGCAGCCTCACGAAATTTCACAAAACCTCACGCAGCCTTATGAAGCGTGTCATAGATGAACAGTATACCGTAATGGAGCGCTAAAATTGCCACAAAACGAACAACTACAACACAAACGCTACATACTGCGAGCTAATTCTGCCAAATAGTCGATGTTTTCTTCAAGCGTTTCTTCCGAAATGTGCTCGATAGTATCGTCCTTGCTTGCATAATGCGCAATTGTGCCCTGCTCAGTACCAGCCAGTTGAATGTGCTGGCAGCCCAAATGAGCGGCAACTTGACCAGGCATTTCGCACGTGCACAACCGCACTTCTGTTATCGGATGCGACAAAACATGCTGCGCTTTCTTCACATAGCGCTTCAAACGACCCGACGTAACAGTTGGCTTCAGCGAACCATCGCCGTAAATCAGCGACAAAGCGCCTGCTCCAAGCGCCTCTACGTCAACGAAAATAGCGCCGTGCAACTCCTGGGCATACTTCTGATAAAAGCCGCGCATGCCGCCGTTGTCGTACGCCGCCGCGCCAAGCGCAACAAACCACACTTCCGTGTTATAGCCGCCGTTCTTAAACGTGTGAATATCATCCATCGCATCGGCAGAATTGCCCGAAAACACGGCGCTCAACTCGTCAAACGAGAACGCACCACCTTCCCACTGCGCATCACCCGAAGCGTTGTTTTTGCGGGTAGTAGCTTGCGTCGAATTTTGCGTTTGACCAGATGAACGCTCGCTTTCCTCAAACGAGTGAGCGTCTTGCGGCAAGGCATCCTGCGTGTTGTCCGTGTCAAAATCTGTTTCCACCGGCGCATCAACCGAAGACTCCAGCGGACTATCGAAATCATCAAAGTCCAGCTGATCCTTCTTTTTCCTGCTAAAACGCTGCTTGAAGCGCTGCCATCTACTTTTCGGCATTTCTACGTAATCGGGACCAGCAGGCGCGCCCGAATCGGTGTAATTTGCGTCCACATCGGAATCGTCAGCGTCCTCAACGTACATGTCATCGGGGGAAACGTCCTTTAACATCTCGTCAGTAATGGGCTTGATCGACTCGGTTGCACCCGCAGCAAACGAGCCCACCGGATTAAGCGGCGAGTTTTCGTAGTTGTCTTTCACGCGCGTGATTGTTCCTGATAAAGAAGGCAAAACGCCACGCATGCCGCGAATCATTCCCGAGCGCGAAGGGCTATCGCCGTGCACTGCCAAGGGGTCGATGCGTGGAATTACGCCGCTCAACTGGCGATGGCTTTCGGCGCTGTGCGCTTCACTTGCCAAAGGAGCAGGCTGCTTCATGGAGTTTCTTTCCGATAAGGCGCTCCTATCGTACAGGGCGTCAAGTGCCGTTTCCTTAGCTTGTTCAACTTCCATTTCGCTGGTGGTTGTAGCTGCAGAATCGTGGGACGTAGTTTCTTGCGAGGCACTTGAAACTAAAATGCGTTCATTATCATGGGGAACGGATGCGGTGGTTGCGGCGGCATCGGCTTGTGCCGACGCCGATGCCTTCGGTGAGGCAGCCTTGACGGCGCTGTCATCAGGCGCTAAGCCACTGTCGGCATCAGATGCGGGCGCAGACGTGGCATCGCTCCAGTTTTCCATAAAGGCACAATTAGGTTCAGGCTGGTCAAACGCTTGCTCTATCGCTTTGCTTTCCTGCGAAGCCAAGTTTGCTATCGGCGACGCTACATCGGCGTTGCCGTCGAAGTTATGGGAACGTGCCTGATGGTGTGCATCGTTTCTAAATTCATCGATAGTCATCTGGTTAGGATAGGCGTTTGTGGCAGATGAAGCTGTATCTGGTGAGGGTGCAGCTTGACCAGGCGTTTTTGCATCGGCGTCAGATGCGGGTGCGGCGGTTGGTGCCGCGTCAATCGTGCTGGCGGATGCGCCTGCTTTACCAGCAGCTTTGTTTTCCCGGGCAGCATCAGCGCTGGTAAGCTTTTCTTCCTGTGCTTCTTCCTGGGCTTCTTCCTGGGCTTCTTCTTGCGCTTTTAAGGCCTCGGTGCCCGTGTCAGCAAAACGCGAACGCAGCGAGCTGTTCAGCGGTTTTGCAACCTTTTTGGCTTTTTCTTGCGCTGTTTTGAACCACTCAGGAACATCATTTTCGGGAGCAGCACCTTGTAACGACGCTCCTGCAAATTGCGGAACGGGTACGCGAAATGCGTACGACGAAGATGGTGCGGGCGCGCTTGAAGCGGCAGTTGACGCAAGGGCTTGTGGAACACTTGGTGCAGCCTCAGCTTCTGACGTCGCCGCTTGCATCGCTGCTGGCGCCGTCGATGCTCCTGCTTGCGCGGGCGCGGAGGTGGGCGATCCTGGCATAGAAGCCGGCGCTGCAGAAGCTGCAGACGCTGCGGGCGTGAAAGCTGCCGCATGTTGTTCCCGCTCAGAAGCACCTTGTTCTGCGCCTTCGTCAGCACGCTCGTCAGGCGTGTTCACATACGAAACACCCGTGCTCTCGTACGGTACATCTTCGGGAATTGCTTGCATTTCATTGGTGCTATCATGATACGTAAGCTGCGCGTCATCAGGAACAACACCCGCTTCGTAAGCAGCTTGCGCTCCGTGAATAGTTGCTGAATCTTGGCTGTTGGCTTGCGCTTCGCTAATCCGATGCGCAAGCTCAAGCAATGCCGCAACGCCACTTGCGTTGCAATTTGCGCTGGGGCTTACCGACGCGCCCAAAAACATTACCAAACGAACAACAGGAATAAGCGCAATCAGCCATGCGATAATGATAACAATTTGCAAAATTACTGATAAAACAAGATTTTCGTGCGCGATACCGTGAATAAAGGTAAACACGGGAATGGCAACAATAGCTACCGCAAGCGTAAATGAAAGCGGAACAGGCAACTGTTCGCACTTTCGTAACAGGAAAGGCTTTACGCGCAAAGCGTCATAATGAGCCAAAAAGACAATTTTTCGGCTGCGCGGCGTGCTTTTCTTGTTTTGCGGCACGTAACGCGTAACAACATTTTGGCTGGATCCGTACTTAAAATATGATGCAAGATGCACAATGTTCATGTCTTCAAGAACATACAAAACCGCTGCTACCAGCGACAAAATAACAAACAAAATGCCAATTATCGGCACAAGCGCAAGCAGCGAAAACACAATCACAGCAAGCGCGCAGATACCTTTCGTAAGGTACGTACTTGCATGCATGCTAAATTCGTCGATTTCCGTAGAAAAATGCGTCGATTTCTTAAATTGGTCTGCGATAAAAAGAGCCGCTTTCTGCTCGCCTTCCGAACCTGCAATGCGGGGAGACGAGTCTTGCGAGAGGGCAGTAATTACATCAAATTTGGGGGCCATACATATGCCTTTCCTTGTTTTTCTTGATGACGGCACTACACAGCGCGCACCTGTACAAATTATACGCCATTTATCTCATTATTACATATAAGGCTTAATTCGTATGTCATTACTGTTATTTTATAACGCTTGGCGGCTCACAGCACTTGTTTTATAGGACTCTATGCTTGAACATGACGGCATTAGGTGCCTGTGTTATGGGAGTAGGAACGTGTCTGAACGGGAAACGTGTCCGAGTGAGAACGTGTGCGAGTGGAAACGTGTCCGAGTGGGAACGCGTTCGAGCGGGAAATGCACTGACAACACCGCTGCGAATGCCGCCAACTACACCGCTGCGAACATCATAGGGGCATTACGCTGCAGAAAACGCCTGCAAGAAGGTTCGCACATTCGCACAAAGAAACACAGTGTCAAGCGTTGCGCCACAAAACGCCACGTTCGCCACAAAACACCACGTGCGCCACAAAACGCCACGTTCGCCCTTACTATTTGGCCCTAACTGTTCTTAAGACGGCGTTGATAAATATCGTTGCAGATATCCTGCGCGCTTAACACGCGAATAGCTTGCGTAGGCATCGAGTTAAGGAAAATTTTGCCGTATGATTTTTTCACCAGGCGCACATCGGTAAAGATAACGAAACCCTTGTCATCGCATTTACGTATCAGGCGCCCAACAGCCTGTTTCGTTTCAATAATGGCTTGAGGAAGCGAATAATGCATCCACGCTTGCGGGTCGCGCTCGCCGCGCTCAAGCGATAAGGGGTCGTTCGGCTTTCCAAACGGCAACTTAGGGATAATAACGCCCTGTAACGTGTCGCCGGGCGCGTCAAAGCCTTGCCAAAACGACTTCAATGCGAACAGAGATGCCGTTTTTTCGTTGATAAACATGTCGCGCAAGGTTTTCGTAGACGAGCCTTTTTTCTGGCACAAAAGATTCATCCCCTGTTCAACAAGCACAGGACGCACCGTTTCGTAGCACTGCTCCATGGTATGCCTATTGGTAAACAGCGTTAGAAGCGACCCGTGTTGCGCTTTGTGCACCTGCGCCAAAAACCGCTCCAGCGCTTCCAGATATAACGCATTGTTGGGCTCGGGAAAATCACGCACCACATAAATGACCATATTGTGATTGTAATCGTAGGGAGAGTTCAGTATTTTATGCACGCAGGGCTTTGTGACGTGCGACAATCCAACCGTTTGCATAAAACCATCCAGCGACTTGTTCACCGAAAGTGTTGCCGAGGTAAACACCACCGAATGGCTTAAGTCGTACAAATGGTTCTCTAATTTTGAGGCAATAGCCAGGGGAGTTACGCTTAGCACGTCGTTGTATTTTGTTTTCTTGCGATGCATATGCGCCATGTACACCGCATTGTCTGATGTGCCCACGCAGGTAGAATATGGTTGATCTGCCTGGCTTGAAAAGTTTTGGGACGATGTGTCGGCTGACGCCTGCGTAGTGGCGCTGGTGGCGGTGGGCGATGTTTCACGGGCAGATTGGCACGATTCTTGCGAGCTTGTGCTTGTGCCTATAAGCGCTTGTAATTCCTGCAAGGAATGAAGCACCGCTCCTTGTTTTTGGTACAAGGTTTCAAGTGCCGCAGAAGCGGCGGGCTCTGCGTCGGTGGTGGTAGCGTGGGCGTCTGATGCGAGTGTTTGCGCTGGTGCGGTGCCAATTTGTACATCCGCATCGCGTGCGGGCTGAGCCTGATTATCATCATTCGATTCAAGCTCTTCGTCGCTTGAAGTATGCGATGTTTCACGTGAAACATTCAGTGCGGGAGCGAAAAACGCATACATGGCATCCAGGGCGTCGTTCAGCGCAAAACAGTACAGCGACAACTCTTGTTGCAGGTCAACCGCGGTATGCTCCTGTGATAGCGCCGCCGCAATATTTTGAAGCGTCATCAACAATTCGTTGCAATCGTTATAAAGCGCTGTAACAATGTGCGCAATCTCATTAAACGCATCCGAAGAACGAATGGACGTATTTAGCCACACATCAGTCATATCATACTGTTTGCTGCGTTCCGCATCGAACTCAAGCAGGTGTTTTACCGCTTGCGCATACTCCTTCGCGTGCACAGAAAAATTCTGTGCAATACGGCGCGCTTCCGTAATGTGGTAGAACAGACCATTATGTTTTGCTGGGGCCTCTTTAAGAACAGTATGCGTAATCTTTTCGAAAATGTTTTCATCGCTTGATTGTGTAAGCTCGTTTGCCATCTCAATCAGCGCACCTGAAGAAATATTTCTGGTAAACGCTTCGCGTGCGGCCAGTTCAATATCGTGCGCTTCGTCAACAATCCAGCATGACGCCAACGGCAAAATAGCATTATCGGCAGCCATATTACAGCACATCAGCGAATGATTCGTAATGAAAATGTCGCTGTCTTCAACAGCCTGTTTGGCGCCAAAATAAAAGCAGCGCGAATAAAAGGGGCACTTCTTTTTGTAACATTCAGCGCTTGTGCTGGTAAAACTCGACGGATATATGGTGCGTTTGTCGATTTTAAGCGCATCAACCGTATCGCCGTTGCTCTGCTCAATAAACGAAACCAGGCTGGCAAGCGCCGGCGCTTGCGACACAACGCCATCGCGCAGCTCCACTAATTCAGGCTGATGGTGCACCAAATTTTCCACTTTTCGCAAACACGGATAATGCACAATTCCCTTAATAGCCGCATAGGTAAAGCCATACGGGAGAACCCCGCTTGCTTGCATCTGTTTATTAAGACGCGGCAAATCGTTATAGTAAATTTGGTCAAGAAGTGTGTTTGTGCTGGTAGCAACACCAATTCGCACCTTCGATTTATGCGCAGTAAGCACGGCTGGCATAAGATACGCAAGCGACTTCCCAACACCGGTGCCAGCTTCAATTACCACGTTTGCGCCCGTTTGAAACGCATCGCGAATGGTCTGTGCCATTTCCACCTGAGCGTCGCGCGGTTCGTAATGCTCGTACAAAGCGCCCATAACGCCTGATGCCGAAAACGCAGTTTGTATTTCTTCTTGCGACGGAATAACTGTCGGCGTGTCGGTAAGCTGGTCAAGCGTTGACGAACGGGAGGCGCCACTCGGTGCCTGGCCCGACCCACCACACGCATCAGCGGCATCAGCACCACCAGCGGATGCGTCGACATCGGCTTTGCGCATTACGCGAGCTGGCACCAAAAGTTTCATGCTTAACGGAACTGCAAGCGATGCTGCATCAACGTCTTTCCCATGGAACAACTCGTTGCGCTTAACACACTCTGCGTGTAACGGCGTATTCAGCGGTGGATGTGCAAGAAATTCTTCAAAAACGGCGCGCGTGGTCCAAAAGTCCTGCGTGTTCAACTGAGCGATATAACGCACCAGGTCAAGCGGCATACTGCATACTGCCGCCAGCAAAATGCGGAACACCGTGCAGGTAGTTCTTACATCGTCGTCAGCACGATGCGTAGATTCCCGCACGTTAAACGCGTGCGCCAAATCAATAAGGCGGTGGCCTTTCAAGCGGGGTAGCGCAATGCGCGCCAGGTCAAGCGAGTCAATCCACAAGTTGTGAGCCAATATGCTTCCTGACGGATATTTGCAAAGCAGCGTTTTGTCGAACGCAATATTATGCGCTACAACCGTTGATGCGCCTACGAACTTCACAAGCCGTTCTACCACTTCATCAGGGGAATCAGCATCGGCAACGTCGTCATTGCTAATATGAGTAAGGTGCTCTATCTCGTAAGAAATCGTTTTGTGCGGTTTGGCAAATTCAACGAACCAATCAACTACCTGGCCGTTTTCAATGCGCGCGGCGGCAACTTGTATTAAGTCGTCGTAGTCAAGAGACAAGCCCGTTGCTTCGGTGTCCAACACGACAATGTCAGAGTCAAATTTGCCAAATGAACAGGTGTTTATTAAAGAGGCAAGACCGCTATAACGCTGCACTATTGCTTGATTGGTGCCATCAAGCAACGCGCGCGCAGCATCAAATGATAGTGTTGTTGTTGTGACTGTCATAAAAGCAGCAAGCCCCCCGATAGATTTTTTCTATGATAAAACAATTTTGTACGCAAAAATACGAAACACGCGAGGTTCATATAATTAGTTGATTGTATAATTAACTGCTTGTATATATGCATTATCGCACAGATTATGCCAAAATGGGGAACGCAAGTGCAGCATGTGGCGCGGCGTTAGTTTCGGCTGGTCATATGCGCAAACGTATGATGGCGCGGGAACGTGGCGCCGCGGATGCGGGTGTGTTCCTTATCCGAAGCGGCTACACTACCTGCCTGTGAACGTGACGCAAGGAGTATCATGAACAACTATTTTGGAGCCTATTATGAGTTTCGCTGCCCCAGCAAAAAGGATGCAGCTTTTTTGTTGGGCGCCGACACGCTGGTAGGCGATGCGCTTACGATGACGCTGGCTAAGAATAACACGCTGCACCCCCATATCGAGCTTCATAATAAATACCAAAAGCTTATTGGCGAAATTACCGATGAGCACCTGATAGACCGCATAAAATTAGCGCATGCGGAACATCTAAACGTGTCGTGTTTGCTTTCATTTGTGGCGTATACCGATCATCCTAATCCGGGCTATTACTGGGGTCACGTGGCACTATTTATCTATGATGCAACAAATAAGGCATATGAAACGTTCGAAAACACGATTGCTCAAGAACTCAAAAAAGGCGTGCGACCTGATATTTCGTTGTCGCAGGATGGCATACAGCACGTAGAATCTTCAAACGGAACGTGGGTGCCACGCGGTCGTGTTCCGCTGCCAAAAAAGGAACAAGGAATGGCTCTGATGAAAACGCGGCGCTTGCTGTCTGAGAGCCTTATTGAGCAAGGTCGGGCGGGCAATAAAGGCTGCTACCTTGTGTCATGGATATTCCTATTAGCGCTGGTAACGCTCATAATTTTGGGTATTAAGTCGCTTGGATGGTTCTAACGCACAACCGTTTTACTGCCTTGTGCCGTTTACTGCCTTGCGCCATTGCGCGCATCGAGCGCACAACATCGCGCAATCATGTGTGGCTTTGCAAATCGTCAAAATCCATAGAATACTTCTGCCAGTGACTCAATTCCGTGTTCTTTGATTTCAGTCACTTTTTGGGCAGGATATAACAATGCAAAGTGTGATCCATATTGCGCGTTTGAGCAGGGCACAGACGGATAAAATGTTGTAGCTGAATGTGCATAGCCGAAATACGTGCGGACGAATACGTATAGCCGAATGCTGCAGACGAATACACGTAGCCGAATACATATAACCGAATACGTGTAGTTCGGTTATCGACCCATAAAATATGCAGACGACATGCGCACATAAAGCGTAAATAGCTGGCGTGGTGTGCTATTTATTCGCTTTCGCGTCAAGGGCAAACTCGATAAGCTTCATGCACAATGTGGGAAAATCAAGTCCGTACACGCGCGCGGCATCTGGCAATAAGGATGTTTGTGTCATACCGGGTATCGTATTGGTTTCCAACAGCCAAAAAGCACCGCGTTCGTCTCTTAAAATGTCGGTACGCGACATACCGCTGCATCCCAATGCACGATGAGCACGAACAGCCAAATCTTGCACCGCTTTCGTGTCCTGTTCACTTAGCCGAGCAGGGCAAATGTGCTGCGATCCCGCAGGTGCGTACTTCGACTCAAAATCGTAGAAAGCATGCTTCGGGATAATCTCTATGACAGGCAAGGCAAACGGTTCGTCATTACCAAGGACTGCAACCGTTAATTCTGTGCCTTTAATGAACTGTTCAACTAAAATATGGTCGTCCATTGCAAAACAGGCAGCTATTTTTTCGTCCATCTCCTCTTTTGAATGAACAATATACACGCCAAGTGCGCTTCCTTCAGTGGTTGCCTTTACCACACATGGAAAACCAAAGTCACGTGCAAGTGCATCAACGTCATACGGATGACCACGGAACAGTGTTTGTGAGTGGGGCGTTGGCAGGTTATGGCTTATGTACTGGGCTTTTGCACGCGATTTATCCATGGCAAGTGCACTTGCTAGCACGCCAGGGCCGGTATAGGGCAGCTGAGCATACTCAAGGAAGCCTTGAATGGTACCGTCTTCGCCGCCTTTACCATGAAGGCACAGAAAAGCAACATCAAATGGATTATTTAACAGCGTTGTAAGCGTCTCTCGATCGGCTGGGTCAAGCACCGTTACCGCACAACCCGCCGTGCGAAGCGCTTGTGCAGCACTCTTTCCGGAAGCCTTTGAAATCTCTTTTTCACCGCTGTTACCACCACATAATAAAGCGACGTTGTACGTTGGTGAACCCATATGCATCCTTTCAAAACCGCGCATATCTATCTGCTGCAAATCCTACCTACTGCATCCCTACGTGCCGCAACAAAACATGATGTGCAGCACAGCATCGTTGTTGTAATAAGAATGTTTCACGTGAAACAACGTGTTCTCTATTATAATACTCACTATGCATACAACACTAAAACAATTTACCCTTAACGAGTTGCAAGAGCTGCTCCTTACCGAAGGCGAGAAAAAATTTCGTGCAACACAAATTTTTGACTGGCTTTATAAGCAGCACGTATCGTCTTATGACGAAATGCGCAATATTTCGCAACGCACGAAAAGCATCCTTGCAAAGCAGTATCCGTTTACGTATCCCTCACTTGAACACAAGCAAGTTTCTGCAGATGGCACGCGAAAATACCTGCTTCGTTTATTTGACGACGTGCTGGTAGAAACCGTTGGCATCCCTTCTGCAAACAATAAGCTTACCGTATGTTGCTCAAGCCAGGCAGGATGTGCCATGGCGTGCGCGTTTTGCGCAACCGGCAAGCAAGGGCTTATTCGCAATTTATACCTTGGCGAAATAGTCGACCAAATCAATGTTGTTGCCGACGATTTCAGACAGCGCGTAAGCAATATTGTTGTGATGGGGCAAGGCGAGCCGTTCGCAAATTATCAGGCGGTTATCCAGGCGCTCCACATTTTGAACAACAGCCGATACAATGATATTGGAGCACGTCATATAACCATATCTACCTGCGGAATTGTTCCCAATATCAAGAAATTAGCCCACGAAGGGATGCAATACACGCTTGCGGTGTCGCTACACAGTGCAATCCAGCGCACACGCAACGAAATTATGCCCCGTGTTACTCAATTTCCCCTTACCGATCTTAAAGATGCGCTTGAATATTATACGCGAACCACCAACAGACGAGTATCGCTGGAATATGCGCTCATAAAAGATGTAAACGACTCAGCCGAACACTTGCGGGCGCTGTGTTCCTTTTGCAACAATTTCCTTTGCCACGTGAATA
The DNA here is from genome assembly GCA_946892075.1 of uncultured Coriobacteriales bacterium. Classification (GTDB taxonomy): domain Bacteria; phylum Actinomycetota; class Coriobacteriia; order Coriobacteriales; family Eggerthellaceae; genus Berryella. Next base: position 48,958 of record CAMPNZ010000003.1, read on the forward strand.
TCATCATGCTCAATAAGATTGAAAACTCGCCCTTTGCCCCGGTATCTGAAAGTGTGCGCAGGTTGTGGCTCCAAGAGCTGGAAAACCACAATATTCCTGCAACAGCACGCCGTTCACGCGGTGCAGATATCGATGGAGCATGCGGGCAACTGGCGCGCAGCTATAAGCAATCTTAGCTGCGCAACACCCTTAACCATAAAACGAGCTTAGTTGCACAATAGTCTAAGCCACACAACAAGCTTGGCCACGAAATACACTTAACCGCGAAATATACTTAGCAGCAGATGAACTTAACTGCGCGGTTTGCTCTCCTTAAGCATATCAACAATGCGATTAAGCTCAGATTCATCGCCAAACTCTATTTCAATTTTGTTTTTGCCTTTGACGGTTTTTACCCGCACGTTTGTGGCAAGCATTTTGCGCAAATTACGTGCCGCAAGCTTAAATGACTTCGGGGTAGGAACACGCACAACATGCTCTTGAGCCGTTATTTTGCCAGATAGCAGGCGCGCAAGCGCTTCTGTTTCTCGTACGCTTAAATTGTCGCGCATTAAACGTTCAGTTAGTTTTTTCTGTGCGTCTTTATCGTGAATTGATAAAATAGCGCGCGCGTGGCCTGCAGAAATTTTGTCTTCGTACAACAATTTTTGGGCGTCTTCCGGCAAATCGAGCAAGCGCAAAGCGTTGGCGATAGTTGAGCGTCCTTTCGATACCGCTTGCGCAACCTCTACCTGCGTCATCCCTTTTTCTTCCATTAAACGGCGGTATCCATACGCTTCTTCGATAGGGTTCAAATCTGAACGCTGAATATTTTCGATAAGCGCCAGCTCAATAATGTCATGGTCATTCGTTTGTTTTACATGTGCCGGAATAGTTTTCAGCCCTGCAAGCTGCGATGCTTGATAGCGCCTTTCACCAGCAATTATTTTATATTTACCATCAGAAAGCGGCTGTACCAAAATAGGCTGCAAAACACCATGCGCCTTGATAGAGTCGGCAAGTTCTTGCAGCTCATCTTTTTGAAAGCGCGTGCGAGGCTGCTGCGGATTTACTTCTATCTGGGACAATGCCAGCTCTGTAATAAGCTGCGCGGCGGCGCCTTTCGTTGCGTCTCCAGCCGTTTCTTCCAAGCCTGTGCGCGATGCGCTTACAGCGTTTGTTTGAGCTGGTGCGGGTGACGCAGAAGGCGCTTGTGCAGGCGCTGCGGAAGCTGTCGCTACGGATGCAGATTTACTGCTTTCACGAGCCACAATATCGGCAACTCGTTGTTCGTCGCTGCGTTCTTGCGCAATGCGAGCAGCCTCGCGTTGTTGAGTATCAGATTGATGTGCACTATCCGTCTGCTCCGTGCGCGGACGCGCTGCAGCCGCAGATGATGCGCCCACTTCTCGCGTTGAAATACTTTTGATATGAACATCGCTATCGGGCACTAATTCGTCCTCCAACAACGCCTCTTGAGGCTTTTCTTGGTCGATGGACGCATTCTTATGATGCTCTTGAGGCTGAGGAGCCTGTTTGTTTGTTGTAACAGTAAATCTGTTGGCAGGCTTTTCTTGTGGCGCAGCCTCCATTGATAAGCCTCCAAGAAGTGCATTTAAGCCTCTTCCAAGGCCACCTTTATTTCTAGCCACGAGTAATCACTTCCTTTGCAAGAGCAGTGTACGATTCAGCACCGCGCCCATGAGGATCATATTCCGTTATGGGTAAGCCATAACTAGGCGCCTCTGATAATTTAACCGTACGCGGAATAATAGTTTCAAAAACCTGCTTTCCAAAAAAGCCGCGCACTTCTTTAGCAACTTGACGCGCAAGCATAGTGCGTCCGTCATACATCGTTAGCAAAATGCCGAAAATATCAAGCGACGGATTGAGGCGGCTTTTAACGCGCTTCATCGAGTCGAGCAATTTCGTAACGCCTTCAAGTGCATAAAATTCACACTGAATAGGAATGATCAGCTTGTCGGATGCAACAAGGGCATTTACCGTTAATAATCCCAGCGAAGGCGGACAATCAATTAAAATGTAATCGTATTTCCCGCGCAATGCACCTAAGGTATCCTTAAGCCTGTTCTCGCGCGCCATTTCTGACACAAGCTCCACTTCCGCGCCTGCTAAATTGATTGTTGCAGGAATAAGATCAAGCCCTGTTGCTACATCAGGAATAATAACCTCTTGCAGAGGGGTATCGTTCAGCAACAAATCGTACATACAACGTGCAATTTCACCTTTGTCGATACCGAGCCCACTGGTAGCGTTTCCCTGTGGATCTAAATCGACTAGCAATACCTGTTTGCCGGCACTACCTAACGCCGCTGCCAAATTTACCGCAGTCGTCGATTTGCCTACGCCACCTTTTTGGTTGATAATTCCTAAAATTTTCGTTTGACCAATAACATGAGTTACCGGCATCTTTTCAGAAAATGGCTTGATTTCCCTATACGCTGGTGCCTTTTCTTCCTGCTCTACAGCTTCACGCTCAACAACTTCAATCGAATCTATTTTCATATCTTCGTCAACAAGTAATGAGTCGTGCGAGTTATCTGTAAGCGCTGTTTGGTCAGTTGTGTTATCAGCTTGTGTTTCTTGCTTCTTTTTTTGATGTCGAAAGCTGTTAAATAATCCCACCGAAGCTCCTTTCGCTTATGACTAGTATACCTTGTTTCACGTGAAACACTTGTCTTTAAATTGCAGCGGATAAGGCGCGCGTCATGAATAAATGTGCGCACCCTGCACTACAACGTATCGTGTACTATTGTACTTATTCTTATTCTAAAAAAATATCCTTATTTACCTAATAAAAACATCAAATAAAGCTTATAAGGGGTGCTTTTGTGCGAAGCCATTCAAACGCGGCAGCGCGATGCGTGCTTTATGAGTTTTTTGAAAGACTATCAGTGTTCTTTGAGTTTGGTTATCAGACAGCATAAACCTTTGCGAAAATATTTGAGTAAGACCCAAGGTACGCGCTACATCAGCACTATGGTCAAGCTCTTGCCCAGACATTTGCGCCTTATAGCAAATAAGCCAGCCGCCGCGTGCAAGAAGCGGAGTGGCAAATTCCATCAATACCGAAGTTTGTGACAACGCGCGTGCGGTAACAACAGCGAATGCGTCCTTATACCTTGTCGGCAGCGTTTCAATTCTTTCAGAAACAGCACTCACATAATCGTCTATTTGCAACTGTTGCAAAAACCCGTTCAGCGCCTTAACTTTCTTTTGGCGCGCGTCCACAAGAACCGTGTTTCGCTTCGTAGCAAGAGCAAGGGGAATACCAGGAAAGCCTGCTCCTGTTCCCATATCAAGATATGGACCTTCAGGAGCGCGCTCAAGAAGCGGCAGAGCGGTAAGAGAGTCCTCCACGTGAAGCAACATGCCTTCTTCAAAGGTATCAATGCGAGTAAGATTCAGCACTTTATTCGTTTCAATAACCATGCGCAGATGGTTTTGACACGCTTGCAACACCGCACGTGGTACGTGCAACACGCCTGCTTGAATAGCAACATTTTCAAGAGGTTCTAAAGAGCGGTTTTGAGCATGCATGCTATCTATACCAATGCTATGATGGCGAATTCATGCCGCGCGCTAAAATTTTACCGGCTTAATAACAATGTGACGACCGGCACCCGAACCTTCTGAGTTGGTAGACAGTTTCTTGTTGTCACGCAACACCATATGTATAATGCGACGCTCATATGCGTTCATAGGGCGCAGGGCAAATGCCTTCTTATAACGAAGCGCCTTTTGCGCAGTTGACAAAGCAAGACGCTCGAGTTTTTCGCGTTGGCGGTTTTTATAGCCCTCAATGTCAACAATAACAGGAAAACGGAAGCCAATTTTGCGAACCGTAATAGCTGAAACAATGTGCTGAAGTGCATCGAGTGTTTTTCCATGACGGCCAATTAACACCGCCAAGTTGTTGCCTGTGATGTCCAGAATGAGTTCGCCTTCATCGCCGCTGTACTCATCGATAGTAACTTCTCCAACATCAAAAAATTGCAGCAGATCCTTCAAAATGACAATAGCGGTATCCGCAATTTCATCAAGCTGTTCGTCGGTGAGTTCTTGAATCGAATTCTCTTCGTCAATGTCGGCCGCTTCCTCAAGAACATCGTCTTCAAAGTACTCTTGCGCTTCCTCGCAATAATCCTCAGATTGTTCATCCATAGTAGTTCCCCTTAATGTTTCACGTGAAACATTCCCTTGTTTCACACTCATGTCCACAAAACAAAACACACAGAATAGCTGTTACGCTTTTTTCGTAGGCTTCTTTTTGCGTTCTTTTCTTACTACGTACACGTCGTTACTCGGTTCTGCGCCGTTCTCTTCGTTTTCTTTATCACGCTTTTGCATAATATAGAGAGAGGTTTGCTGTTGAATAACAGCAACCAAAGATGAGGTACCCCAGTAAAGCAATACACCTGCTGGTGAGCCCCATCCAACCCACAGCATAAACACCGTCATAAAGCCCGCCATTAAAAACATTTGTGTGCGCTGGGTGTTCGGTTGTCCTATTTGCATCAGCACCATAGGAGCAAAAGTGGCGAACGCAAACACGATAAGCAATATCAAATACGGCGTGAAGACTGCAAATCCGTCATGTATTGCCATAGATGGACTCAAAACCAAGTTAGGTACTAAATTATAGAAACCGTAATGCGTATTCCCAAGACGATCATGCATTTCTGTTAACACTTGATATAGCGCGATAAAAATTGGCGCCTGGAGGAATAAAGGCAAACAACCGCTGATAGGGTTAAACTTTGCTTCCGCATACAATTTTTGCATTTCCTGCGCAAGTTTTTGCTGGTCACCCGCAAATTTTTCCTGAATTGCTTTGATTTTCGGCTGCGCTTTTCTCATGCCGTAGGTTGATTTAGTTGCCGCATGCATCAAAGGCGATAAGATAAGCCTGATGATGAACGTTACAGCTAAGATGGCAGCACCCCAGTCGTGAGTATAGTTATGGAAATACACTAATATGTCAAAGAGGAAATTTTTGAATACGTCCCACATACATATTCCTTAATATCGGATTCCTGCAATTGTTATCTGGTTACGGTAGCGGATCATACCCATGTCCACCACCTGGTCGGCAGCGTAAAATTCTTCGTATCGTTAAATAGCAAGCTTTTGGGAAAGAAAATTTTTTGAATGCTTCAAGTGCGTACTGTGAGCACGTTGGCTCAAATCGGCAACAACCACTAAATAAAGGCGAAAGAACAAGTTGATAAGCCCTAATACACAATTGCGCACCGGCGCAACATACCTTATTTACTGGTTTGAGGAACATATGCCCCCTTTAATTTCTATCCTTTGCTGCCACTACTTTGCTCAGTAGATTTTCAAATGCACTAAGCGTCGTGCTATACGACGCCGACAAGAGCGGTTTTCTTGCCATAATAACCATATCGAGTGTGAAATTTCGCGCCACATAATCTGAATGGTCAAGCGCGTCTTTCAATAAACTGCGCAAGCGACGTTTTGCAGTATTACGCCACACTGCATTCCCGTTTTTTTTACCAGCAATGTAAGCCACACGCGGATACTTGCAGGCACTCTTCTGGGCGTCACACACAATTAGAAAAAAATAGGGCGCCTTAAAAAATGTGCCCTGTTTTAAAATTGCCGAAATTTCCTCACTCGATTTGATAGTTTTCAAGAAATTCCCTCGAGGCTATGCAACGGTGAGGCACTTACGACCTTTAGCGCGACGTGCAGCCAAAATACGGCGACCAGCTTTGGTTGCCATACGGGCACGAAAACCATGGCATTTTACCCTTTTGTGAGTGTTTGGTTGATACGTGCGTTTCATTTATCTTCCTTTTCCGTCAGTAATAAGAACAACCAAAATATTATAGTGTGAATTCAGAAAAAATACCATTTCACTACAAATAATCCATAGCTTGCTGATAAAGCGCGAAGCGACGCGGGTGCGGGAACGTGCTCGGGAACAAGGGCGGGAACGTGAACGTAACGGGCGCGGCAATGGTGGAGCTGGGCGCAGGCGCGGGCAGGAACGTGTTCGGGAACGCGTTCG
>CAMPNZ010000004.1 GCA_946892075.1 uncultured Coriobacteriales bacterium
TCGTACTTGTTTTCGTAAGAAGAAGAGACTTTAAATGCGCGTTTAATAGTTTGGTAACATTTTACTCTATAAGTAAGCAATGGGGGGCGGGTATTGCGTTAAAATAAAGATGTTACAGTTAGTGCTGGGTCTGCAACCTACAACCTAGTGAAACCTTTGCATGAGGAGGATATTATGACCCAATATAAACGCATTTTCGCTGCACTCGACGGCGGTTCAACGCAAGAAGCAGTAGCAAAACGCGCGGCGTTGCTTGCGCATTACAACAATGCCGACTTGTTGTTTGGGCACGTCATCGATTCAGTTCCTTACGAGGCGAACGGCATCGACTTTGCCGCGTTGTGTCGCGATGGCAAGGAAAATCTTGAACGTGAGTTAAGTGGCGTTTTCAAGGAAATTCGCGAAGATCACGACATTAAGTCGGTTGATTTCAAGGTACACGCTGGTCGTATTACCGATACGCTCGTTGAAAGCCTCATTGAGCCGTTTAAGCCCGATTTGGTAATTTGCGGCGCACGTGGTTTGTCGAACATCAAGTATGCGCTGGTAGGAAGCGTATCGACGTTTTTGATTCGCAACATGAAGTGCGACGTGTTGGTGGTAAAGCCAGAAGACGAGTAGGCGCTTTTGTAGGGCGCGTAAGGCGCGCAGGGTGTAAGGCGCGTAGTTTATAATGTGGACGTTTTGCGCTCGACCGCTGTTTTTGCTCTATGGCCTTTTGCAATGCAGCTTTTTGCTGTAAGGCCTTTTGCAGTACGAAATTTTAGATGCAGCACGTTATTCGTAAGGAACACTTGTTAGGAACAGGGGTTTGCATACGATGCGTGCTGCTTTTTGCTTGATGGTGCACATGCGGCACTCGTTCACCCTCAAAGTTGCAAGCAGCTTCGCGCACGGTGAGTCAATCTGCTTGTTACCCTTTCGTGTTCCATATTAATGTACGCACACCAATTTGTGCGCTGTACGCGTATATACAGGATATTGTTTCTTGCTGTTTTGCTGTAATATCTGCGCGTCTTGTGGGAAAATCATGGTATAGTATTCAGATTATTTTACAAACGTCAGCCCCTCAACGCGAGAATGGATCAGTATGCTCGAACACGATTTTCTAGTGCTGTTTGCAATGCTTTTGTACTTCATTGTTGTTCTGACAATAGGTTTTGTGTACGCGAAGCGCTCAAATTCCTCAACCTCAGAGTACTTCTTAGGCGGGCGCGGCGTTGGCCCCTGGCTTACCGCGCTTTCTGCTGAAGCTTCCGACATGTCGGGCTGGTTGCTTATGGGCTTGCCAGGTGTTGCGTATTTCACGGGCGCGTCTGAGGCCGTTTGGACGGGCGTGGGCATTGCGCTGGGTACCTACCTCAACTGGAAGCTGGTCGCCAAGCGTTTGCGTGTGTATTCCGAGCTTACAGAGTCAATTACTCTGCCCGATTTCTACTCTAAGCGCTACGGCGACACCAAAAACATCATCTCGACGGTAGCTGCGCTTATTATCGTGCTGTTTTTCAGCATTTACGTGGGAAGTTGTTTTGTTACGGTCGGAAAATTGTTCGCTACCTTGTTCGGCTTAAACTATGCTGCGATGATGGTGCTGGGCGCTATCATCGTATTTTTGTACACGCTGGTCGGCGGCTACTTATCGGTTGTCGTAACCGATTTTGTACAAGGCATTCTTATGTTTTTTGCACTGGCGATGGTGGTGTGCGGCTCAATAATTTGGGCGGGCGGCTTCAACGAAACGCTCGCGTTTCTGCAGGCAATCCCCGGTTTTTTGAGCATCACTGAACACGCAAAACCCGTTCTTGACGCCACCGGTTATCAAGTGGCACTCGATCAGCTTCCCGCGTTTGCAACCCCCGCGCCCTTTAGCGCACTTGCCGCGCTTTCCCTGTTGGCGTGGGGTTTGGGATATTTCGGCATGCCTCAAGTGCTGGTGCGCTTTATGTCGGCGCGCCACGTGTCCGACATCAAGAAATCACGCATCATCGCGGTGTTATGGTGCGTCATCTCTATGGCAAGCGCCATTCTTATTGGGTTGGTGTCGCGCGTTATTTTGCCCACCTATTTTGGAACGCAATCGCAAGCCGAAAACGCGTTTATCGTGCTTGCGCAGATGATGCTGCCGTCATTTATGTGCGGCGTTGTTGTTTCTGGCATTTTTGCGGCGTCGATGTCGTCTTCGTCATCGTATTTGCTGATTGCTGGCTCATCGGTTGCCGAGAACCTGTATCGCGGCATGCTGCGCCGCCACGCCAGCGATAGGGAAGTGCTTATTGTTGCGCGCTTCACGCTGATTGTGGTGTTTATGTTCGGCATTTTGGTTGCCTATGACGAACATTCCTCCATCTTTGCCGTTGTGTCGCATGCGTGGGCAGGGCTTGGCGCGTCGTTTGGCCCGCTGACGCTGCTTTCACTGTATTGGAAGCGCTCAACGAAGCAAGGCGCGCTGGCAGGCATGCTCGCAGCAACAGCGTTCGTGATTTTCTGGGTGCAAGTTCTGGCGCCTCTTGGTGGGGTTTTTGGCATCTACGAGCTGCTTCCTGCATTCTGCGTGGGAACGCTTGTGCACGTTATCGTTAGTTTATGCACGTCGAAAGCGCATGCCGATGCCCAGAAGTCGCATGAACTTTTTGACGCGTACCAAACAAAGCTTGCAGAAAAATAAATTTTTAGAAATTATTGCTGAACAGGCTTTTTGCTGAATTTTGTGCGCCGTATTTTCCACGATATGCGTCTGACGTGGGAAAATGTGCAGGGAGTGTAGATACACCCGGGTGCGTGTAGGATGTTGACACGAACCTTTATCTAGCGTATTATTCTCGTGCTCATGTGCGAAGCACCTGTGTACATGTGCAGGAAGCTTGATAACTACACATGAATGAAGCACCAATTTTGTGGGAGTGTGCCCGAGTGGTTAAAGGGGACGGGCTGTAAACCCGTTAGCTATGCTTACCAAGGTTCGAATCCTTGCGCTCCCACCATCGCGCCCGTGTAGCTCAGTCGGTAGAGCACTTCGTTGGTAACGAAGAGGTCACCGGTTCAAGTCCGGTCGCGGGCTCCACTTTGGCGGTGTAGCTCAGGTGGTCAGAGCACACGGTTCATACCCGTGGCGTCACTGGTTCGAATCCAGTCACCGCTACCAGTTACCTAACATCCGATATGGATGTTTTAGTATACAATCGAAACGTAACAGTAGGAAATTAGTCGCACGCAAGCGATTAAGCAACAAGGAGGATGATTTCATGGCTAAAGAGAAGTTTGACCGTTCAAAGCCACATGTTAACATCGGTACTATTGGTCACGTAGACCACGGTAAAACAACCCTTACCGCAGCAATTTCAAAGACACTGTCACAAAATGACGGTTCACATGGCACTGCCCATGCAGACTTTACCGCATTTGAAGATATCGATAAGGCTCCTGAAGAGCGCGAGCGTGGTATTACCATCTCAATTGCTCACATCGAGTACGAAACCGATAAGCGTCACTATGCACACGTAGACTGCCCAGGCCATGCCGACTACGTTAAGAACATGATTACTGGTGCTGCTCAGATGGACGGCGCAATTCTCGTAATTGCTGCAACCGATGGTCCTATGGCCCAAACTCGTGAGCACATCCTTCTTGCTCGTCAGGTAGGCGTACCTTACATCGTAGTATTCCTGAACAAATGCGACATGGTTGATGACGAAGAACTTATCGACCTTGTTGAAATGGAAACTCGTGAGCTTCTTTCAACCTATGAATTCCCAGGAGATGATATTCCTATCATCCGCGGTTCTGCTTTGAAGGCACTCGAAGGTGACGCAAAGTGGCAGGAAAAGATTTGGGAGCTTATGGATGCTGTTGATACATACATCCCAACTCCTGAACGTGACACCGACAAGCCTTTCTTGATGGCTGTTGAAGATACCATGACGATTACCGGACGTGGTACTGTTGCAACTGGTCGTGTTGAGCGCGGTGTTCTGCACCTGAACGATCCTATGGAGATTGTTGGTATTAAAGATACGCAAAGCACCGTTTGCACGGGTATCGAAATGTTCCGCAAGCTTCTTGATGAAGCGCAAGCAGGCGACAACATCGGATGCTTGATGCGTGGTATTAAGCGCGAAGACATCATCCGTGGTCAGGTACTTTGCAAGCCTGGTTCAGTTACACCTCACACCGACTTCAAAGGCCAAGTATACGTTCTTACAAAGGAAGAAGGCGGACGTCACACCCCATTCTTCGATGGTTATCGTCCTCAGTTCTACTTCCGCACCACCGACGTTACAGGTGTTGCACATCTTCCTGAGGGAACCGAAATGGTTATGCCTGGTGACAACGTTGAGATTACCGCTCAGCTTATTCACCCCATCGCTATGGAGCAGGGTCTTCGCTTTGCTATCCGTGAAGGTGGACGTACCGTTGGTTCTGGCCGCGTAACTGAAATTATCAAATAGTTTTTGTTGTGCACTTGGTGAGCCCACAGCATTCCTGTGGGCTCGCTTTACTTAAATTCGTGTGTAAACAAGCAGAAATGAACAGAACCGTTTTGGTTGCACACGTGTTGCTTATGTCATAAGCGTTGTGCGTCTTTCGCACGCGCAGGCAAGCATACCGCGTATACATGTGAAGTTACATAAGCAAATAAGCAGACACGAGCTCGTTTAAGAGGAGTTATTCATGCGTACAATGGTCACCTTAGCGTGCACAGAGTGCAAGCGCCGTAATTATACGACCACGAAAAATAAGCAGACCTTACCTGATCGCTTTGAAATTAAGAAGTATTGCAAGTGGTGCGGTAACCATACCGTTCATCGCGAGACTCGTTAGTGTTTGATGACACAAGCATAGGCCAGTAGCTCCAATTGGTAGAGCGGCGGTCTCCAAAACCGCATGTTGGGGGTTCGAGTCCCTCCTGGCCTGCCAGCTTGTAAGCAGCTTGCTTTCAGGTTACTATAAGCGTATAGCAATCTGAAGTCAGGCTGCTTGTTTGACGTTTAATGACACGTTTTATAATACGTTTATGACACGTTTTAGTGTTGAGTAAAGTAGGTTAGAGTATGGCACATAAATCGAAGACACAGCGTGCGAAAGCATCTGCTGCTCGTAGCGCCCGCAAGGCAGAACGCGAGGAGATGACAAGCACCGATCAGCAAACGCAAGAGCGTGTAGAGACGTCTGCTGAAAAGCCGAAAAAGTCGATCTTCAAGAAATCAAAGCAAGACGTGCGCACTCAAACGCCTGACGTGCTTGTTCCCAAAAAGTCGGAATCAACAGAGCCTAAGAAATCGCGCTTGTCCTTTTTCAAAGACGTTAAATCGGAACTGAAGCGCGTTACGTGGCCAACGAAAGCTGACGTATTGCAGTGGAGCGTTGTGGTAGTTGTAGCGCTTATCTTCTTTGGTATTTATGTTGGCGTCCTTGACAACGCTATTATTACTCCGCTGCTGTTTGCTATTTCGGGGTTAGGGGCGTAATCGTGTCGAAAAAATGGTATGTTCTTCACACGTATTCAGGATACGAGAATAAGGTAAAAAACACGCTTGAACAGCGCATTGAGGCTCTTGGTCTTGAAAACAACATTTTTGCTATCGAAATTCCAACCGAAACGGTTACCGAAATTAAAGATGGCGGAAAGCGTGTTGAAGCCGAGCACAAGGTACTTCCAGGCTACGTGCTTGTTCGCATGGAACTTGATTCGCGCAGCTGGTCGTATGTTCGCAATACGCCAGGTGTTACGGGCTTTGTTGGTTCGCAGGGCAAGCCCGAGCCGCTTACTCGTGAAGAGTACAACAAAATTATGGGCTACACGAAAAAAGCAGCTGGTGTGCCTGTTAAAACATCAACATCTATCACGGTGGGCGACCCCGTTCGCGTTATATCGGGCCCGCTTGCCGATTTCGATGGTACGGTATCTGAGGTGTGTTCTGATACCGGCAAAGTGAAAGTTATGGTTTCTATTTTCGGTCGTGAAACGCCGGTTGAGCTTTCCTTCGATCAGGTTTCACGCATCGAATAAGCCCGCAATAAAGTCGCTTAGCTGCGCTTTTGTTGTGTGGAACGGCAAAACTGCTTGCATGCATCAGTTTTGTAACGCGTACTACCGCATGCACATACCTAACTGTCGCGCCTGAGTGGACACAGGGCTTCTCGCGAATAGGTAGAAAGTTGGATTATTGTGAAAGGATTTTCTAATGGCTCCAAAAGCTAAGAAAGCAACCGGTTTTGTTAAGTTGCAAATTCCTGCAGGTGCTGCGAATCCAGCTCCTCCTGTGGGTCCTGCCTTGGGTGCACAAGGCGTAAACATCATGCAGTTCTGCCAAGCGTTCAACGCGCAAACGCAGGAGCAATCGGGAACTATCATCCCTGTTGAGATTACTGTTTATGAAGACAAGTCGTTTACGTTTGTGTGCAAAACACCTCCAGCGGCCGTTCTTATCAAAGAAAAGCTGGGCATTAAATCGGGCGCCGGCATTCCTCAGTTGCAGTCGGTAGGCACGCTGACGCTTGATCAGCTGCGCGAAATTGCAGAAATCAAGCTTCCCGATTTGAACGCTAACACCATTGAAGCAGCAATGGAAGTTATCGCTGGTACAGCTCGCTCGATGGGCGTTCGTATTGAAGGCCGCGAGATGAAAAAGAAGTACGTTCCTTCAAAGAAACTTGCAGAAGCACTGAAAGCTGCTTCGCAAGCATAAACGTACCTGTAACCTTATTGCCCGTGCGCGCGTGTGCGTGCATGTAAGTGGAAGAACATCACGTTCGTTTCCCTACCACGAAAGGAAGTATCATGGCAAAGAATTCAAAGAACTACAAGGCTGCTTCTGCAGCAATCGAAAAGGAGCTGTATGCTCCGCTTGAGGCATTTGAGCTGCTGAAAAGCTTTCCTCATGCAAAGTTTGACGAAACGGTTGAAGCGCATTTTCGCTTAGGTGTTGATACGCGTAAGGCCGATCAGCAAATTCGCGGAACAGTAAGCCTGCCTCACGGTTCTGGTAAAACGGTTCGCGTTGCTGTGTTTGCGGAAGGCGACGCTGCTCGTGCTGCCGAGGAAGCTGGCGCGGATATCGTTGGATCGGACGATTTGATTGCTGATGTTCTAGCAGGCAATATCAACTTTGACGCAGCAGTTTCAACGCCCGATCAGATGGCGAAAGTTGGTCGTTTGGGTAAGGTGCTGGGTCCTCGCGGACTTATGCCAAACCCGAAACTTGGTACCGTTACGCCTGATGTTGCAAAGGCAATCGGCGAGCTGAAAGGTGGTCGTGTGGAATATCGCGCCGACCGTTTTGGTATTGCTCATGTTGTGCTTGGCAAAGTAAGCTTCGACGCGAAAGCTCTTGCAGAGAACTACGGTGTGGTATTTGACGAGCTGTTGCGCGCAAAACCTGCCAGCGCAAAGGGTCGCTACGTAAAGAGCATTTCGGTGTCGTCAACTATGAGTCCTGGTATTCCTGTTGATTCTGCTGTTCAGAAAGAGTACAGCACGCCTGTTGCGTAGGCTTGTTGCGAAGCTTGCAGCTGCAAAGCGTGTTGCTGCTGCGAAGCTTGGTGCACAAGAGCGCGGCACAAGGCACATCGTAAGGGCGCTGTACAAGGGCGCTACAATGAAAGATATGGGGGGAGCATCGAGGTTGCGCGGTGCTCCTTTTTGTTTGCAGTGAGAAGTGGTGGGGAAATGATTATCAAGAAAAGTCCTGCTGAAATTGAAGCTATGAAAGTGTCAGGCGAGCTGTCGGCGCGCGTGTTGCGCGAAGTAGGAGCGCGCTGTGTACCAGGCGTTTCAACCTACGAGCTTGATGCGTTTGCCGAGGAATATATTCGCGCAAACGGCGGTATTCCCACGTTTAAGGGCTATTACGGCTATCCGGCATCCCTGTGCGCGTCTATCAACAACGAAATTGTGCACGGCATTCCGTCCAAGAAGAAAATTTTGCACGAAGGCGACATCATTTCGATTGATATTGGCGCTACGGTGGATGGCTGGGCAGGCGATAACGCGTGGACCTTTGCGGTTGGTTCAATCGAGCCCGAGTGGCAGCGCTTGCTTGACGTTACCGAGCAGTGTTTGTGGGAAGGCATTGCCGCAGCTCAACCAGGTGGTCACGTGGGCGATATCGGTTTTGCGGTGTCGCGCGTTGCCAAAGAGGCGCGTTTTGGCGTTGTGCGCGGTTACACGGGGCACGGCATCGGGCGCGACATGCACGAAGATCCTTTCGTTCCCAATGTTGGGTTTCGGCATACGGGGTCGAAATTGGAAGTGGGCATGGTGTTGGCAATTGAGCCGATGATTACGCTTGGAAGCCCGCACACGCAAGAAGCCGCTGATGGTTGGCTGGTAACAACGAAAGACGGCAGCGTTGCCGCGCATTTTGAAAAGACGATTGCTATTACGAAGAACGGTCCTGTGTTGGTGTCGGTTGAACCTGGTCACAGGCGCCCTGTGTAGGCGGCGTGCGTAGGTGCGCCATGTAGAGCGGCTGACAATGTTGTGACATCTCGGCATTGCAGCGCTCCCATCAGGCATAACGAGGGTTCTGCGCCACCTCTCTGACGCGTCCCGTTTTCGTGCACGTTCACGTTCCCGACGCGCACCTGCTGATTCCGTATACGCCCGCGCGCTTAGTGAGCAAAGCGCTTTTTCAAACGTTTTAGCATGTTAGCTGCATAGTCTATTTCTGATACGCGCATCAATTTCCCCAGAAGTGCAATTATTGCCAGCCCAACAATGCCGCAACAGATTAGTTCAAGCGCGCCTATACCGATTGATATTTTCCCAGGGAACAGCAGTGCAAAACCGCGCGCTGCGAGATACGCTATACCAGATCCTATTACACTTGCCACCAGCATTTTTATGGCTGTTTTCACCAGCGGCATCAGCAGAAATGCTCCCACTTTTTTGCGCAACAAGCCAATGAGTATCAGCGCACTGAGCGTGTAATACACAATATCGCTTACGGCAATTCCGTATAATCCTAAAATCTCAGGTTTGCATAAAACGCCATACAGCACACATTGCACAATCATTCCCAGCGTACAAATAAGCGCGTACAGGAAAAATTTCTTGATACTGGCATACACTTGATACATATACATCGTAATAGCGTATAAGGGTAAGCTGATTACCCATATGCTTAGCAGCGATGAAACACCCGCTACATCGCTTGCGTTGAACGCGCCTGCACGAAACAAGCTAATAAGAGGTGACGACAGCGCAATGATAAGCGCCGAGCAGGGGATAATAAGCGCTAGCATGACGCTGAGAGACTGACACAGCAGGCGCCGCAGCTTGATAAGTTTGCCACGCGCAGCAAGTGAGCTGAGTTCTGTAAACAGCGGCGCGGTAATCGACACGATAATCACACCATAGGGTAGTTGATACCAAATGCGAGCATAGGCAATAGTTGCAGGTCCGCTTTCGGTACACATAAGCGAAAAGCTGTTTCGACACGAAAACGCTAGCAGTGTTCCTAAAATATACAGAACCGTTGGAAGTGCAATGCGAAACGAATCGCGAAGCGCTTGGTCTCGCAAATTCAACGTGGCGCTCCACTTAAATTTCACGCGTATCAGAGCAGGAATTTGTATGACGTATTGCACAAATACACCCAGCGTCGTGCCCACACCCAAGATGATAAGTGCCAGTTGAGCGTCGCGTGGGGCAACGATGCTGTACGTTACAAATGCTGCAATCACAACAATGTTATTGAGTGTTGGCGCAACGGATGTAAGAAAATATTTGCGGTGCGCATTGAGGATGATGCTGAAAATTCCCCCTAGGCCATATAATAGAATCTGAATGGCAAAAATACGAAACAAGACAATGGCAACAGCGCTTACTTCGGGTGATTGTGCGCTAAACGTTTGTGTTGCTACAGCGTACGGTGCGCCTACGATACAGATAATACTTATGCAGCTGAGTACCAGAAACGTAAGGTTAAGCAGGTTGCTGGCGTAAGCGTCGCTTGCCGCTTGGCCTTTCTGTTCTTTAAGCGTTAGGTAAAGCGGCAGAAAGGCAGCGGTAAGAATACCGCCTGCTACCAGCTCGAAAATAATATTCGGCATGTTGTTTGCTACATTATATGCCGAAGCGATAAGGGTGTTTCCCAGTGCAAACGCCATTGCCCATGTGCGCAACAAGCCAGTAATGCGTGAAAGAAGCGTTGCCGCTGTCATCAGCATGCTAGAGCGCGCTATTGAGCTGGGTGTTGCAGTTTCACTCGTTGCAGTTTCACTCACGTGTGGTCCTTATCGTTGCGTTTTGCCTGGTTGCAGGCGTTGGTGCGTGCGTGTTTTACGTTGCCGTTGCTGCGTGGGGCGGGCAGTCGCGGTTGCGGTTGCCGTTGCCGTTGCGGCGCTTGGGGCAGTGCTGGGTGCTGCTCGTTCGTTCGCGAGCGGCAGATTGACAATCTTACATAAGTTTGACATTCTCGTATAATACTGTGTGGGTTGCGATTGTGCTCCAAAGCATAGTGCGATTATACTCGATATTGATGCTCGGGCGCAGTTTTTTATGCCCGCGCGTGTTTTATGAAGGAGCAATGTGTTATGCGCATTTTGATTGTAGTGAACAAACGCAGCAAAAAGGCATGTGAAGCGCATTATGCCTTGCTTGCTTTTTTTGATGCTGAACACATCGAACATTTGAGTCTTACCACTGATGACCTGCCCTTATGTACGCAGGTGTACGATTTTATCGATGTGCTTGACGGCGACGGTAATGGTTTTGGTGCGGGTGATGGCGGCGTCGGCGGTTTTGATGGCGCTGGGGAACGTGGCACGGGCGCAAACGCGCCTTCAACGTGGGGCGATGCAGATTCCACCAGCAGCGATGCGTCGTCTGTTGCGTCAGGCGATGCGTGTGTGTGCACGCCTGCTTTGCACGAAGCGCTGCTGAGCATGCTGCAGGCGTCGACGTCGGGTGCGGCGTCGGGTGCGTCGTCGAGCGCTTCGTCATCAGACGCGGCAGCGCGGTTTGACCTGCTTATCGCCCTGGGAGGCGACGGCAGCGTTCTGCGTTCAAGCCGCCTTGCTGCCATGCTTGACGTTCCAATTTTGGGTTTGAACTTCGGACATTTGGGATTTTTGTGCAATAACGTGCAAGATAACATGATTGAAATTGTGACCGATGCGCTTGCGGGCGACATTGCGGCGGAAGTGCGCGAAACCTTGTGCATCGATATTGAATGCCCTGCTGACGAGGCTCATAACAGCGCTACTGAGCAGCACGCTCAGATGCTCCGCGCGCTGCAAACCAATCAGCTTGTGCACCAAGGCATCGACGCGTGCTCGCTTGCAAACAGTGAGCGTTCATCAGCGCAAACGCTTACTTCGGGCGTTTCCGCGCAAGCTGCACAACACGCGGCTTTGGCGTATGACGCTGAAGAACATAATTTGCCAATTGGCTCTGATGTGTTAGCTGCCCAGCGCGAAAAGTGCTTGCAAGAACGGCAGCATGGTTTGGGAGGCGGCGTTGTGTTGCCTGCTAAAACGCATAGTCGTCGCCTTTTTGCGCTGAATGAAATTACCATTGCGCGCGGCGCGTCAGGCCGTATTTTCGACTTTGACATTGAAATTTCCGGCGATCATGTTGCGCGCATGCGTGGCGACGGCGTGGTAATTTCCTCGGCGACGGGTTCTAGCGCCTACGCGCTTTCGGCGGGCGGACCCTTTATTTCCCCAGCTTATAGGGGAGTTTTGGTTGTTCCGGTAGCGCCGCATACGCTTAACTCGCGCGCGATTGTAACAGCTCCGCACGATTGTGTGGAAATTTCGCTTGAGCGCCAGCGCGAACGAGAAACGGAAGTGTCGTTTTTTGTTGACGGCGACGTTGTTGAGTTCGATGAAAAGGTAGCGCGCGTGAAAGTGTGCAAGGGTGCTCGACCAATTCGCCTGCTCAAGTATCATAAAGAGAGCTTCTATAAGCTTATTGAGGAAACGTTTTTCAAAAGCAGCGAGCACTAGGCGCGCTCACAATCAACGCCGCCGCGCATGCGCGCGCTTGTGCATACCTACTGTCTGTTGATGGAGTGGCGCGCGAGATGCCTGGTTCTGGTCTTGTTTCCGTTATCGCACCAGCGCTCGTACTTCCGCCCTTGCGCCTGGTCACGGACGCGTTCCCCACACTTCCGCAGGCCAAGCGCTTAAATGCGTTCCCCACAAAGAGCCCCGCTTGCGCCCCCGTTCCTACGCGTTCTTTACGCTTTCAATATTTCTTATGAGAATAGCGCCATCCATCGCGCGTAAGGCGCGCGCGTGTGGTAACATAGTTTGTTGAAAGTAAGGCGTGTGCACAGCAAAAATGTGGCAGTTTTTTGCCAGTTCACGTGCTTAATTGACGTGCTAAATGGCGTGTTTAATTGACGCGCCCTCATCGGTTTGCGTACTCAGATACATTGCACAGAAGGAGGAGTTCATGGCTAAGCATATCTTCGTTACAGGTGGTGTTGTTTCTTCGCTTGGAAAAGGAATAACCGCCGCTTCATTGGGGCATTTGCTCAAGTCGCGAGGATATAAAGTAACCATGCAGAAAATGGACCCGTATTTGAACGTTGATCCGGGCACCATGTCTCCTTTTCAGCACGGTGAAGTGTTCGTTACGGAAGATGGCCACGAGGGCGACCTCGATTTGGGCCACTACGAGCGCTTTATCGATGAGAACCTGTTTCGCGAGTCGAATTTTACGCAGGGTTCCATTTATCGCACGCTCATTGCGCGCGAACGCAAAGGCGACTTCCTGGGCGGAACGATGCAGGTCATTCCGCACGTTACCGATGCAATTAAAGAACGCATTTGTCGCGCAGCCGATCACTCGGGCGCCGATTTCGTGATTTCTGAGATTGGTGGCACCATTGGCGACATTGAAATTCAGCCCTTTATTGAGGCAATTCGCCAGTTCAAAAAGGAGCGTCCTTCAGGCGATGTTCTGTTTGTGCACGTAACGCTGGTTCCCTACATTGCCGCTGCCCACGAAGTGAAAACGAAGCCTACGCAGCACTCCGTAAAAGAGTTGCGCTCGCTTGGCGTGCAGCCCGATTTCATCGTGTGCCGCTCCGACCATGAAATTACCGATTCCGTTCGCGAAAAAATTGCGCTGTTCTGCGATGTTGCGCCCGATGCTGTTCTTGGATGTGAGGACGCGTCGTCGATTTACGAAGTTCCGTTTATTTTGCACAGCCAAGGTTTCGACCAAAAAGTGTGCGAGCGCATGCATCTAACGCCTCATGAAGCGAAGCTTGAGCCCTTGCGTGATTATAACGAACGCAGCAAAAATGCGCATAAGACCTGCGATATTGCTGTTGTTGGTAAGTATGTTAGCTTGCCGGATGCGTATTTGTCGGTGCTTGAGGCGCTGCGCCATGCGGGCGTTTCGCAAGACGCGCACGTCAATGTGCATTTGGTGGATGGCGAATCGCTTACACCCAAGCAAGCCGCGCGCGTTCTTGGGAAGATGGATGGCATTTTGGTGCCAGGTGGTTTTGGTAAGCGCGCGTTCGAGGGCAAAATTGCTGCGGTTCAGTATGCGCGTGAACAGGGGATTCCGTTCTTGGGTATCTGCTTGGGCCTGCAGGCTGCGGTGGTTGAATTTGCGCGTCACGTTGCGCATATGCCAAACGCGTCCTCAAGCGAGTTCGACGACAATTTGGAATTTCCTGTGGTTGATCTTATGCCTGAACAGGAAGAAGTTGACCAAAAAGGAGCAACGATGCGTTTGGGCTCGTATCCATGCCGCGTTACGCCTAATACGCATGCTGCGCATGTGTATGGTACCGACGTTATCTACGAGCGCCATCGTCATCGTTTTGAAGTGAACAACGCGTTTCGCGATCGCTTAACGGCTGCTGGTTTGGTAATTTCGGGAACGTCTCCCGATGGACGTTTGGTGGAAATGGTTGAATTGCCTGATCATCCGTGGTTTGTTGCCAGCCAAGCGCATCCCGAGTTTAAGAGTCGTCCCACGAACCCGCATCCTTTGTTCGTTGGCTTTATTGCAGCAGCTCTTGCGCGCAAAGCGTAAGAGGGAAGGTGCGATACGGCCGATTGAGGTATGACGGGAACGATTGCGCGTGCGTTGGCGTCGGTGCGTCGGTGCAGTGCATGGGCGTTGGTGTGTCAGTGCCGCTCATGGGCGTCGGTGCGTCGGTGCGGTGCATGGGCGTCGGTGCGGTGTGTGTCGTGGTATTGCGGCTCTTCTTAGCGCGTTCAAGCAAGCAGAAAGCTGTCGTCAATGAACAGTTTTGACACTTCCTTATCAGCTGCGTCATCAGGCGAAACAGCGAGTACCTCAACGGCTGCGTCATCGGGCGCTCCTCTCAGCCTGCCCTCAAACCCATCGCCATCAAGCGCATTTCACCAGGCAGCGCAGTTGTACCTTGCTCATTTGGCTGTCGAGCGCGGTGCTGCTGCGCTTACGATATACGCCTATCGCGCCGATCTTACCGAATACCTGGCCTTTTTGCAGCAGATGCACGTAGCAAACGTGCACGATATCAGCGAAACTCACATTCTAAAATACCAAGAAATGCTGGTAGCGCGTCATTTTGCGCGCACGACCATCGATCGTCGCTTAAGCGTTGTGAAGGGCTTCCATCGTTTTTTGCTCTCCGATGGCATGTGCGAGCAAAATCCTGCCGCGCGCGTGGCACTGCTGAAAAAAATGCAGAAGCTGCCCGACGTTATCTCCATTGACCAGGCGCAACGCCTTCTCGAATCGATTGATATTTCAACTCCTTTAGGCTTGCGCGATCGCAGTGCGCTTGAGCTTTTGTATGGCTGCGGTTTGCGCGTTAGCGAATGTGTTCAGCTGCAACTTTCCGCGCTTAATATCGCTGATGGTTACATGCGTGTGTGCGGAAAAGGCAACAAAGAACGCGTTGTGCCCTTGTCGGGCTGGGCGCTGAAGATGCTCGTACGCTATGTGGAGGATGCGCGCCCTGCAATTCTTGCGCGTTTGAAGAACCCACCATCTGCGCAAACGGTTTACATTAACGCGCGGGGAGGCGCGCTGTCGCGTCAGATGATGCACCGCATTGTTGCGCTCGCCGGTTTGTCGATTGGTGTTAAAAATTTGCATCCTCATACGCTGCGGCATTCGTTTGCAACGCATATGCTTTCGGGCGGTGCCGATTTGCGCGTTATCCAGGAGTTATTGGGGCACAGCGATATTGCCACAACGCAAATTTATACGCACGTTGATAGGTCGCATATTCGCGAAGAATACGAACATGCGCATCCGCGTGCGCATGCTGGTGTGTAAGGGTATAAAATTATTCGTTCTTATCTTAATTAGTGAATGCCTCAGCTTTGTCAGTTGAAAGTAATTGTAGAATTTCTGCTTGAATCAAGCTAATATTTGGTTAAGCCATTTGTCGTTCCTCCTTTTTTCGCCTAAAAAAGAAAGTCTAAAGAAGAAATTATAGCTAAGGGAAGTGCACGCGGCTTTTTTGATTTGGAATTTTCGCCATGATATGCGCACTACTATAAATGGAGGATTGTGCATGAATAAACAACAGTTAGCTGCATAACATCAAGGAATCTATACTCGAAAAGATGTTTATTGAGCAATATATGTGGAGGTAATATTTTATGACCCTGAAAAATAAATTAGGAATTTCTAATTCTGCTGATCTTGCTCGTATTGAAGAAAAAATAAGTAAAACGAAAGCACGTGAGCTTTTTGAAACAGGATTATTAGACACGCTTGAAGCTGGAACATTTGAAAGTCTTGCAAAGATCCATAAGTACTTATTTGATGAAATTTATGATTTTGCAGGTATATTAAGGACAGTTAATATAGCAAAAGGATCTTTTCGTTTTGCACCGGTTATGTATCTAGATGCAGCACTTGCGAATATAGAAACGATGCCGCAATCTACATTCGATGAAATTATTCAAAAATATGTTGAAATGAATATTGCACATCCATTTCGTGAGGGTAATGGACGTAGCATAAGAATTTGGCTTGATGCAATTTTGAAAAAAGAATTGAACGTGGTTGTTGACTGGAATAAAGTTGATAAAGAAGATTATCTTCTTGCTATGGAAAGAAGCCCGATAAAAGATACAGAAATAAAAATTTTACTTAAATCAGCACTTACAAACAAAGTCAATGACAGAGATATTTATATGAAAGGTATTGATGCAAGTTACTATTATGAGGGATATAACGTGTTCAAAACAGAAAATATCAAAGATGAAAAGTTAAATATATAGGGAGTTTCTATCGTACCTATATAGGTAGTTTCTATTGTTAGAGACAACCTTGAGGATACGTTGCATTGTGGTAAAGAAATTTTCTCCCATTTTCTCCCACCTTGTCCACAGAGCCGAAATTTTGCATCCCGCTTCGGCGTTTTCTTACACGTGATACCAACTGATAAGGCAATTCGCATAACGCTTCTGAAAATTGTGTTTCATAGTGTGCAATTTTGATGCGCGCATCACAAAAAATGCATTATTGTATAAATTTCCTTATATATATTATTGAACAGGCATTTTATAAACACCACCAGTATTTTTATCATTCGCCTTTAATATTTGTGTTGTGAAGTGGGAGAAAGTGGGGTAAGATGTGATTGTCATAAGGAAGTCGGAATAAAAGGATGCACGTGAGCGAGGCTAGTACAAAAATTGTCGATTTGAACGGCTCTTTTCGCTACAAAGTTGATGCGAAAGGTCGCGTGTGCCTTCCTGCAAAATTCCGTCGTGCCTTATCGAGCGATCTTGTTATCACCAAAAGCCCCGATGATGAATGCTTGTTTGTGTTCGAGCCCGACGCGTTTAATGCGTGGGTTGACCAGCTGTTTGTCGAGCGCTTTGGTGCGTATTCCGCGTCTAACATCAATCACGTTCGCCTGCGCAGTCTTCTGAAGGCGCGCGCGTTCGACTGTCAGGTTGACGCAGCGGGCCGCATTGTGCTGCCGGCTGATGTTCGTCATGACGTGCACGTTCAGCGTGATGTGGTGGTTGTTGGTAACACGGGATATTTCGAGATTTGGGATGCTTCTCGCTACGACGACATGACTAAGGACATCGACCTTAGCGTGCTGTTTGGCTAGAAGAAGCTAGAAGATGTGCACCATGACAGATGAATATCGACATATTCCTGTTTTGCTTCACGAATGTTTGGAATATTTGGCGGTGAAGCGCGGCGGCATTTATGTGGATGCAACGCTTGGAGGAGCTGGGCATTCGTTGGAAATTGCCAAGCGCATTGGCACTGAGGGCTTGCTTGTTGGTATCGATCAAGACGATGTTGCGCTTCGTGCAGCACGTCAAAAACTCGGGACGATACCGGCAGAAAACCGTCCTGAACTGGCTTTGCTGAAAGGCAACTTTTCGCAGCTGGACGATTTGTTGGTGTCGCAGGCAATCAGCGGCATCGATGGCATTTTGTTCGATTTGGGCGTTTCGTCCGTGCAAATTGACACGCCCGAGCGCGGTTTTTCGTTTAAGGAAGATTGCCCGCTTGACATGCGCATGAACCCGCACGATACGCCCGTAAGTGCCCACGACGTGGTAATGACGTACTCGCAGCACGATTTAGCGCGCGTGATCAGCGACTATTCCGACGAGAAGTGGGCATCGCGCATTGCGCAGTTTATTGTTCGCGAACGTCAGCAGCACGACATTGCAACAAGCGGCCAGCTGGTTGACATCATCAAAGCCGCTATTCCAGCGTCGGCACGCCGCGCGGGCGGGCATCCCGCAAAGCGCACGTTTCAGGCGCTGCGCATTGAAGTGAACAACGAGCTTGGCGTGCTGAAGCAGGGGCTTACCAGTGCTTTGCGCTGGCTGAATCCCGATGCGCGCCTGTGCGTGATTTCGTATCATTCGCTGGAAGACAAACTTGTGAAGCATTTGTTCTACGAATGGTCGCACCGCTGTACGTGCCCGGTTGAGCTGGGCATTTGCACGTGTGGCAAGAAGTCGCTTGTCGATATTCTGACCAAAAAGGCGCTTGGTGCCAGCAATGAGGAAGTGCGCGAAAACGCGCGCTCGCGCAGTGCAAAGTTACGCGTCTGCAAACGGTGCGCAGACAGTTGCGCATAGGGCGCATAACAAGTTTGCAGGGCTGTTTGCAGGCTTGTAGGTAAAGGAGAAAGGTGGAAAGCATGGGAATTCCCGAACGCGCATATCCCTATGAAATGCCTGATTATCAGCAGGAACAACGCTTTCACACTCCTTCGATAAACCTTATTACAACACAGGGCCGTTCCACAAAAACGGTAACTGGAACATCGCTTATTTTGATGGCGCGCGTGATTGCGTGCGTGTTTGTTGCGCTGGCGCTTATTGGCATGGTGCGTTTGTCGATTGCATCGGCTGCCGTAAGCGAAATGAAAGTGCAAAAAAATCTGACGAGCCAAATTAACAAAGCGCGCTACGACATGAGTTTGCTTGAAGTTGAGTATTCGCAATTGTCGTCTGACATCGATCAAAAGGCGCACGACATGGGCATGAATAAGGCTGCTCACGTGGAAAAAGTGAACCTTCCGCGCGATATCGTTGCGCTTGATAGCAAGGGGCGTTTGTCGCTCAGCGGAAGCATTGCGCGCCTTACGCAGCAAGCCGCGCATGCTGGCGCGCTTGAAGGCGCAGCTTCGGCAAGCACGCAACAAGGTGTGCAGGCGAGTGCAAAACACGCAGTTGGGACTAAAAATTCTGCTTCGAATTCTGCATCAAATTCTGCATCAGTATCGGTATCAAATCGCAGTGCACAACGTTCGTAAGTAAGGTTTGATGCGTGTGAATACATCAAATCATAATAAGCGAGGAACGTCCAAGCGCGCCACGCGTGCCACGCGTACCGATAGCACCACCAGCTCCCGCACCCGCGCCAGCTCCCGCACCCGAACAATCAACAATTCTGAATCTACCAGCGCAAACGAATCGTCATACCTGCGTGGCACGCCACACGGATACGCCCGGCAGTCACGCTTTGCGCGCAAGGGGGTTTTCCGTGCGCTGGATGACGCCTTCCAACGTCATCCGTTGTTCGCGCCGTCGCCCGACACCTACGATGCTGCTTCTTCTTACAGCGACGCAGCAGCAATGAATAATCCTAGTTCGCATGGCTTTTCTTTCAGCGAACCATCAACCGCGCAATCCGCGCCCGTAACTCCTGACGCCACACACCCGCATTCGCGCCCGCGCACCTACGCTGCGCCACGTGAGGGTGCGCTGCGCGTAAAAAATTCCTCGCGATTGTCGTATGTGCTGCTTATCTTCGGTATTTTGTTCCTGCTGTTCTTCGCGCGTTTGGTTTATCTGGGTGTTGTGATGCACAACGATTACTCGAACGCTGCGAAAGACATGCGCACAACTGGCATGCAAGTTGAGGCGCGCCGCGGTACTATTTACGATAGAAATCATAATGTTTTAGCCATTAGTGTGAAAGCAACAACGGTGTATGCAAACCCGTCTGAAGTGGTTGACGTCAACTACACGGCCGACACAATTTCCCAGGTAATTGGCGGGAAACCTAGTGATTACACGCCCAATTTGTCGGAGAAAAGCACAAAATTCCGCTACATCAAAAAGAAAATCGACCCTGCGCTTGCTCTTAAGCTTAAAGCGTATGCACTTCCGGGCATTTATTTTCTTCAGGACACCGTTCGTCGCTATCCGTATGGAGAAATTGCAGGTCAGGTTATTGGCGCCTGCAATGTGAAGAAGTCGCAGGACAATAAATCGGAAGTGCTCGTAGGCGTTTCGGGCTTGGAGCTTATGTATAACGATGTGCTTGCGGGAACACCGGGAAATTACCGCGCTGAACTGGGGGCCGATGGCATGCCCATCCCCGGTGGCTTGCACGCGCAATCGGCGCCTGTCGACGGGAAAGACATCGTCGTTTCGATTGACATCGATATGCAAAAGGCGCTTGAACTGGCTTTGCGTAATGGCCTTGATGAGCTGCATACCAATTCCGGCTCAAGCGTTCTTATGGATGCACGAACAGGCGAGATTATGGCAATTGCATCGGCGCCATTTTTCAATCCAAATGATCGATCGGTGGTATTACCAGGTGCGACATCGCTCAAACCTGTTTCAAATTTATTAGAACCAGGTTCAATGTTTAAAACAGTAGCAGCCATGACCTTGCTTGAAACTAATTCAATGCGTCCTAGTGACACTGTTTTTGCTCCGAGTGAAATACATGCGAGCGGTTTTACGGTTCATGATGCGCATGAGCGCGAAGCTAAAACCTATAGTTTACGCCAGATTATGCAGTATTCTTCAAACATTGGTATTTCGCTTTGTACAGAAAAAATGGGGTTTGATCCGTTTTACGAGCATATTTTGCGCTATAAGTTGCATGAAGCAACAGGCATAGATTATCCTGGTGAACAAGTAGGATATTTGCAAGACGTTAAGAAATGGTCTCGGGTAACAGGATGGAACGTAAGTTTTGGGCAAGGCATTTCGCTTACGCCGTTGCAATTAACACGTTTTTATGGTGCCCTTTTAAATAACGGCTATGAAGTTACTCCTCACTTTTTGCTTGAAGCAGGCGGTCAAGCGCATGATGTTTCCAATCAAAAGGTACAAGTGATTGAGAATACGGCTGCCATTCCCGATATGATAAGCATGCTGCAAAGTGTTGTCGATCAAGGAACAGGGAGAAAAGCTGAAATTCCTGGCTATCGTGTTGCAGGAAAAACATCGACAGCGCAAATTTACGATCCAGAACATGGAGGCTATAAAAAAGGTTTATCCAACCTGGGCTTTCTTGGCTTCATTTCCCATTCGTCGAGCAATTTAGTATGTTATGTAGGTGCTGACAATGTTCCCTCTGAAAGCAGTGTAACACCCATTTTTCACGATATAATGAGTACAGCTATTCAACGATATTCCATTGTGAGTAGATGAGGCTAGAATGAATAACACAAGTGAAAACAACACGTGCGAACACAAGTCGCGCGTTGAAAAAGCTTCCGAGCACGCGACGTGCGCAAACGAGCCGCGCGTCCACAAAACGTGCGAGGAATTATTTGCTGGCTACCAGCACAGCATTTTGGGAAATCCGCAGGAAGAAGTGACGGGCATTGCGTATCGCAGCGATACTATTTCCCCAGGTGATGCGTTCTTTTGCATCGTTGGCTTGAAGGCCGATGGGCATTCGTTTGCGCAAGACGCCATCAATCGAGGTGCGCGCGTTATCGTGTGCGAACGCAAGCTGTATTTAGCAGATGCCAGCGATGTGACGATGGTCATTGTTCCAAATTCGCGGCGTGCGATGGCGCAAATTTCCGCGCGCTTCTACGACAATCCGTCGCAGGCGTTTTCCCTGGTAGGAGTAACGGGCACCAACGGCAAAACCACCACTACGTACCTGGTTGAGCACATTGCGCGCGTTGCTGGCAACAAAACTGGCATCATTGGCACGGTAGGCGTTCACATTAACCAAGAGGAACATCCTGCCAGCCGCACGACGCCTGAATCTCCTGATCTTCAGCATATTTTTGCCGACATGCGTGACGCGGGCGTTGACGTGTGCGCAATGGAAGTAAGCTCGCACGCGCTTGATTTGCAGCGCCCCTTGTGTTCGCATTTTGCGGTAACTGCGTTCACGAATTTGACGCAGGATCACCTTGATTATCATCACACGTTTGAGGCGTATTTTGAAGCGAAAGCGCTGTTGTTTTCGCGCGAATATCCAGCCAAGCGCGTTATTTGCATCGACGACAAATGGGGCCGTGAGCTGCACGCGCGCGTGTGCAACGAGCATGCATACGCCGACGCTGATGCAGCCAATGAAATTATCACCACGGGCTTTAGCGACGACGCGCTCGTTCATCCCATTTCGGTTGAATACGCACCTCACAGCACACATATCACGCTCGATTGCGCCGGCGAAGTGTTAACGTTTACCTATCCGCTGGTGGGAAAGTTCAACGTTTCGAACGTGATGTTAGCGTGCGGCATTGCGCTTCAGCTGGGAATTCCCGGTACGGTTATCGCGCGAGCGCTTGAGGACGTTCCCCAAATTCCGGGACGTTTGCAACGGGTATCTGATACCAGCTCTGTTGCCGTGTTTGTCGATTACGCGCACACGCCCGATGCGCTGAAAAAGGCGCTTGATTGCGTGATGCACATCACAAAAGGCCAGACCATCGTGGTGTTTGGTTGTGGCGGCGACCGCGATAAAGCGAAGCGTTCCATTATGGGAAAGGCGTCGCTGGCTGCGCATTATGTGATTGTGACGTCGGATAATCCGCGCAGCGAAGATCCGCGCGCCATTATTGATGACATTGTAAGCGGTATGAAAGAACAGCCCGAAAAGTTTGAAGTTGAGCCTGATAGACGCAAGGCTATTGCGCGGGCGCTTGCGTGTGCGAAGCCGGGCGACTCGGTTCTGATTGCGGGCAAAGGCCATGAAACGTACCAGCTGGTTGGCTCACAAGTGCTGCATTTCGACGACACAGAAGTTGCGCGCGAGGAATTGCACCGCGCGGGGCTTGATAATCACGCGCAGGAATAAAGCCAGGAAGCAGTAGTACTATGCAAGCGAACTTACATCAGGTGCTTTCCGCAACAAACGCAAGGCTTTGCAACGCGTTAAGCAGCCAGCAGCGTGAACAGTGCAGCGTGTCTTCGGTGTGTTGGGATTCGCGCAATGTTGCGCCGGCGTCGCTGTATGTGGCGCTGGTGGGCGCCAAAGTTGACGGCCACAATTTCATTGCCGATGCCGTGCGCAGCGGAGCGCATATTGTTGTGACGACGCACGATATTGCTCAAGAACGCATTCAAGAAGCTACGCAGCAGGGATGTGCCGTTGTGCGCTGCGATGATGCGGTAGCGTTTTTGGAACAGCTTGCTGCCTGGTGGCGCACGCAACTGAGCGCAACCATCGTTGCGATTACGGGCTCAACAGGTAAAACAACCACAAAAAACCTTGTTGCCGAGGTGCTTGGCGCAGCGGGCAGCGTGTGCGCAACGCTTGCGAATCAAAACAACGAGCTGGGCGTTCCCAATACGGTGTTGCGCGCTGAAAAAGATGATCGTTTCGTTGTTGTTGAAATGGGTATGCGCGGCTTCGACCAAATTCGGCATTTGTGCAGCTGGGTGAAGCCGCACTGGGCGCTTATCAGCAATGTTGGCACGTCGCATATCGAGCTGCTGGGCTCGCGCGATGGCATTGCTCACGCGAAAAGCGAAATTTTTGAGCAGCTGCCTGTTCAGGGTGGCAGAGCGTTTCTGAACGCCTGCGACGATTTTCTGCATCAGCAGCGCGCGTACGGAAAACTGGCGAAGCGCCAGGTGCCGTGCGTGTATTTCAATGCCGATGCGCACGATGAAAGCTTGCAGCGCGCATGTACGGAAGGTGGCGGCGTGTTGTTCGTGGGAGCGCACGACGTGCAACTAAACGCCTTTGGGCAGGCGCAGTTTTCGCTTTCGGTGTATGCGTCGCAGCAGCGGATACGCGCGTTGCAAGAAGATGCGGCGGTTTTGGAAACCAGCATCAGCAGTGTGTCTTGCGCTCAGATAGCGCAGGGGAACGCGCAGAGGA
Source organism: uncultured Coriobacteriales bacterium (assembly GCA_946892075.1). GTDB lineage: Bacteria > Actinomycetota > Coriobacteriia > Coriobacteriales > Eggerthellaceae > Berryella. Next base: position 23,501 of record CAMPNZ010000004.1, read on the forward strand.
ACGCGTTTGACGCTGCATGCGCACCTGTTCCCGACGCCGAACCAACACTCGCGCCCGCGCCATCAGCCTCAAACACCCCTTGTAAACAGGACAATCTTTACGAGTTGCGCGTTCAGCAGCCCCTTACGCTTTCCTTATGCGGCGCACACAACGTCTCGAACGCACTGTGCGCTATTGCCGTTGGCATCGAAGCGGGCATTCCGCTTTCCGCATGTCTTCAACGTGTGCAACACGTACAGCCTGCTGACGGCCGTCAAAAATTCTATCAGGGCATTCACCTGTGCACCGTTATCGATGACGCATATAACGCAAACCCCGATTCCATGCGTGCGGCGCTGCGCGTTGTGAAAGCGCTTGAAACCCCTGGCAAGCGCATTGCCGTGCTGGGCGATATGGGCGAGCTTGGCAGCTACGCCGTTGATATGCATCGTGACGTTGGGAAATTCGCCGCTCATTGCGGCATTGATGTGCTGGTATGTGTGGGCGAACACGCGCAGTTTATTGCTGAAGCAGCGCAATCCGAGGGCTTCCCCCGCGCTTCGTTGCATACGGCAACGTGTGCGCAACAGGCTCTTGACCTGCTAAAACCGCTTATTTCCGCCCATGATGTTGTGCTCGTTAAAGCATCGCATTCCATGCATTTAGAAACAATTGTGAAAGGACTGCTTAATTAGTATGCTTGCATCGTTGTTTTCGCGCTATCCTACATTTTTAGTATTTCTAGCGCTGTTTATATCGCTGGTGGTAGCGTTAGTGCTTACGCCTGGTTGGATACGCTTTTTGAAGTCGCGCCGCATCGGCCAGCAAGTGCGCGACGACGGCCCCAAAACGCACCTGGTAAAACAAGGCACGCCAACGATGGGCGGCATCATTATGCTGCTTGCCGTTATAATTGCCATTTTGCTGGTAGGCTATCCCACACCCGAAACCTATGCCATGCTTATAGCAATCATCCTAACAGGCATTTTAGGCTTCATCGACGACGCGTCAAAAGTTATCAACCACCGCTCGCTGGGCCTTACGCCGCAAGGCAAGCTTATCGGGCAGTTCCTGATTGCAACCATTTTCGTGCTCATTGCCGTGAACGCGCTTGGCATTGCACCCACGCTTGAGCTGCCGTTTATCGCGCGCATCAACCTTGGCGTGCTTACAACCGTTCTTCCCATTGGTAGCGGCATACAAATTCCGTGGCTGTACGTGTTGTACGTGGACATTTTGCTTGTTGGTATGTGCAACGCTGTGAACTTAACGGACGGACTTGACGGTCTTGCCGCTGGTACCACCATGGTATCGATGGTGGTCATGGCAGCAATTGCCTATAGAAACGACATGCTTGAGCCAGCTATTCTGGCTGCGGCTCTTGGCGGCGCGTGCATCGGCTTTTTGTGGTATAACGCGTTCCCGGCGAACATTTTCATGGGCGACACGGGCTCGCTTGCGCTGGGCATGGGGCTTGGCTGTTTGGCAGTGGTTACCAAAACCGAAGTGATTATCCTGATCATCGGCGGTTTATACGTTGCCGAAGCGCTGTCGGTTATGATTCAAGTTGCGTGGTATAAGCGCACGCACAAGCGCATCTTCCTGATGGCGCCGCTTCACCACCATTTCGAGAAAAAAGGCTGGTCAGAAACAAAAGTTGTCGTTCGCTTCTGGATAATTTCAGGCATCATTGCCGCAATTGGCTTTTCGATTTATTTTGCTCATTCTATGTTAGGAGCCTAATATGAAGGAACGCAAACGTCGTTTTCCGATATTTGATTGCAGCGTGTTGGTGGTTGGCCTGGGCGTATCGGGGAAAAGCACCCTGCGCTATCTGCGTGAAATTGCCAACGAACGCAGGTTAGAGGTGTACGTTGCCGATCAAGCCGAAACGGAACAAACGCGCAAATTCTTAGATGAGCTGGCGTTTCCTCATTTGCATACCCACTTTTCGCCCGATGCGGTTGAAGCTTTAGTGGAAACGCGCAAGTACACGAAATTCGACCTTTGCATCATTTCACCGGGTATTCCCTGTTGGGAAGACCTGTACTGCCAAGCGTATGCCTATTCGAAAGAATTGATAAGCGAAGTGGAATTTGCGTGGCGCGAAAGCGATGTTACGTCGCGCTGGGTTGCCATTACCGGTACCAACGGCAAAACAACCACCACGTCGCTGTGCGCGGCTATGCTGCAGAACGCGGGTTATAAAGCCGCAGCTGTGGGCAATATTGGCGACGCGTGCATTGAAGCGGTGGGCAAACATGAAACCGACATTTACGTTGCGGAAGTGTCGTCGTATCAGCTGGCTTCCAGCTTGAAGTTCGCGCCGAATGTGGTTGTGATGCTCAACATTACGCCTGATCACATTCATTGGCACGAAACGTACGACAAGTACAAAGAAGCGAAGTTCCACCTGTTGCGCAACATTGCGCGCTATCGCGACACCACCGTCATTTTTGACGTTACCAACGATGTGGAACGCGCGCAAGCATGGGCTCAGCTGGTGAAATACACGCGCATGGCGCTGGAGAACCGCGGCGCGTTTCAGGCAGATGGTGCTGGCGCGCAAACGGGAGCGGATGGTGCTAGCGCGCAAACGCAGGAGTGTGGCTCCGCCAGCAACGGCGCAAACGCTCTCGCTTCTTCTGGCGTTCAAGAATCTGACACAGCGTTCAATTGGGATTGCAACGAGTGTGGCGAGCTTGAAGATCCGCAGGTCATCGAGCCGCCTGAGTATAACGCGTTGCCGCATTTCGTATGGGTTGGTTCAAAAGCTGGCTTGCGCGAAAGCGCGCAAACAGCCTACAAGCTGGAAAAGATTGCGCTTATCAAGGCTAGCGATCCGGCGCGAACACTTCTGCAAGACGTTAAGGAACATGCTCACGATGCCTTTGATCCGTGTTTGGAGCGTGTGAACGTGCGCGATTTATTGGCGTTTCCTTTGCCTGACGTGGATAATGACCTTGCTATGCCGCAGTTGTCGTGCGCGTTTGTCAACGAACACAACGAATTGTGCGAAACGCAAGCGTTTACGTACCAGCAAGCGCTTCACGCAGGATTTTCTGCCTGCGATGAAGCTTCTACCTGCGATGACGACGCAAGCTCCGATACCGCACCAACCGCATCCGACGTCACAGCCGACGCTTCCGCTACCAGCGCCGCCACCTCCGCCACCAGCGCCGCCACCACCGCGTCCGTTCCACGTGACACGTCCGTGGTGCGCTTCGGCTCGGTTGACGATTTGCACATCAAAGGCGAGCACAACGTTAACAACGCGCTGTGCGCAACAGCCGCAGCGTTTGCCATCACGCACAGCGCAGACACGTTCCCCAGCTCATACGCGGCATTTCTTCCGCTTGAGCACCGCATTGAGCCCTGCGGAACCGTTGCGGGCGTTGCTTTTTACAACGACTCAAAAGGCACCAATGTCGACTCGACGCTGAAAGCAATTACGTCCTTTCCGCATAAAAACCTGATTGTGCTGTTGGGCGGGGAAGACAAGGGCACCACTATCGAGCCGCTGGTTGCCTGCGCGCATCAGTATGCGCGGATGGTCATCTTGTATGGTGAGGCGCGTCGGCGCTTTGACGAGGCGTTTAGCGCCAAAGAAAGCGAAGCGCCTGAAAACTTCCAGATGTTCGGCGCATCGCATATGCGCGACGCGTTCAACTTGGCGTGTCTGCTTGCTCACAAGGGCGACGTTATTTTGCTTTCGCCTGCTTGTGCATCGTTTGACGAATTCAAGTCGTTTGAGCATCGCGGCACCGTTTTCAAGCAGCTGGTGGCACAACGCCGCGCTGAACTGGGAGAATAGCATGTCCTTACTGACACCACCACACGATTTCGAGCGCTCAGTTCTGGTGCCGCGCATCGGGCTTATATTAGTGACGCTTGCGCTTAGCTTGATCGGCCTGGTGATGGTATTTTCCGCGTCAACGGTGCTGGCTATCCACAACCACACAAATCCGGCGTCGTATCTGTTCGACCAATGTAAGTTTTGTCTGGTAGGTATCGTATGTGCGGTGCTTATCGCAAAATTTTTGCCCTACCGCTTCTTCGCGGGGAACGGCTTATACGTGCTGGTGTTGTTTGCCATTGTGGCGATTCTTGCTGTGTGGGCCGTTGGCCACCAGGCCCTTGGCGCGCAACGCTGGCTGCGCGTGGGTCCTTTAAGTGTGCAGCCGTCCGAGTTCATCAAAATTATCCTGGTGCTTATGGCGTGCAAACTGGTCTGTGACGTGCGCGAAGGCCGCATGTCACAATCGAGTGGCTTCAAGCGCTTGCTTGGCTTAGTTGCAGCACCCCTTATGGTTTTGCTTATTACGCAATCCGACTTAGGAACAAGCGTCATCATTTACGTGAGCGTTTTGGTGGTGTTGTGGCTTGGTGAGCTGGATAAACGCTACTGGTTTATCATCATTCTTGCGTCGTGCGCGCTGCTGGTGCTGGCAATTATTTTCTCATCGTACCGCTCATCGCGCTTTTTGTTCCTCAATCCGTGGAACGATGGCGACAACGGCCGCGCAAAGGGCTACCAGCTGGTTCATTCCTACTATGCGCTTGCGCAGGGCGGCATCGCGGGCGTGGGACTTGGCAATTCGCGCGAAAAGTTTCTGTATTTGCCTGAATCGGAAACCGACTTCGTGTTCTCAATTATTGGCGAAGAGTTCGGGCTGATTGGCGCGTGCATCGTTATTGCGCTGTTTGTGCTGTTTTTTTATTGCGGCATGCGCATTGCGCAGGGAGCCCCCGATTTATTTGGGCGTTTGTGTGCCGGCTCGCTGGCGTTTATGGTTGCGTTTCAAGCATGTGTCAACATCGGCTGCGCGATTGGCGTCTTTCCTACAACCGGCAAGCCGCTTCCTTTTATTTCATCGGGTGGATCGTCGCTTGTAAGTACGTTTATTATTGTCGGTATTTTGCTGAGCATCTCTAAAGCCTCAGGTGAAGGGCGTTTTGCCGAGCGCCGTGGCCAGTTTATGTACGTGCAATCGAAGCGCACGCAAAGGAGCTAACATGAACCGTATTGTATTGTCGGGCGGTGGAACAGCAGGGCACATTAACCCCGCTCTTGCGCTGGCTGACGAGCTAAAACTGCACAACTATCAGGTACTTTTCGCGGGAACGTTTCAGGGCATCGAGTCGCAGCTTGTGCCGCGTGAAAACATTGCGTATCAGCCTTTTCACGTGCGCGGATTCAACCGCAAGCACCCTTTGTCGCTGGTTAGCGCGCTGTATCACGCCGCAAAGGCGCGCACGCAAGCTGTGTCGTGGCTTAAAGCTACAAAACCCCAGGCAGTAGTATGTTTTGGTGGCTATGTAAGCCTGCCTGTTGGGATGGCAGCACACGCGTTGCACATTCCCTTGTTCGTGCACGAACAAAATTCTGTGATGGGGCTTACGAATGCGCATCTGTCGAAATACGCAAGCAAAGTGTTTCTGACGTATCAGCAAGCAGCGGCGCGCGTTCCCGAAAAAACGCCGTATGACGTGATAGGAAACCCTGTTCGGCGCAGCATTTGCGGCGCAACGCGCACGGACGGAAGGCGCTTTCTTGGTATCGACGACGACGCGTTTGTGCTGTTGGTAACAGGCGGCTCGCTGGGCGCCGAGCACATAAACGAAGCGCTGTGCGCGTGCAAAGAGGCGCTGCTTGCGATACCTCAGTTGCATGTTGTGCACATTACCGGCAAAAAAACGTTCCAAAAAACGCGCGAGCAGCTTGCTTTAACGCCGGCTGAACAGCAGCGCTGGCATCTGTTCGATTATCAGTTTGAAATGGGGAAATGCCTAGCTGCTGCCGATGCAATTGTGTCGCGTGCAGGAGCAACGTCGCTTGCCGAAATTGCAGCGCGCGGCATTCCTGCGCTTTTGGTGCCGTATCCTTTTGCAACAGCCAACCACCAGGAATATAACGCGCGTGCTGCCTGCGAGGGCGGATGCGCGCTTTTGTGTTTGGATGATAAACTGGGAACAGAAGAATTTTCTGCAAACGTGCTAAAATTGTGCTCCGACAAAAGTGCGTGGGCTGCCATGAAAGCTGCGTGCGAAAAGCGCGAGGCCTCTCACGCGCGTGAAGCGCTGTATACCGCTATCGTAGAAAGTTTGTAGCGCACACGAACACGGGCACGAGCAGCGCGAACACGAGCAGTGCGAACGTGCGTGTCGTTTCCGCAGCTACGTGGCGAATGTGTGCTGTTTGAGCGCCGCGCAGGCGTGGGATGCGGCTGTGGCATTTCTGCTTTTGCCGTTTTCGACGTCACGTTCCCGCAGGCACATCGCGTGAAAAACGCGAACACGAACCCGGGCATGGTGAACGGGTTGCCGCGCACAAACGCGCAGCATAAAACGGGTATCAGTAAAGAAGGGTACGAATGAACAACCAAGCTATTACATCGGCATACTTCATTGGCATTGGCGGCGTTGGCATGAGCGGCATTGCGCTTGTTGCGCACAAGCAGGGCTTGCGCGTGTCGGGATCGGATATTCGCGAAAGCCGCTACACGAAAGAATTGCAAGATGAAGGCATAGAAGTGCACATCGGACACGACGCGCACAATATTCCCGACGGCAATCGTACACCCGACATTGTTGTTACCAGCACGGCCGTTTTGGAAAATAATCCCGAGCTCTGCGCCGCGAAGCAGCGCGGCATTGCGCTGTGGCACCGCGCGCAAATGCTTGCTTACGTGGGGCGCGGGCTGCAAACGCTTGCAGTTGAGGGCACGCATGGTAAAACCACAACTTCGTCGATGCTTGCAACCGTTCTCGATCAGCTGGGCTTCGATCCCAGTTTTCTGATTGGTGGCATGGTGCGCGCGTACCACTCGAACGCGCATTATGGAAGTGGCTCGTTTTATGTTGTTGAGGCTGATGAAAGCGACAAATCGTTTACCTATTTAAGCCCGCATGGCGTTATCATTACCAATGTGGAAGCCGATCACCTTGACCACTACCGCGACTTAAGCGAAATTCGCGAGAAATTTATTGCCTTTATGGGCTCGGTGCCTGCTGAAGATGGCTCGCTTGTGGTGTGGGGCGATGATGATTCCTTGGTTGAACTGGCAAAACGTACCAATCGCACCTTCGTTACCTACGGGGAAACGCCAGATTGCGATTTTCAGCTGACGTCGTTTCAGCAACAGGGTATTCGTTCGCACTTCACCTTCAAAACGCCTGATGGCAGGGAGATTGACGGAACGCTGCCTCAAACGCCTGGCAAGCATAACGCGCTTAATGCGCTGAGTGTCGTTGCGCTTTTGCAGCGCTATGGCATCGACGCTGCGCAAACGGCGGCTGCGCTTGCAAGTTTTAAGGGTGTACGCAGGCGTTTCGACTTAACGGGTGTCGCCAACGGAGTAACGGTTGTCGACGATTACGCGCACCATCCCAGCGAAATTGCTGCTACCATTCAAGCGGCGTCGCTGCTTAACTACCAGCACATTCACGTTATTTTTCAGCCGCACCGCTATTCGCGCTTTGGGCTGTTTGCGCACGTGTTGCACGATTCGTTTGCACACGCGTTCGACAAGGCAAGCAGCGTTACGTTTATGGACGTGTATTCCGCAGGTGAAAGCCCTATTGCAGGCATTACTGGCAAGTCGTTTATGAATGTTGTGGCGTCGAACGCGCAGCACCCGCAGCTGTATTATGTAGCGCATCGCAACGATCTGTTCGACTCGGTGCTTCAGCGCGTTGCACCAGGCGATTTGCTGATTACGATGGGCGCTGGCGACGTGAGTGCGCTTGGACCTTTGCTGCTTGAGGAACTGACTGCGCGTGAACGTGGCGCCGCGTCTGATGATGAAGCGCTTGACGCTGCACCCCACCACGTTCCCGAGCCCAGCGGCGACACTTCAACACCCAGCGCCTAAGGTGGTTCATGAAGCTTTTTTCCAAACATACGAACACAACCACCACACCCCAAGCCCGCGCTCACAGCGATGCGCCTGCTCAGAAGCCCTCGCGTAAAGCTGCGATACACGCTTCGTCGTCGGATAGGCATGCGCACGTGGTGTCCATGCGTGTCAAGGACATCGACAAACACGAACGCCGCGCCCACACGGCGCGCGCCACACACAAGCTGCTTCCGTTCGTTATTGCTATCGGCGTGATTGCGGTGCTTTTAGCCTGTTCATACGCGATATTGCGCAACTCGAACGTGTTCTCGATCCAAGAAATTCAAGCGGAAGGCGTGAACCATTTAACGTCGTCCGATATGACGGCACTGATGCGCGTGAACGCTCACGACAACCTGCTAACCGTTGATACGCGCGCCATAGCGCAGCGCCTTGAGCGAAACTCGTGGATAGAACGTGCGCAGGTAAGCTGCGTGTTTCCGCATACACTGCGCGTGAGTGTGAAGGAACGCAGCATGGCGGCGGTGGTCGAGCTGGTAAGCGCAAGCGGCCAAACGAAGAAGCTGTGGGCTATCGCAAGCGACAAAACGTGGCTGATGCCGCTTCCGCAAGCAACAAGCGACGCAGGAAAACGCACCAATCCGCAGGTCTTTGCCGACGCTTCTTCCGTGCTGAAAATTACGCATGTTGCGCTGGGCGTGCAGGGCGCCATTGGGCAGCAGTGCACCGATTCCAGCATCATCAACGCGCTTGACATTGCAACGTCGCTGACCACCGATCTTGCGAAACGTATCGTTGAAGTGCGCGCTTGCACCAACGACGAAACATCGCTGGTGCTTGATAACGGTATCGAAATTGCATTCGGCCAGGCAACGCATATGCGCGACAAAGAGCGTGTTGTTCTTGAAGTTCTTTCGCAATACGAGGGGAAAGTTTCTTATATTAACGTGCGCAATCCTGCAACGCCCACGTGGCGCGCCATCCAGTAGGCCGCATCGTTGCCCGCGCCGCTGTGGAGGCAAGCGGCAATTCGTGCGGCGTGCAATTGGTACGGTGTGCAATCTAATGCGCGTTATTTAAGTTATCTATCTGCATATATTGCATTTGTAGCGCGAACGTGTAACAATGAAGAAGATGTGCGAATTCTTTATGTATAGTATTATGTATAGTATTATGAATCGCAACGTAAAGAAAGCTATGAAATAACGATGTGGAGGCCATAATGGCTAAAAAGCCGAGCTCTGATCATCTGGCAGTCATCAAAGTCGTTGGCGTCGGCGGCGGTGGCACAAATGCGGTTAATCGCATGGTTGAAGCCGGAGTGCGTGGTGTGGAATTTATCGCCGTAAATACCGATCATCAGGCACTATTATTGTCTGATGCCGATCGTACTATTCATATTGGTGAAGATTTAACGCGCGGTTTAGGTGCCGGCGCGAATCCTGAGGTAGGTGCTCAGTCGGCGGAAGAAAGCCGCGACGCTATTCGCGAGGCGCTTGGCGAGGCCGATATGGTGTTCGTTACGGCAGGTGAAGGCGGTGGAACTGGTACAGGCGCCGCTCCTGTGGTTGCAGAAATTGCACGCGAAGAAATTGGCGCATTGACGGTTGGTATTGTTACAAAGCCGTTCTCGTTTGAAGGGCGCACCCGTCGTAACCAGGCCGATCAAGGTGTCGACTTGCTTTCGCAAAAAGTTGATACGCTTATTGTTATTCCAAATGACCGCCTGCTTGAAGTGGTCGACAAGAAAACAAGCATGCTTGATGCGTTCCGCATTGCCGACGATACGCTGCGCCAAGGTATTCAAGGTGTAACCGATCTTATTACCATTCCTGGCCTTATCAACCTCGACTTTGCCGACATTCGTACCGTTATGAAAGATGCTGGTACTGCCATGATGGGCATCGGCATTGCTGAAGGCGAAAATCGCGCACTTGAGGCAGCTGAACAGGCAACAAATTCTAACTTGCTTGAAACATCTATTGCAGGTGCTTCGCGCGTGTTGTTCTCAATTGCTGGCGGTCCCGATTTAACCTTGTCGGAAGTTGACGCAGCTGCTCGCACTGTTGAAGCGTGCGCCGATGAAAACGCCAATATCATTTATGGACAAATTGTTGATGAAGCGATGGGCGACAAAGTGCGCATCACCGTTATTGCAACGGGCTTCAAGTCGACGTCCGATGCCGCTGATAGGGGATTTAACCGCAAAGACTTGTTTGCGTCTACCGATAATGCTGTTGCGCGCAGTGCTGCGTTTACGCCTGCGGCTACTAAGGCGTCAAGTGTACCTTCATCAGGCTCTTCGCGCTTATCGGATGACGACTACATTCCCGATTTCTTAAAACGCCAACGTTAGAGAGCTTTTCTTGGACGATTATCACACGAAATGTGAATTACCTGAACCCGTGCTCGATGTGGCTCATGCCGGGCCGCATCGAGTTCGTATTTTAACTGATGAACGCTTGTTTTCTGTTTCTGGATTGCGCATTGCGTTTACCGCACGCGAAGGCGGTGTAAGCAAGGGCGCGTTTTCTTCGCTTAATCTTGCAACTCATGTGAACGATACTGCCTGTGACGTGCAGGAAAATCGCCGCCGCATCGCGCAGGTGATGGGATGCACGCCCGCGCAGCTGTGCGCGTGCAATCAAATTCACTCGGCGCGCACGTTGTGTATCACCGCGCGCGAAATGGAGCTGAGTGCGCAGTTTGCGCAGATAGATGAAGCGTTTCGGGCAGTTTTCTTGCATAACATGAACATACACACGGCTAAATGCCAGGGTGAGTGCACGGACGCACGCACGGGTATGTCCCACGTGTCCAGTGATGCGTCCAGCGATGCCCCGTTTTTGCCTTGCAACATCACATGCGCTTTTGATGCGTTCACCAGCGCTGATAATGCGCAATCAGTGGCGGCGCGCGGTTTTGACGCGATTGTTGTTGATCACGCGAACGCATGCCCCTTGCTGTGTTTCGCTGATTGTTTGCCGCTTATTATTGTGTCGCCAACAGGCCGTTTTGCCGTTGTACACGCGGGATGGCGTGGCGCGTATTGCCAAATTGCATCGCGTGCTGCCTGCGCGCTTGCATGTTTGGATGCGCTCGATTGCGTGCAGCCCGCCGCGAAACAGCAGCCATCGCAAGCATCGCAGGCATTGCAAGCACGTGATACGCCGCACACTCCCTCGTTCAACACGCACGCATTTTCGCAGGTCATGAAACAATTTTTGGCTTCCTATAACATGTATATCGGCCCTCATATTTCCCACGATGCCTTTGAAGTGGGCGCCGATGTGTTTTCTCATTTCATAGCAAAATTTGGTAGCGCGTGCTCGCATACGACACGTCATGTTTCGCTTTCGCGTGTTGTTCAGCAGGACTTATGCGGTGTCGGTTGCAGCGCTCAGCGCATTGTGAACGCGCATCAATGCACCGTCGCTCAGCACGATGTGTATTTCTCGTATCGCCACGCAAATGGCGTGTGCGGCCGCATTGGCGCGCTTGCCTATCAAACGCGCGGAGTGTTCAACATGTGATGCTTAAGCCAACAAGTAAAGATAGAAGCTCGCGCGTGTGCGCAGAGCGTTCGTGAACAGGAAAAACGACAGAAAAGGTGAATGTACGTGGATGCTGGCAGTTCCTATTTGAAGCTTATTAAGGAAGTTGAAGCAAGTTGCAAAGAAGCAAATCGAGCGTTCGACTCGGTGTGCGTGTGCGCGGTGTCAAAAACGGTTGGCATTAGCAAAGTGCTGGAAGCGTATCGCGCAGGCGCGTTGGTGTTCGGCGAAAATCGCCCCGATGCGCTGATGGAAAAGCACGATCAGCTTCCGCAAGCTACGTGGCATTTCATTGGCAATATCCAGTCGCGTCGCATTGAGGATATTGTGGGGCGTGCCACGCTTATCCATTCGGTGTGTGTGATGCGTCACGTTGAAAAAATCGACGAATGTGCTGCTGCGCTCAACATCGCACAAAAGGTGCTTGTTGAAGTAAATGTGTCGGGTGAAGAAACGAAAAGCGGCATTAACCCTCGTGAAGTGCTTGATTTTCTCCACGAAGCGCACGCGTTTTCCCACGTGGAAATCTGCGGTTTCATGACGATGGCGCCCCAGGGCGATTTGGCGTATGCGCGTGAAGTGTTCGAGCAGCTTGCGTATCTGAAAGAGTTCGCGTGTTCGCATGCCGATGGGCCCGTTGCCAAGCGCATTACCGAGCTTTCGATGGGCATGAGCGAAGACTGGCATGAGGCCCTGCGCGCGGGAGCAACGATTATTCGTGTTGGTCGTGCGATCTTTTCTGAAGAGTTTTCTACAAACAACTAAACTTTTCTTGCATAATGGTATATTCTTATAAGCTCTGATGAGTGAAGTATACGTAGATAGGGGTCATGGTGGCACGTTTTTCTTCTGACGGTGCAGAAAACCTGATCGGCTCGCTGAAAGGGCGTTTCGATAGCATCAAATCGCGCTTTGCACAAGGGAGCACGCCCGCTGCGGGCCCTCGGAGTGCGCGTTCGCGTGCGCGTTTTCGCAATTTGGACACTGAGCAGGATACGCGTGCACCCTATGCGTCATCAGCCGATTTCGACGACGATTACGCGTGCGACGAGAACACGGCGCGCGAGTTTGCAGAATACGGCCCCAGCTATAATGAAGACGTTTCGCCGCTTGGCGATGCCTATGGCGCCAACACTGAATGTGCGCCGCTGGTTTCGCAATCGGATATTCGCGCGCGTGCGCAGCAAATTGAAGAACCCTCGTTTAATTCAGCTACCGGACGCATGCTGTATGACCAGCTTACGCCTGCATATGAGTCGCCTCGGGAAAAAGCGGAGCGCATGGCACAGGGCCGCGAGCAGTCGCGCACGGAAGCATTTTCTGAAAAGCTTACGGCGCGTGGGCGCATGAGTGTTCCGCATGTGAACAATCCGCAACGCGCAGCGTATGAGTCGGTTGCATCGAGCAAATCGCATGAAGACAGCTTCAACGACGCACGTCAAAGTGCACAAGACGGCGTGCGCACCACAAACGAGAACGCGCACGGTGCGCTTGCTGCGGGTGACGCGCGTGCGGGTGTGGGAACGGGAACAGGCGTTGGCGCAGGTGTTGGTGCAGGTAGCGCGTCCAGTTACGGAAATGGTAGCACATCTCGCGCCAGTTCACGCGTGCAGCGCGCACAGGCGGCTGCTCAGCAGCGTGCCAGCGGCTTGCACAGTTTGTTTGCGCAGGGGAGCGCCCAAGAGCTTCACACGCAAGCAGCTTCCCATTCCACACGCGCATCTCGCTTCTTGCAACCAAACGCGTCCGCCGCACCTTCGCAAGCCTACGCACCCGCCGCTTCTTCCCAAAACAAGCCTTCTACCAGCGCTCATGCTCCTCTTGGCGCTGCGGCGTTCCCAGCAAGCAGCCCCGCGCGCAGCATTTGCATGCTTACGGCGCACAACTACAACGACGCCGAGCACATCGTTGATGCGCTTAAACGCGGCGACATTACCGTTCTTGCGCTTAACCTTGTAAGCGATGCTCTCTCGAAGCGCATTCTGGATTTCTGTTTTGGCGTTTGCGCTGTTCTTGGCGGGCATGTTGACCTTATCAAGCCGGGCGTTTATCTGTTCTATACGGGCTCGGCGCTGTCTCAAAGTGAATTTATTGCGTTGCGTGAGCGCGGCGTATTACTGTAATGGAGTTTTATGTTTCAAGTGTTTTCAATTATTGCGGCGTGTGCCGACGTGTACTCAACAATTCTGTTCGTGTACGTTCTTATGTCGTGGGTTCCCATGGGCAAGGGGCTTTTCGCCGACATCTATGCAAGTTTGGGGAAAATTTGCGAACCGTATTTGCAGCTGTTTCGCCGGTTTATTCCTCCTTTGGGCGGAATGATTGACGTTTCTCCTATTGTGGCGCTTGTTGCGCTGCAGTTAGGCGTGCGCCTTTTGTATAGAATATTCTTTATCTAGGGTTTTCGGTACTTGAGCGCATAAGTGTTGCGCTCCTTTGATATAATGCAAGAAAATACAGCAACGAAGGGGTTTTGTTATGGCAATCACTTCCGAGGATATTCAAAAACAAAGTTTTTCTATTGAACGCAAGGGATACGATATCGATCAGGTTGACGATTTTCTTGAGCATGTTTCAGTAGAAATCGATGCACTTAACACGCAGGTTGCGAACTTGAAATCGCAGCTTGAACAGGCACAAAATGCGTGTGAAGATGCGCTTTCGCAAGCTACGCGCGTGTATGCTCCGCTGAGTGATTCGCCCGATGAGCAAGACGATCCGCAAGAGTTGCGTGCCCGCGTTCTTGATTTGGAAAACAAGCTTGCTGAGAAATCGGCCAATGACACCGCTATTTCGCAGGCACTTATTGTGGCGCAGCGCTCGGCAGACGACATTGTTGCCAATGCGCGCACGCAGGCAAAAACCATTGTTGAAGACGCTCACGATCAGGCTTCACGCATTGTTACGAAAGCTGAAAACGACCGCCAGAAAGTTGTTGAGTCAACGCAGGTTCTTGAAGATGCGCGCGAAAAAACGCGTGGCTCGTATCAGCAGTTACTGAACGATTTCATTACCGATGCGTCGCATAAACTTGCGGAAATTGAAGCGGATGCGCCGCGTCGTCGCTTGTCGTCGTCGGCTGCAAAAGCACCTCAAGTGGCAGCCGTAACGCCTGATGTGGTGGGGCAATCGCATAAGGTTGACGCAGGTACTGATGCTACGCATGACACTCCGAAAGCAAATGCCGCAAGCTTTGTTGATAAAGATTTCTCGGGCTTTGGCGACGCTGACGACGATTTCGATTTTGACGATCCAGAATAGTGTGTTGTGGCGCGTAATGGCGCGTTTAGAAGAGGCGTAGTGGCGTGCCTTTGCGCGAGCTGCGCCGCATGTTGCATGTAGGGTTTTCTGTGCGTGTGAACTGCGTGTATACGTGAAGAAACGCGTTTAGACGTGCCGCTTGCATTCCTGCTTTGTTGCGCTCTCATGCGCATTTCTGCACCCGCACGTGCGCGTTCACGTTCTCAAGAAGCTCCGTCACGTTTCTGTTTTGCGCCCACGCGGCGTTACGTTCCCGCGCGCTTACATGTATAAGAAGCGAGTGAGCCGATAAGCCGGGTTCTGTCAAGAACGGCCATTTATCTAGGGCATATATCACTATATGCTTCAAGCACGCAACCCGAATGCACAGAAGAGCGGCTGTATCGCATTCCTACTTGCGCTTGCTCCAGATGGGGTTTACCAAGCTACATTGTTGCCAATGCACTGGTGCGCTCTTACCGCACCGTTTCAGCTTTTCGTGCTGCACGCTGGCGCTAGCGCGCCCGTGCTGCGCGAGTTTTCTTTTCTGTGGCACTTATCCGTCAGATTGCTCTGCCCAGCTGTTAGCTGGCATCTTGCTCTTTGGAGCCCGGACTTTCCTCATAATGCCTGCGCACGCGCTGGTTTTGCACGGCGCTTACGCTTCATTACGCGACCGTTTGGCTCACTCGCTTGTAATAGTAGCAAAAATCTTTCGCCCGCGCGCCCGCAGGTGTTCATTTTGTTTTTTACGCGAACAAAACACATAAAAATGTTTCACCGACGCGGCTCTGTGGTGGTATATCATACTAATATCATGCTAGTATCATAGTGGTACAAGCTAAACCAACAAAAGGAACTACGATGTCGGTATGTGCATTAGTTGCAGCAAGTGAGTGTAACGAAGAACATTTCAAAACACTTTTTGATGCCGGTTTTTTTGAAGAAGTGTATGCCGTAGACGCCGGTTTTGTGTATACGAAGTCGTGCGGATGCGACCCCGACTTAATTATTGGCGATTTCGATTCGCTCGGATACGTGCCTGACGCGCAGCGCACGGCAGAATATCCCTGCGACAAAGACGAAACCGATCTTGAACTGGCCTTTGATCGCGCGCGCATGCGCCGCTTCGACACGATTTACGTGTACGGCGCTCTTGGCGGGCGCATCGACATGACGCTTGCAACCATGCAGACTATCGTTCGCTATGCTCAGCTGGGCATTACGGTTCACGTGATTGGGCTTACCGAGCAGCTTGATGTAGTGATTGGCCCTGATGCGCTTGAACTGCCTGCTCACAAGGATGGTATTGTGTCGGTGTTCAGCGCAAGCGATGTGTGCGAAGGTGTTATCGAGCGCGGCTTGAAATATGCGTTTAACGACGAGCGCATCACCAACACCACCGTGCGCGGCATTTCGAACGAAATGACAGGTTCACCTGCAGTAATAGGCTTAGAGAAGGGCGTGTTGTGGGTGTTTCACCCCATTGATATGCCTGAATGTTCTTGCGCACAAAGCGCAGATGAGGAGATAGATTCGTGACTCAAATGGATGAAGCCCGCAAGGGCCATATTACCGACGCCATGCGCGTTGTTGCTGAAAAGGAGCACCGTTCGTGCGAGTTTATTCGCGAAGGCGTAGCCGCTGGTAGAATTGCTATTCCGGCGAATTACAAGCATACGTCGCTTTCGCCGTGGGGCGTTGGTGAAGGGCTGCGCACGAAAGTGAACGTCAACTTGGGCATTTCTGCTGACATTGCCAACGTTGCCGACGAGCACAAGAAAATCGACATCGCGTTGAACTACGGCGCTGAAGCGATTATGGATTTGTCGAACTGCGGCAAAACACACGCGTTTCGATCGCAGCTGGTAGCGCGCTCAACAGCGATGATTGGTACCGTTCCCATGTATGATGCCGTCGGCTACCTTGAAAAAGATTTAGCGCACATTACCGCCGAAGATTTCATGCGCGTTATTCGTGCTCATGCGGAAGACGGCGTTGATTTTATGACCATTCACGCGGGCGTAAACAGACGCGCGCTTCATTCCTTCATGAACACCTCGCGCGAACTGAATATCGTAAGTCGAGGTGGATCGCTTATTTTCGCGTGGATGCAGGCAACAGGCAACGAAAATCCGTTCTACGAGCACTATGATGAACTGCTTGATATTTTGCACGAATACGACGTAACAATTTCGCTGGGCGACTCGCTGCGTCCTGGTTGCATTGATGATGCGAGCGACGCCTCGCAGATTGCCGAGCTTGTTGAGCTGGGGAAACTAACGCAGCGCGCGTGGGATCGTGGCGTGCAGGTAATTATTGAAGGCCCTGGGCACATGGCTATCGATGAAATTCCTGCGAACATGAAGCTTGAAAAACGCTTGTGCCACAATGCGCCATTTTATGTGTTAGGACCGCTGGTAACCGACATTGCGCCTGGTTACGACCATATTACGTCGGCTATCGGAGGTGCCATTGCCGCCGCACACGGCGCCGATTTCTTGTGCTACGTAACGCCGGCCGAGCATTTGCGCTTGCCCGATGTATCCGACGTGAAAGAAGGCGTTATCGCTGCCAAAATTGCTGCTCATGCGGGGGATATTGCCAAGGGCGTTCCCGGTGCGCGCACGCCCGATACGCAGATGGCGCGTGCTCGGCGCGTTCTTAATTGGGAAGAAATGTTCCGTGTTGCGATTGACCCTGTTAAACCGCGCGAATACTTTGAGAGTGCGCCGCCGTCTATCGAGGGAACGTGCACGATGTGTGGCGATATGTGCGCAGTTCGCACGGTGAATATGGCGCTTGAGGCGCTTGAGAACTCGCTTGACAGCTCGAAGCGCAACAAAGATTGCTAAGCAAAGGGCGCGTATGACGTTGAAATCAGTTTTGAGTATTGCCGGTTCAGATTCAAGTGGCGGCGCGGGCATACAAGCCGACATCAAAACCATCCAATCGCTTGGTTTATATGCGCAAACAGTAATTACTGCCATTACAGCGCAAAATACGTTTCAGGTAACGCGCGCGCAAGCTGTCGACGACGACCTTATACAAGCCCAGATAGATGCCGTGTTTGCCGACATCGTTCCCAACGCGGTAAAAATTGGTATGGTGGCTACGTCGGGCGTGATGCGCACTATCGCGCAATCGCTGCGTCCGTATGTGCAGCAGCATCACATTCCTGTGGTGCTTGATCCTGTTATGGTGTCTACATCAGGCGCTTTGCTGATTGAACGCGATGCCGTTGCCGCCTTGCTTGAAACGCTTGTGCCGCTTGCGCAGCTTATCACGCCGAACTTGCACGAAGCGCGCGTGCTGGTGGACGCGCTGGGTGCTGATGCTGCAGCTTCGGACGGCGTGGTTGCGGACGATGACGTCGTGGTTGCGAACGATGACGCTTGCGGTGATGGCACTCCCGTTCCCGCTACCATCGCGCCAGATGAAGCACCCGTTCCCGCTACCATCGCGCCCGCAGCACAAACACCCGTTCCCACGGATGAAACAACACTTGCCAGCAGCGAACATAAGCAAGAAGCTGCAGCACTTCGCATCGCGCGCGCCACACAAACGCGCGTGCTGGTGAAAGGCGGACATGCGCACGGCCATGCAAGCGATGTGCTGGCGTATCCCGACGGACGTGTGGTGTGGTTTCGCGCGCAGCGTATCGATAACAAGAACAATCACGGAAGCGGCTGCACGCTTTCGTCGGCGCTTGCGTGTGCCTATGCGCAGGGAAGAAGCACGCGGGACGCTGTCCAGTATGCAAAAAATTATGTGCAAGGTGCGCTTTCGGCGCAGCTGAATTTGGGAAAGGGCTCGGGACCGTTGAATCACAACTGGATGCATGCACCCGCGCTGCAGTAAGCGTCTGCGTTTCCCCTTGTAGATGCGCCGCTGACGCGTGCCTCCATAAATCCTCAATAATCCCGAAAAAATGCCGCTACGACGTTGACTATTTTCCCGATTGCTGATAAAGTAATTTTTCGCGTTTTAATACATTCAAGGAGACCATTCATGTATGCAATTGTAAAAACGGGTGGCAAACAATATACCGTGGCACCTGGTGATATTTTAAGCATCGAAAAGATTGATGCAGAAGCTGGCGCTCAGGTAGAGTTGCAAACTTTGTGCCTTATCGATGGCAAGAAATCAACCTTTGATGCAGAAAAAGCGTCAAAAACGAAGGTTGTTGCTGAAGTTCTCGAGCAATATCGTGGCGAAAAGCAGCTTGTTTTCAAATTCAAGAAGCGCAAGAACTACAAAAAGCTTAATGGTCACCGTCAGCAACTTACGCGCGTTCGCATTGTGTCTGTTGGTTCTGAAAAAGCAGCTGCAAGCGCACAAGCTAAATAGCAGGAAAGAAGGATAAACAATGGCACACAAGAAAGGTCTTGGATCATCTCGTAATGGTCGCGATTCTCAGGCGCAGCGTTTAGGCGTTAAGAAGTTCGGTGGCGAGCTTGTAAAAGCAGGTCAAGTTATCGTGCGTCAGCGTGGTACCCATTTTCATCCCGGTGAAAATGTTGGTCGCGGTAAAGACGACACCTTGTTCGCGTTGTGCGAAGGAACACTTGAGTTTACGCAAGGTGTAAAACGTCGCGTTCATGTAAAACCACAAAACGCTTAGCGCACGCAAGCGCGTAGCGTAACGAGCGGTTTCTCATTTTGTGAAATTCGAATAGCCCTTTCATCTATTCGTTTTTTGTAAAAAAGTATAAAGCG
>CAMPNZ010000005.1 GCA_946892075.1 uncultured Coriobacteriales bacterium
AAATTTTCGCAGGTATCGTTACGGGATCGATGAGCATCATTGCGCTTATTTTGCGCCCGTTAGCTGGGAATTTATCGGACCATATCTCAAAATATCGCCTGTCGGTAATTGGCAGCGTTCTTATTTTTATCGGCGTTGTGGGCTATTGCATAAGCCCCACCAGCCAGCTGTTGCTGCTGTTTCGCCTGGTGAACGGCGTAGGATTTGTGCTCGCTACCGTTTGCATGACAACGTGGCTAAGCCTTGTAGTTCCGCGCGACCATGTTGGTGAAGCGATGGGTATGTATGGCCTGATGAATGCGCTTGCAATGGCTGTTGCTCCCGCAATCGGCATTGCGCTGTATAACGTGATTGGCTATCGCGAAACCTTTGTGCTGGGAGCCGTTGCAGCGCTGCTGGTGTTTTTTCTGGTGCAATGCGTTCAGAATAAGGGAGAAGCAGTGCTGGTTGCAAAGCGAACAGCGCAGCATGAAGATGCTGATGACAAGAACGCAGATACGTCCGCGCGTGAAGGCACGAATGCGGGTGCTGGGGCTGACGGCGCGGACGCTGTTGCAAACCAAAACGCGCGCACTTCGTGGACGCAGGCGTTTAGGGGCGTGCGGGTGTTCCAAAAAAACGCCTTCCCCATTACGTTGCTGATGCTGTGCTTTTCGATGCCCTATTTTGCAACACAAGCCGACTTGGTAGAGTATCTCCAACATATCGAAAGTCCCGTTTCAGCAGGCTTGTTCTTCATTTTTTACGCTATCATTTTGCTGGTCATACGCCTGTTCTTCAAGAAATACTTTGACCGCGTTCGCTACGGCGTGTGGTTTTGGCTGTGCTTTGTTGCTACAAGCGCGTTTTTGATAAGCATGATATTTGTGCATACGCTTGCTGCAATGATTTTCTCAGCTGGGCTTTTGTCAGTTGGCTACGGTATAATTTACTCGGTGAACCAGGCAACTGCCATGATGCTTGCGCCCATGAAAGAACAAGGACTTGCCAGTTCAACCTTTTATTTTGGCATCGATCTTGGCATGGTAATTGCGCCTGTTCTTGGTGGGTGTTTATTCGCATACGTGCCTATTCAGGCCTTTTATCCGTGTTTGCTGGCATTTTTACCGGTGGCGCTTATCGTGTATTTCGTGTACCGAAAACAGCTGAACAGAGCAGTTTCACATCGCACGTGGTAAGGTGCGGCTTGCTGAAAGCTAGTTTTTCCAGAAGTTGCCCGTTTTATAATCGATGGTAAAGCCGGGCGCCACATTAAACACTTCAAGCTTGCGGCTTAAATGTCCGTCAGCCGACTGCATATTCACGATAACGCTGCGCGGCACTAACTCATCGCCCACATACAGCGGCGTTACTAAATAATACAGGACTCCATCAGGGTTTTTGTTAAAATACGAGCGCGCCATACTTTCCGGACCCGCCATGCCGCCATAGCCGCGATTGTCGCCAACGTTCTGCACGCGCGTGCCGGTAACCATGTTGTAGGCTTTATCATCGCCGCCCAAAAAATGCGCAATCAAGTGCGAGCGATTGTAAAAGTATCCATGGTACACGGTATTGTTCTTATCGTTAAAGGTAATCTCAACGCGCTGATTATTATGCCAACCCGACGGATGAATTGCTGATATATTTTCTCGTGGACGCTTGCCAACATCCAAATTTTCGTGCGTAAGAAGCGCGTACGCGCTGCCGGTGCGCCCGAGCGAGTCAAGCGCTGAATAACGTATCTCACCAGGTGCAAGGTCAAGCGCTGCCGAAATATCAGCGTGGCCAAGATAGCGAAAGAAGTTGCGGTCGCGCTGGGGGTCAAACTCGGAGGGAACCTGCCCTGCCGACGCCGCCGCATCCGCTGGGGGCGCTACACTGGAATTTGCTGCGCTTTTCTTCGCCGCATCATCCTTCGCAGCAGAGCCACCCGCGCCCTTACCTGCGGCATTGCTGTTCAAATGCTGCGCATCGTAGAGCGCACTGCGTTGTTGCTGCGCTGCTGAAGAAGCGTACGTATCGAAATCTTTTACCGATAACGAAGGAATGTCCGAGGAAGATGTGCGGTGTGCCGCGCTTTGCACCGCTTTTTCGTGATCCTGCATCAAGCCTGGTAAAAGCAGGAAAAGACATATTGCAATGGTGCAGATAGTTGCAACAACAGAGCGCTTATGGCTTGACGCATCAAGCGCATGGTTGTGCGGCGCCTGCTTTGACGACGCACCAGTATCGTTTTCCTTCTTGAGGCTATTGAGGATTTTTAGGTTATTGTTTTTCACGGTTATCCTGCGTTTCTGCACCAGCGCACCAGCGCTCATGTGCGCGCTGGTGCGCGAAAGCACGTTCCCGCACCTTAGCTGCTTTATGCAAGCGAACCCATAGGATCCCACGGATCAAGCACAATCGGCGTGTCGCTTTCAAAAAGTGCGCGCTTATCAGCGGGAAGATATTTCTTATCAACAACCACTTGATACACGTACTCATCAAACCACGAATCAGCAAGCGTATCAAAGCCGTCCTTGCCGTGATCATCGCCCCAGCTATTTTCCACCTTCCACAAGCTTGGCTTGCCGTCGGCGTCAAAATTTACTCCCTCAAGCACCATAGCGTGCGTCATCAGCGACTCGCCGTAATCAAGACGCGCCGCCTTATCGAAGCCGGCCATAATGTCAAAGCCGAACAGCGTGTCAATATCAAGCGCATCCAAATCCATAATGCCCTCTTCACGCAAAAACGACTGCATCACATCGCAACCAAACCACACAGGCAAATTGTCTTTCAGCTGGGCAATTGCTGCATCTTTCAGCTCTTGAGGCGTAAGGTTGATATAGCGAACACCACCCGCTTCAACAACATTTCCTAAACGTGAAACGGTATACACCCTGTTAAATGGCTTATCTGCGGTGGGCGCCGAAATAAGCGAAACGTAATCGTCAAGGTTAAGCGCAACCGCTTCCTTGAAAAATTCAAGCGGTGTGAACGTACCGCTCAGCGCCAGTTTGTCGTCTTTATCGCGCAAACGAACATCAAACTTCGCAGGTGGTTGGCCTAAACAGGTTACCAGCAACGAATACACGTTTTGCATGTAGGTTTTCTTCATGCTGCGAAGCTGTTCAACCGTCGAACCCTGCGCATGAGCATCGCGCAGCTGTTTTGCGCACGAACGCAGGTAGCGCGTAAGGTAGGCATCAAGGTCGGATGTATTGCTTGAGCAGGCAGTTTCTGGCATTGCTTCCTTGGGGCACACGCCGTATTTAGCAACGAGCGCCTTAAACATATCCCACTGACCGCCATCAGAAATAGGGTCGGTTAGCAAAAACGCCACTTCGCGACTGTTCACTGCTTGCTCGCGCGTGTCGATGATGTTCTCGAAAAACCAGTTGCTTTTTTCAAGCTTGTCCCAAAACAAGGGGTATGCTTGCGAAAGTTCAAAGGTTGAAAGCTTGTATTTTTTCATGACGCGCATACGCATGGTATTTAAGGACGCGAACATCCAGCAGCGCCCTGAGCGTTTCTGATTTGTGCGCTTACCTTGCTTAACTTCAACGTCGAACACCGTGGTATTTTTCGCTACCTGTTCAGGCACGTGTGCAACATCGCGCACGCCTTTTCCGCAAACGGCATTCTTGGCTATAATATGCGATTTGTCAGCAAAAAATGCCGCTTGAGCAGCATCGATATCGCTGGGTGTTACGCGTAATGTTTCATCCATTGCTTCATCCTTTCGTGTGGTCTCACGCTTCTATTATACCCATTGCATGACGCAAAACGCGCTGCGCGCGCCGACTAAATTTTTCATAAAACAAGAAAGCGACAATTGGTATTTTCGTTCACGCTCAGCAAAACTTGACGTACAATAAAATTGCGATGCACAAAGCCATCGCACTACTATGAGAAGGGGACACTATGAGTGAACAAGGGTGTGGCTCTGGCGGTTGCTCAAGTTGCGGAGTCGCAGGCTGCGGATCTCGCACTGCACCTATAGAAATGCCAAAAAATGCACGTAAAAACGTATCACATATTGTTGGTGTTGTTTCAGGAAAAGGCGGTGTTGGAAAATCGCTGGTGACGTCGCTGCTTGCAAGCGAAATGAGCAAACGCGGGTTTAAGGTTGGCATTCTTGATGCCGATATTACTGGGCCTTCTATTCCAAAAACCTTTGGCGTAAGCAATCGCGTATCAGCTGATGCCGATGGCATTAACCCAGCGCTTAGCAATAGCGGCATCAAAATTATGTCCATCAACTTGATGCTTCCGCAAGACGACATTCCGGTGGCGTGGCGCGGTCCTGTTATTACGGGCATTCTCAAGCAATTTTGGGAAGAAACGAACTGGGAAGACCTCGACTATCTGTTTGTTGATATGCCGCCGGGAACTTCAGATGTATTTCTAACGGTTATGCAAACCTTCCCTATTGATGGTATTGTAACTGTTTCTGCACCTCAGGAACTTGTTGCCATGATCGTCGGCAAAGCGGTGAACTTGGCGCACGACATGAGCGTGCAGGTGCTGGGGCTGGTTGAGAACATGGCGTACTTTAAGTGTGACGAATGCAGCAAAGAGCACTATATTTTTGGAGAACCGCAGGGTCGCTTCGTTGCGAAGCGCTACCAAATTCCTGCGTATGCAACGCTGCCGCTTGATCCGGCGTTTGCGCATCTGTGCGATATGGGCAAAGTTGAAGAGTATGACGTTGATCATAAGCTGGATACGATTATCGAACAAATTGAGCTGGCAGCCAAACAAGCAGACGAGAAAAAGGCTGCTGAAAAGGCAGCCAGCGCGAATGCTGACGCTGCTGGTGATGCTGGCGAAAAAGCAGCTGATACGGCGAACGCTGGTGCTGACGCTGCGCAAGGCAGTGCTCCTGAACAGCACTAACTTCGCGCGGGCGCTTAGCATAAGGCCCCGGACACCGCAAAAAGCCCCTCGTAGTGAGGGGCTTCAATAAGAGATTAAGAAAACCGTCTGAAAGCCTTTAAGCGGGAATATAAGAAATGACGACCATACAAGAGTAGAAATAATTTGTGTGGTCGTTTTCTTATGCTCGAGTACCGATACTTTTATTTTGCTAATTGGCGTTCAAATGCCTTACTTAATTTTTCTTGCTATATGAAGCACCATCCTCTTCAACTAACATAGATTGCGACATGGGAGCAGAATTAGCAAACAAATCAAACTTACTTCCTAGGGTTGTTTCAGCATGCTCCTCAAAATTTTCTACCTGCTCCATAACCTTTGTAAAGACTTCAGGACAATACTTTGGCGGATAGCCGTTCTTAACCAAACAAATCTTGACATCAAGCTTTAACTGATTACGTACATTCTGATTGTTGAGCCAGTCTGCAAATGAAGACTTAATATCGATGATTTCTTTAACCTTTCTAGCAAGCTCCTTACACTTATCATTTATAACAACACCGTTGACTTCTTTGTCAATGCCATATTCAAAATTATGCTGGTCACGAAGAGCAATCAAAATATCATAGAATGCCTTTTCTTCAAAGGTCAATCCTATTTTACGGAAACTCTCTCGATTTTCGTCGTACTCTTGC
Organism: uncultured Coriobacteriales bacterium; assembly: GCA_946892075.1. GTDB lineage: Bacteria > Actinomycetota > Coriobacteriia > Coriobacteriales > Eggerthellaceae > Berryella. Next base: position 5,538 of record CAMPNZ010000005.1, read on the forward strand.
AAAAGTGAAAAGGAAGGCACAGCGGTGTGAGACTATTCTCCGGCAAGGTCTACTGCGGAGAATGCGAGCCAAGGCTCGGTTCAAAAGTCTGGCATTCCACAGACAAATGCAAGCAGGTCATTTGGCAATGCAACAAGCACTGCAAGAAAAACTCTCCCTGCAAAAACGGAATGCATCTTACCGATGAGGAGCTAAAAACTGCCGTCCTTTCTGCGACTAACAAGCTCATAGAAAATAAAGATGAGATTCTTAATGGCTTACAAGAGATTGTCGGAGGCGTTTGTGATACTCATACCTTGGAAGGCGAAAAAACAAAGCTGGAAAGTGAGATGGATGTCTGTGCCAAGATGATCGAAGATCTTATCCGCCAAAATGCTGCCATCCCGCAAGACCAGAGCGAGTACCAAGCAAAGTACGAAGACCTGGAACGCTTCTGCAATGATAAAAAGCGGCCTTAGCGAAGATCGAAGGAAAGCTCAAAAAGATGCAGGCGACCAAAGCCGATATCAAGTTCTGCCTGAAGCAGCTACAAAAACAAGACAGGCTTCTGCAAACATTCGACGAACAGAGCTTCTGTGCTCTTGTAGATCATATCACGGTATTCAGCAAAGAAGACATCCGCATAACCTTCAGAAATGACTCAGAAATCAAGGTTCTATAAAATGTCCGAATGGAGCTTTTTATTTTAATCGGGGTTGAATGAAATCCCCTTAACGAGGTTTAATCAAATGGGCTAAGTTAGCAATTTCTAACTCAATGGAGGTTAATCGTATGAAAAAATCATCTGGAATTAAAGCAAAAGATTTGATCACAACAGGTATTTTTACTGCCATTATGTTTGTTCTTTGCATGGCAGTAGCAATGCTGGGTTACATGCCAATATTTATTCCGCTTTTAGGCATCATCGTGCCGCTTATTGACGGTATTCCGTATGTGTTGTTTGTGAGCAAAACGAAAAAGTTTGGGCTTATAACCATTATGGGATTTTTGCTTGGGCTGCTAATCGGGGTCATGGGAATGGGCGTATATGCACCTTTCACCGGACTTATCGCAGGCCTTTTAGCGGATTTGTTATTAAAATCCTCGGATTATTCCAGTGCAAAAAAAGTAATTCTCAGCAAAGGTATTTTTTCAATATGGCTGATCGGCAACTATATTCCTATTGTTATTAGCCGTGATGCTTATTATCAAAATTTAGCACAAGGCGGTTACGGAAAGGCCTATGCGGATGCACTTATGAAGGTTATTCCGGACTGGAGTTTGATCCCATTACTTGTAGGCATATTTATCGCGGGCATCCTTGGTGCTTTGATTGGACGTTCCCTTCTAAAAAAGCAATTCGAACGCGCCGGGATTGTGTAATCCATCATGCAGCCTATTCAAACGCGATCAAAAAAAGAATTTCTTGATCCTCGAACAAAAATACTTCTTGTCTTTACCATCGCTGCTGTCGTTGTGGGAGGAGGACATGGATATTGGCTGGCCCCGATTCGAATACTTCTTATATCCGTTCCCTTTATACTGTTTCTTATTGAAAGCAAGTGGAAATATGCCGCCATATACGCCATTTTATTCATGGCGGCATATGTAGGGCAGATATATCTTTTGCCGCTCGTTACCGGATTTTTAGGTTTTCTGTTGGTGGCTTTTTGCGGTATTTTTGTTCGCATGATGCCGGGGCTTGCCATGGGTACCTATTTGATCAGCTCAACGAAAATCAGCGAGTTTATGGCAGCAATGGAACGCATGCGTGTTTCTACCAAGATTACGATTCCACTTTCCGTTGTTTTTCGCTTTTTTCCTACCATCTTGGAAGAGTATCACGCCATAGCCGATGCAATGAAAATGAGAGGCATCTCTTTAGGTGGTTCAAAACCGTGGAAAACTGTGGAATATCGTTTGGTTCCGCTGATGGTGTCCTGCGTAAAAATCGGTGACGAACTTTCCGCATCTGCTTTAACGCGTGGCTTAGGCGCGCCGCTTAGGCGCACCAATGTCTGTAAAATTGGATTCCATTTGCAGGATATACTCTTTCTGATGCTTTGCCTTGTTAGCTTGTGTGTACTTATCTTTTATATGATCGGAGGTTCGTCATGATAGAAATAAGAAATTTTTCTTTTTCCTATACATCCTCTGACCAAAGTACACTTAAAAATATCAATCTGAGTATCCCTGACGGTCAATGCGTTCTTTTAACGGGAATGTCCGGATGCGGTAAGACGACCATAATACGAGCTTTAAATGGACTTATTCCTCATTACTATGAAGGGAAAAGTTTGGGAAGTGTATCTGTTTTTGGTAAAAGTCCACAAACGCTTGCCCTGTATGAACTCGCGCCGATTGTTGGCTGCGTATTTCAGAATCCCCGCAGCCAGTTTTTTAATGTAGATACGGATAGTGAACTGGTTTTTGCCTGTGAAAATTTAGGTATGTCAAAAGAAGATATTCGATTGCGCTATAACAAAATCGTATCCTCTTTGCATATTGAGAGATTGATGGGAAAGAGTTTGTTTCATCTTTCTTCTGGAGAAAAACAAAAAATTGCTTGTGCCTCTGTGGCTGTGCTTTCTCCCAATCTTGTTCTTATGGATGAGCCAAGTGCTAATCTTGATTTTTCCGCTATCTCAAATTTGCAAGGGATGATACGATTTTGGAAAGATGAGGGAAAAACAATCGTTATTGCCGAGCATCGCATTCATTATTTAAAAAATTTAGTGGATCGTGTGATATTGCTTGATGCCGGCGAGATGATCGGAGACTATCAAGGCGTTAACTTTTTCGAGTTACCGAGTTCGTTTTATGAAACGCATGGGATACGTATTCCGGACATAAAACAGCTTTCATTTGGAGCTTCCGATCCATTATCGCCGACGAAAGATTTTTTAGAGCTTTACGATGTGAATTTTTCCTACCACAATACGCAAAGCGTATTGAATATTCCGAAGTTTCAACTTCCTCTGGGAAGGGCAACAGCTCTCATAGGTTCAAACGGTGCCGGCAAGTCCACTTTTGCCAAACTTCTTTGCGGGCTGGTGAAAAAAGATAAAAGCAAACTGATCTATCAAAACAAGACTTTTCCACCTAAAAAAAGACGTGATCTGACCTATCTTGTGCAACAGGAAGTAAATCATCAGTTGTTTACAGAAACGGTTATGGAAGAGCTTTTGATTTCTCAGGAAGAAGAAAATCATTCTGCAGCCGAGGCAATACTCCAAGAACTCCATCTGGATGGCTTTAAAGATGAACATCCCATGTCTCTTTCAGGAGGGCAAAAGCAGCGTGTTGCAGTAGCCTCCGCTCTGATGAGCAATCGAGATGTGTTAATCTTTGATGAGCCGACCAGTGGTCTTGATTTGGAAAACATGCAGCATTTTGCACAAATTATAAAGAGAATAATTCTTTTAGGAAAAACATGCTTAATTATTACTCATGATCCGGAGTTTATTGCTCTTGCCTGTCAGCATATTATTGAAATGAAAGATGGGCAGATTAAGGAGCAATATGATTTGAACCAGACGACAGTACAGAAATTGCAGAATTTTTTTAGAGAGGAGGTTTCATGACAATGAACGCCTTGGGTAATATGGGAGATAATATCACAATGCAGAAACGAGAAGATGGCAGTTCTATCTTTTTTTTGCATGATGAAACCGGCTTGGGGACGATGACTTGCTACTCCCCTTTCGAAGGCGTCTTTGTACTTTTTAATGACTTTCATCTCAAAACTTGCTACTCAGCTTTCAAGCCGCATCAATCGATGTTCACCATTGATTACTGTAAAGAAGGCAGAATAGAAAATAGCATTCATCCGGAAAAGTACACTTATATCAGTGCTGGTGATTTGCAGATGGAAGTACGCACCCAGCATTGCGGAGAGTTTTACTTTCCACTTAAACACTATCACGGAATCACAATCAGCATTCTCTTTCCGCAGGGTTCTGAAACGATAAGGACATTATTAAACGGATTTCCGGTTGATGTGGAAAATTTGAAAAACAAATTCTGTAGAACATCAAAAGGCTATGAAACCTTTATTATGCGTTCCAATCCACAAGCGAACCATATCTTAGCCGAAATTTATCAAATTCCTGAAAAAGATAGAGTTCCTTATCTGAAAATTAAGGTATTAGAACTTCTTCTTTATTTGGATGGTATGGATATTTCTTTAGCAAAACAACAAAACGACTATTTAAATTTTGCCCAAGTAACTAAGATCAAATCTTTGGAAAAAAGGTTGACTTCACGTCTTGACCGATTTTATACGTTAACCGAATGTTCGAGTTTCATTGATATGCCACTCACATCTATGAAAAAAGCGTTCAGAATTATTTATGGAAAATCGATTTATGCCTATATGAAAGAGTATCGCGTTAATGCAGCGGCTTTGCTCTTACAAGATTCATCGAAGAGCATACTTGAAATTGCGAATGATTTAGGCTACCAAAACCCATCCAAGTTTTCGGCTGCCTTTAAGTCCCTTCGTGGATTAACGCCACGAGACTATAGAAAAACTCTTGTCTGAACGGGGCTGTTTTCCCATTAGAGGGTGGAACGGACCACACCTTATTTCATAAACTGTTTTAGAGAATACGTTGATTTCTCTTCGACCAAAACAGTTTAGAAATGAGGTGTTTTTATTTTGAAAAGCAAAAAAAGAATATTGCCGATTGTTCTGTCTTTTGCAGACAGTGCAAAACCACAGTTTATACTATCTATTCTATTTGCCGTACTAAGCGTTTTCTGTGGTTTTTTGCCTTATTTTGGGATCTATCAAGTCCTTCTTGTATTTTTTTCAAAAGTACAAGATAGCAGTCAAATTTCTGTGCATTCACTTGTCCCTTGGTTCCTTTTGTGCGTCGCAGGATATGGCCTTAAAGTCTTGTTTCACACAATCTCAACGAATCGGTCTCACCATGCCGCCTACCATATTCTTAAAAATATACGAAGCCGACTGACCGATAAATTAATGCGCTTGCCGCTTGGAACTGTAACAGGAAAAACCGCCGGTGAACTCAAGAGCATTATTGTTGACCGCGTAGAAACGATTGAATTACCTTTGGCACACTTGATACCGGAAGGCTTATCGAATCTGATTTTTCCTGTTATCGTATTTATTTTCATGCTGGTATGGAATTGGAAAGTCGCATTGGCATCTGTTGCCTGCATTCCTTGTGGCGGGCTTGCCTATGCGATCGTCATGAAGACATTTAACAGCAAATATGACAGCTATATGAAAGCTTCTAAAAAACTGGACAGTGTGATTGTGGAATATGTGGAAGGCATTGAAGTTGTTAAGGCTTTTAATCAATCCAGTAAATCCTATAAAAAATACACGAATGCAATCACGTCCTTTAAAGATTTTACTTTAGATTGGTTTCGCTCCACTTGGCCGCTGATGAATTTTGCAGCGGCGATACTGCCGAGCACACTGTTAGGCATTCTTCCGGCAGGTATCTTGCTTTATGCTACAGGAAATCTAACACCTGCTGAACTAACGCTTACTATCATTCTTTCCTTAAGTCTGGTAGGTCCCGTTTCATACTTTACGACAGCTGTCAACGGCTATAAATCCATTGAATACGCTCTGCTGGATGTTCAGAAAATTTTAGACTTGCAAGAGCTTCCGGATGAAAAAGAGCCGAAAGAACCGTCCGGTTATGACATTTCATATAAGGATGTCACATTTTCTTATGAAGAGGCTCAAGCACCTGTCGTTAAAGATTTTTCTTTAGAAATACCCGAGGAATCTTTCGTAGCTTTGGTAGGTCCTTCCGGCGGAGGAAAATCTACCTTATCTCGATTACTTTTGCGTTTTTGGGATGTGAATCAGGGATGTATTTGTATCGGAGGAAAGGATATACGCTCTTTGCCACTTGAACAGCTCTCAGGACTCATCAGCTATGTTTCTCAGGATACTTTTCTTTTCAATATGTCCCTTTTTGAAAATATCCGCGTAGGCAATCCGGCCGCAACAAAAGAAGAGGTGTTTCAGGCCGCTCATATGGCACAATGCGAGGAGTTTATTTCACGTTTAGAACAAGGGTGGGACACGCCGGCTGGAGAAGCGGGAGATAAACTGTCGGGCGGTGAAAAACAGCGTATAGCAATTGCCAGGGCAATACTAAAAGATGCCCCTATCGTTGTTTTGGATGAAGCAACCGCATTTACTGATCCAGAAAATGAACTTCAACTCCAAAAATCGATTAATGAACTAACGCGTGGCAAGACGCTGTTAGTGATTGCCCATAGACTTTCTACGATAAAAAATGCCGACAAAATCGTTGTTTTGCAGGAAGGCACAAAAGTGGCGGAAGGAACGCAGAATGAACTTTTGAAGGTTTGCTCCCTTTACCGCTCCATGTGGGAAGCACATGTTGGTGGCAAAGCATGGGCGGCATCCAATCAAGAGAAAGGAGCGGATAAATAAATGTTTACCATGATCAAACGTATCGTTGATTGGACAGGTTCTTATAAAAAAAGATTTTACTGGGGCATCGTCTGGTCGTTATTAGAGAATTTCTTTATTGCTTTTCCCTTGATGGGAGCGGCTTATGTTCTGAACCTTATGCTGCAGGATACAGCAGGGCTCAGGAGTTTGCACACAAAGGAAGCTTTATGGGCGCTTTTGTTTATGGTTTTCTGTGTTTTAGGTCGTTTCTTCTTCTCCTATCTGCGGGCTGTTTTTCAAGAAAGCATTGCTTATGAGAAAACAGCCGAGGAGCGCATCGAGATAGGCGATATATTAAAGCGAGTTTCCCTTGGCTTTTTTGATCGTCACAAGACCGGTGAAATTGCGGGAGCAGTTACAACCGACTTATCTACTTTGGAATTGTATGCCATGAAGATGACGGATACAGTTATCGGAGCTTATTTGCAGACTCTTGCCATGATTCTAAGCATCCTTTTTTTCTCATGGAAAGTAGCAACTGTTGCTTTAGTGGGTGTATTATGTTCTGCATTTTTCCAGCGCCGACTGGTGAAAGATAGCCGAGCAAACACAGCGGTACGCCAGAAAGCCAATGATAGCATGATTAACGCAACACTCCAATTTATCCGTGGAATAACGGTTATTAAATCGTATGGGAGAACAGCAAGCGCCGTTGCGGAACTACAAAAATCTTTTTCCGATCAACGTGACATCAACATAAAAATAGAAAACGATTACATGTGGACGAACGGTCTTTACCAGTTAAGTCTAAAATTGACCTCCGTAGCAATCGCTGTTATGGTATGCCTTCAAACCATTCACGGTGAAATTTCTCTGCCTATCATGCTCATGATAGTGATCTTTTCATTTGTTATGTTTACTCGTTTGGAAACGGTAACTACTGCTTCTCACACCTTGGAAATGATGCGAGCAGCGCTGGACAAACTTCAAACAATTAAGACGGCAAAGTATATCGACGAAGATTCAAAAGATATTGTTTTAAACAATTTTGACATTTCTTATCAGAACGTATCCTTCGCTTACGATCACAAAAATATTATCGATAATGTGAGCTTTTCTGTTCCCGAAAATTCAACTTTAGCCATCGTGGGACCCTCCGGTTCCGGTAAAACAACACTCTGTAATTTGCTTGCCAGATTCTATGATGTCAATCATGGGTCTATTTCTATCGATGGACATGATATCAGAGAAATGACTTGTGATACTCTGCTGCGATATATTTCGATCGTTTTTCAGCATGTCTATCTGTTTCATGACACGATATTGAACAACATTCGTTTTGGCAGACCGGAAGCCAGCTTCGAGGAGATTAAAGAAGCTGCCAAAAAGGCAGCTTGTCATGAATTTATTGAGAATTTACCAAACGGCTATAACACGATGCTTGGCGAAGGCGGTTCGACACTTTCAGGAGGAGAAAAACAACGCTTATCCATTGCTCGTGCCATACTAAAAGATGCACCTATCGTTATATTAGATGAAGCAACTGCCAGTGTAGATCCTGAAAACGAGCATTTAATTCAACAAGCCATATCCGCCTTGGTCAAAGGAAAAACATTGATCGTTATTGCCCACAGGCTAAACACAATCCAGTTCGCTGACAATATTTTAGTCATAGACCAAGGAAAGCTGGTACAGCAGGGAACGCATGAGCAGTTAATAAAAGAAGAAGGAATATATAAAGATTTCCAGAAAATACTTAATAAGACAAGTAACTGGCAACTCAGTTGAACAAATTTATTTTAATTTAGCAACTCCAATTATTATGAAAAGGGGGACTCCTGCGTGCTCATGTTTGCAGTCAGTCCCTTTTGTTTTAGGGTTAGTGCATTAGTTTTCATACCCCTTATTCAATTTCGTACCCCTTGGTATTAGACTCGTACCCTAAGCGGCGATGCCGTTAAAATGTATCAAATATGTTGTTGTGTTCTCAAATAAAATTCCATCATAAGGTTCAATCAAGCTGGCAATAAGCTGAACAGCGTCATGTGGTGTGTAATACTCACCTTCTTCTTTTGTTGCGTTAACAATTATTCAAACCTTTGTAGACAAGATGTATGTAGAAAAATCTGAAACGTATCAGACACAAGAACTAAGTAAAACCAGTTGAATACGGTGAAATTATTGGGGTGCAGTTGATGCTCCACTCCATAAGTAAAATTGGCGTAGCCGGTAGTACTACCGATTACGCCAATATTTTTTAGGAATTAAATCCCTATGTAAAAGCCCCTCGTAGTGAGGGGCTTTTTAATCGTTTCATGCATCAAGCAGCGCTGCTGCGTTCCCGCGATGCTGCGTTCCCGCACCGACACGTTCCAGTGCTGCTGCGTTCTCATTCAGCAGCGTTCCTGTGCCGTTATCGCGCTATGAACGCCTTAGCGGTTCGACAGTTGAACATACGGGTTCGCTTTGGCGTTAGCAAGAATCTTATCGCCTTCCGCTTTCGTAACCCAGCCTTTAGGCAGTTCAACGTTTTCATGCTCGTGGCAACCCGTGCACACTAACACGCTTGCGCGGTGACCCTTATGACAATCGGTACACTGAATCTCAAGGTTTGGATGATGCTGCGAGTGCGGATTAAACTTCCTGTTCACCGTAACTTTTTCAAGGTTCGCACGGTTCACTAATCCGTCGGCGCCCATCAAGTACGAATGGCAATTCTCATTCGAGCAAAACTGCGTAGGTTCGGCCTTTTCCCATTCCACCAGCTGATGAGCATTCGGCTCGGTTTGCGGCAGCTGATAATTTCCGCTAATTTGCTCGGTAAGCTCTTGCATTTGCTGCGCAATTACTGGATGGTGACAATCCATGCAGCGAATTTCAGGCTTTGCCGTTGTATGCGTTAGGCGATGGCGCGTTGAAAGCATGGCCGAAGTATCGCTGACGGCATTGCCGTACTTGTCAATACCAGGAGCGTTTTGATCTTGAAGGTAGGTGTCAAGATACGGATCCATGTTATGGCAAATAGCTGCGCAAAAGCCTGGCGTTTCATGCCAATGCCAAAACCCAATGCCGGCTCCAGCCATAACAATTACAATAGCTGCACAAATACCAAACTTCTTACCGCGCTTCATGGGGCATCGCGCTTTTTTTGGCGCCTGAGCGTTAGGTGCTGTATCTTTGCTAGTCATACACTCACCGCCCTTTAACGCTGGTCATGGGCGTCATAGTACTGCTTCGCCGTTTCTTTAAATTGATACTCTTTTGCAGGATCGTATTCGCTTACAAACTTATCGGCAGACGACTCAACACCAAGAATCTTATCTCCCTCGTTAAGCAATGCTTCGCAACGATCCAACACTTCGCGGAAACGCGCTGGGAAATGAGCACCCTTAGAATTTTCAGCGTACGAAGAATTCCAGTAGAACGTAGCTTCACGCTGAATTTGACGCAGACGCGGCATGTCGGCTTCGTTTATCGTGCCAGCACGCACGCCAGCAACGAAATTCTGAACGAAGCTTGCGCAGCGCATACCCAGCTGATGCGTGCGGCCATAAATTTCATCCTGCCACGCTTTTACTTCAGCTTTAAGATCTTTGTGGCACTTAGAGCAATCTTTCTTCAACAGCTCTTCGTTTTTCAGAGGGCTTTGCCAGAAGTGCGAATGATACGCATTGCCTTTTTCGTCAGTTTTTACTTCCATGTGACAATCAGCGCAGTCGTAGCCAAGCTGCGTCATGTGATTGCCGCGATCCCCGCCATAGTTGTACTCGAATTCTGAGTGGCGAACCGCAATCATCTTTGCGCCTGTTTCAGGATAGGTCCAGTCGACGTAATTGTGATCGTCGTACCACTTCAGCGCGCGTTCAGGCGTCATGCCTTCCACGTTATCGTAAGGAGATGTAGGCTCGCCGGTTACCGGATCCATCGAATAGTCGCAATGGCACTGACCGCAGGTTTCGCCCGACGCCGAGCGCTTATTGATGCCTGAACCCAAAGCGCGAACCCAGTCGGCACGCTCGATATGCATCTTGCCAGGATTTTCGTTCTCGTGGCACATAGCGCACGTAATGCCGTCTTCTACGGTTTCGGCAACCTTAAACATGTTAAGTTGCCACACGCCTTTTCCATCACGCGCAGCCATCTCATGAACATCAGGCGTTTTGCACGCAAGGCAGCCTGCTTTCGTTTTCTCATTCACGCGGCCGTTGTGCGTAGCCGTATACATTGAGCTGGTATGTCCGCCCGCTTCATAGAAAAACTTTGCGTAGCCGTAGCCTTTGCCAAGTGTTACCATCTCGGGATACTTCGCGTTACGACTTCCCTTTCCATTGGCACGCGGCCAGGGGTTTTTGTCGTTTTCCATAAACGAGTTGTACTGATTAGGATACTGATCTTTCCAACTCTTTGTACCAATGATGCCAAACGAATTCTTCTCTGGAATACTTGTTGGCGCGGTAACAACGGGCGTTGGATTTCCCATATTTGCTTTGGGGGCGCATCCTACAATTCCCACTACCAGTGCAACGGCGGCGAAAGCTCCAGCAGCAACCTTAAGCTTCCCCTTATTTTGTAACAGTGGCATAAGTCCCCTATCTCTCTGCGCTTCCTGTACTACCTACAATAATTAACAGGTAGCAATTTGTTAAATTAGTATTTCTAATAAAAAAACACGAACTGGGGAAACGTGGCGTTTTATAAGAAATCATAATGAAGAAGAAGCGCTGCGTGCGGGGTGCGAGGGCGTTTTTGAAAAGCGAAACCTAGCAAAATGCGCCGGGTATTTACGTGCTTCAGAACGTGAAAGCGGTCACAATGCGCCAAGCGCGCGTGACCGCAAACGGCAAAACCTAGCAAAATTGATAGGTGCTGTTAGCATGCCGAAGCACTTATAGCGCTTCGGCAAACGCGCTTACAGGAACACAAAGACGCCTGCGAAGCGCCCGAAAGTTGCACTTCGACAAACTGACACCGTAAGCTTGCGCGAAGGCGCGGCAATGCGTGCCGTGTTGCATAGCACCTTTGCGAAGTGACTGCAAATGCGCCACATCAAAAAGCAGTAAAATAATCATACACATGCATTTATCTTGCAGGCTGTATACGCAACTGTACAGCCTGTGATAAAATGACGCGTGGAATTTCACCAACCCGTGTCTGCCAAACGTCTGCCAAACGTCTGCAAAACACCACCGCAGGCACGCTCTGTGGATGCACAATTTCAACCTGTTCACACCGTATAAAAGTGAGTTGCAATGATTAAGCTATACGACACCCAAAAACGTGACAAATGCGCCTTTACGCCTCTTCACGACAAGGAAATTCGCATGTATGTGTGCGGACCAACCGTCTACAATTATGTGCACATTGGCAACGCGCGCACCTTTGTGTCGTTTGACGTCATTCGGCGCTATCTTGCGTGGCGCGGCTATGCGGTGCGCTTCGTGTCAAATATCACCGACGTTGACGACAAAATCATTGCGCGAGCAGCGGAGGAACACAAGTCGGCAAGCGAGATTGCGCAGTTCTATACGCAGGCATTTATTGAAGACATGCACGCGCTTCACGTGCTTGACCCCGACATTCGTCCGAAAGCAACGCAAGAAATTCCTGAAATGATTGAGTTTATTGAGTCGCTGATACGCGGTGGCCATGCCTACGTAAGCGCAGGTGATGTGTACTTTTCGGTGCGTTCGCTTGACGAATATGGCGCCTTGTCTCACAAGAACATCGACGAGCTTGAATCGGGGCATCGTCAGCTGCGGTTTGACACGTCGCATCAGGTAAAACGCGACGACGCCGACTTCGCGCTGTGGAAGGAAGCGAAACCGGGCGAGCCAGCGTGGGAGTCGCCCTGGGGTTTGGGCAGGCCGGGTTGGCATCTTGAATGCAGCGCTATGACGCGCAAATACCTTGGCTACCCCTTCGATATTCACGGAGGCGGCTGCGACCTTATTTTCCCCCACCATGAGAACGAACGCGCGCAAGCTATTGCGGCGTACCACACGGGCTTTGCGAACTATTGGCTGCACACGGGCATGCTGCAAATCAATTCCGAAAAAATGAGCAAATCGCTTGGCAACTTTTTGCTGCTGCGCACTATTTTGGAAACTGTTGACGCAAACGACCTGCGCTTTTTGATGTTGCAGGCCCATTATCGCTCGTCGCTTGATTTTTCGGATGACGCGCTTGAGGGCGCAAAAACGGCACTCGCGCGCATCAAAAATACCGTTTCGACGCTTACGTGGATATGCGACGCGCAGCAGGAAAACGGTACTGGTACCGGGGCTGGTACGAGTAGCGATGCGAACGCTGGGGAATGTAGCGCAATTAACGCAAGCCACGACGCAGCGCAAAGCAACAATGCACACGATGCTGCAGCGCAGGATGATGCAGCGCAGCAAAGCGCAGCACTTGTTCGCGAGCGTGAAGCGTTTCTAAGCGCGTTTCGTGATGCGATGGATGACGATTTCAACACACCGAAGGCGCTGGGCGTCATTTTTGATTATTGCGGCGTTCTAAATACTATTGCTCATCAGGTGGAATGCGCGAATGCGCCCCATCAAGAGCTGCAAGCGTCAATCGATGCGCTGAAAGAAATTATGAACGTGCTTGGTATTAGCAACGATGCGTTTGAAAGCGCTGACGATCACTACGTTCATGCTGATAAGCTTGTTGCGTTAGCGGAAACGCTCGCGCGCGAACTTGAAGCTGAAGGCGAAGGTGCAGCGGAAAGTACGGCGGAAAACACCGCGCAGCATGCGGCGCAAGGTGTGCCACAAACGTCGTTTGCCAACGCGCAAGAAGCAGCTGACTACGTGCTTGAAGTGCGCGCACAAGCGCGCCGCAACAAGTGCTGGCAGCGCGCTGATGCTATCCGTGACCAGCTGAAAGAGCTTGGCTACTGCATAGAAGATACGCCTCAAGGAGCGCGTCTTATTCATGAATCATAATTGCACGAAGCGCAACGACATGCTGCGCCAAAAACCTGAACTGCTTGCTCCTGCAGGCGGCATTGCGCAGCTGAAAACCGCAATCGCCTACGGCGCCGATGCCGTGTACCTTGCCGCCGACAAGTTCGGCATGCGCGCGCGTGCAGACAATTTCTCGCTTGCTGAAGCGTGCAATGCCATCGAATACGCACATGAGCGCTCTGTTTCGGTATATATTACGATAAATATCCTTATGAACGACAGCGAAATTTCGCACTTGCGCGACTACTGCAAAACGCTTGCGAACGCAGGAGCCGATGCATTTATTGTGTCTGACATGGGGGCACTTGCCACTGCCAAGGAAGCGGCGCCCGATTGCGACATCCATATCAGCACGCAAGCAAGCATCATGAACGCGGCGGCGGCGCGCATGTGGCACTCGCTGGGCGCAACGCGCATCGTATGTGCGCGCGAAATGAGCCTGCGAAGCATTGCTGAGCTGCGGAAAAACATTCCCGAAAGCCTGGAAATTGAAGCGTTCGTTCACGGCGCCATGTGCATGGCGTATTCAGGCCGCTGCCTTTTGAGCAGCGCCATGACTGGCAGAAGCGCTAATAAAGGCGCCTGCGCGCAATCGTGTCGCTGGAATTATGCGCTTGTGGAAGAAAAGCGCCCGGGCGAGTATTTCCCCGTTGAAGAAGATGCAAGCGGCACCTACATTATGAACGCCGAAGATTTGTGCATGATAGACCACCTGCAAGAACTGCGCGACGCGGGCGTAAGCTCGCTTAAAATTGAAGGCCGCAATAAGCGCTCGTTTTATGTTGCAAGCGTGGTGGGCGCGTACAGGCGCGTGCTTGATGGCGGAAGTCTTGAACGCGCACACGACGATTTGCGTGCCATTTCGCACCGGCCCTACGGCACGGGCTTCTACTTTGGGCGTCCGAACCAAACGACGCACGCCGATGGCTATATCAAAGACGCCTTGCACGTTGCCGATTTCATGGAATGTGAGCCTTGTACCTGCGATAATGCGGAAGGCAGCGCCGGCGAAGTTTGCGGCGTCGAACGCGGGTGCGGCGCCAGTGCCAGCGAAGCCAGTGCCGGATGCGCAAGTGGCGAAGCCAGCACGAGCACAGAAACGTATCGCATTACGGTATTGTGTCGCAACCGCTTTTTCGACGGCGACACACTTGAGGTAATTGCGCCTGGTTGCGACTCGTTCCCCATATCTATAAGCAACGTGCACCTTTTGGTGCCACGCGAAGGCAAAATACCGTTTGTTGAGCAAAATGTTACGTATGAACAGGTAAAACAAAGCTCGGCCCCACAGCGCGTTTCGGTTGCGAACAGAGCAGGAGAATACTACCAGTTCACGTGCTTAAAACCGCTGCCTGCCCATTCGCTTATACGGCGTCGCATCGATGCTCCCCTGCCTGCAGAATATGCCGACAGCACCGACGAAGCGCCCGTAACGCACCTATAACGCGCGGCATTGACGGTCACATTTCGGTCACATGAGCTGTTTGTGCAATGCAACTACATTGAATAACTCCCGTTCACAGCACTACCCTATGAACAGAAACGTGCACTGTTTCGCGCGCGCAAGACCGTGCATTAAGATGCATATGTGCAGGTGAAAATATGAAAATGGGATATAAAAAAATGGTGGGTCTAGGAGTTGTACCTTCTTTGCCTGCCAATAGCTTATTTAACTAACGTTATGGTGCAAAAAAATATTCTCGTAATTTTTACTTAAAAGCGTGCATATGCGCTTTGCTTGCGCAATCATCGCGACACTTGGGTCGTTTTCAATCTTTACATATGTAGGACGAGAGATACCCAGTTCATTAGCTATAAATTGTTGAGTATAGCCAGCCTGGGCGCGGGCTTGTTTTAGTGTTTGCGTTATCGTCATTATTACCTCCTTCCTTGCTTGCTTTGCTATCGTTATGTTAGAATATCTAGCATTGCTTGTCAAATACGAGTTGCATATAATGTATAAAAAAGTTTGCAAAGGGGCGTTTAATATGTCTATTAGGCAAAACATTATTAAGTTACGCAAGCAACAAGGCATTACACAAGAAGAATTAGCAAAAATTGCTGGAGTATCTCGCGGCGCAGTTTCGCAATGGGAAGGTGGCTTTTCCGAGCCACGCATAGGGGCTATACAAAAAATTGCCGATCATTTTCACATTTTGAAAAGCAACCTTATCGAAGATAACGGCATGGACGATACAACTTCCATCCCCGCACTTAACAAGCTCACACCTGTTGCAAGCACAGCCACGCTCCCTTTACGTACGATTGGTAAGGTTCACACTAGCGTTATGAATGACACGGATAGTGCGGACGATACATATATACAAGTACCTGCACACGTATTAAGTGCATATCCTGACGCGTTTGTATTACCCGTTGAGGGCGATTGCATGAACCACGTAATACCTGCTGGCGCACACATTGTAGTTGCGCCGCATAAAGAGCCTGCGAATGGCGCTATCGTCGTTGTGCGCGATGAAGCTTACGGCGCTATCATGCGTAAGTACTATCGTGGTTCAAATGCGCTTATGCTAAGCCCTGATAGCTTTAATGATGTGTATGAGGACATGATTATAACCGCAGATGAGAACGTGATCTTGATAGGTGTCGTCGTATGGTGGCAAGCAGCGCAGGTGTCGTAATTAACGAAAGAGAGGTGCAAGAAATGGGCTTAAAAGAAAAAAGGAGAGGACGTAAACTTAAACAAACAGAGGTAGCAAGCATGTTTGGGATTGGGTACAAGACGTACCAAAATTATGAAAACGGGCGTACGTCGCCTACCATGGATCAAGCGGCACAGCTTGCCCGCTACTTCAATTGCACCATCGGAGAATTATTTGATCTAAAAGAAGGAAATAACGAGGATTACGATAATTGCGAAAACAAGCTCATATACTTATACCGCAAGATGAGCGAAAAAGAAAAATGCCTGTTCATAGCTATAGGCGAAGATATTATTAAATCTAATAAATAAGGAGAGAACAATGGATTTTGAAATGCAAGTAAAACAAGTGGCAGACAAGGTGCGCACGCTTGCTGATAGTATTGAGACAGAAGAAGCAACTAAAAACGCATTTATCATGCCATTCATCGGTGATGTGCTTGGCTATGACGTGTTTAATCCAAAAGAGGTAATCCCTGAATTTACGGCTGACGTGGGGTTAAAGAAAAGCGAAAAGGTCGATTATGCACTTGTGCTTGACAATCAGATACAAATCTTAATTGAATGTAAAAAAGTAGGTGCTCCGCTATCTCTTGAAAACGCGAGCCAACTTTATAGGTATTTTGCTTGCACAAAAGCACGGATTGGCGTGCTTACAAATGGGCAAATTTGGAATTTTTACATGGATCTAGATGAGGCTAACAAAATGGATTCTAAGCCATTTCTTGTTTTAGATCTTTTAGATATTGATAAAAACTTATTGCCTGAACTGCAAAAACTTACAAAACCATCGTTCGATATAAGCTCGATTGCAAGCACGGCAGAAGAGCTTAAATATGTAAGCGCAATCAAACGCGCCGTAAGCGATGAATTCAAAATGCCATCAGATGATTTCGTGCGCTTGCTTGCGTCGCATGTGTACGATGGACGTTTAACAAAAAGCGCAATGATGAAATTCAATCCGTTGGTTGAAAAGGCGTTGAAGCGTTTCCTCAATGACCAGGTAAACGATAGATTAACAACAGCCCTAGGCGCTGATCAAAAACAAGCCGAAGATGAAGCAGAAGCACAAATCAACGCAGAAGAAGATGTCACCGAAGTAAGCGAGATTGTCACCACGACAGAAGAAATAACGGCATATAACATAATACAAGCAATTGCTTGTTCAGAAGTATCGCCTGAACGCGTGACATTGCGCGATGCAAAGACGTATTGCGCCATTTTCCTTGATGACAACAACCGCAAGCCAATTGTGCGGCTGCTCTTTAACCATAAGCAAAAATATATAGTGCTCTTTAAAAATGCAGAACCACTTGATAAAACTCCTATCGAAGCCTTAAATGAAATCTATAAATATGCAGGTCAAATACGCGAAGAGGTGCAATATCTACTGACTAAATAACCAGCTGTGAAGGAATTAAGGTGCTGCAGTTGATGGGGCTGTTTATAAGTATCTGCATGAATAAAAGCCCCACCTGCACATACACAAGTTGGTTCTATTATGGCTATTTTGGTGAAAAATGTGTTAGACGTATCGTATTGTTTTTGCTAAAATAAAGTTGCAGGGAGTTTGAACTCGGCTGCGAACCTAAGACAAGCGAGACAAAACCTTAAGCGACTTGCAAAGTCGCCGCCCTTAGGGGGAGTCGTCTAACACTAGACGGCTCTTTTTTTGTAAAGGCTTAAAATGAAACTGTATGTTTTTGCAGACGAATCAGGTGTTTTCGACCACGCACACAATGACTTATTCGTTTATGGTGGCGTAATAGTTTTAGGAAAGCTTAACTACGATGCTATTGTTAACAGACATCAATCGCTAGAAAGGCGCTTAAGAAGAGAAGACTCATCATTAAAAAATGAGCCCGAAATAAAAGCTGCATATCTCAATCTAAAGCAAAGAAAACGCCTTTTTAATTTACAATCCCCGCAGTGCATTCGTTTTGGTGTAGTGATTCACCAACAAAGGGTTTATAAGCAAATCTATCAAACAAAAGAAGATAAGCAGCGTTTTCTCGATTACGCACTTAAACGTGGAATAAAACATGCTATCGAATCTGCGAATACATCAGGCTTAATCCTCAAAAAAGAAATTAACTGTATGTCTATTGTTGTTGATGAGCATTCTACTGCCACCTCTGGCAAATACACATTTGAAGAGGCGGTCGATGAAGAATTCAGACGTGGTACGTATGGTCCTAATTATGACACGTTCTTCCCAGCTTTATTTTCATTGAATTTCCCACGCATTCCCGTTGCATATTGCGACTCTAAAAAGGTCGTTGGGGTTAGAATTGCCGATATAACAGCTAATTGGATTTACAGAGCTTATAAGGATTATCCAAACAATCAAGAAAAACTACAAATGCTGCTCAAATCTACTATTGTGTTGCATCTTCCATAATGAATAAAAAAGCGGGAGCGCCGTACGCTTTCCCGCCTGGTCCGTGAAAAGTGTATAGCACATGAGCGTATCTAAAACAACGTATGGCACTTGCCGCGTGCATGTATACGCTGGAGTGTATATGGACGGCACTCGGCGCGTTGTGCAAAAAAAATGACGCTTGTGACTATGCGTTTTGCGCACGCTTGCTGACAAAACCTGACATATCGCGAACAGGCATTCTGACATATCAACAAATAACGCCTGATGAACGAATAGTAACGAATAGCGCTGTTTTTAATCAAAAGATAAGAAGAGGGGAATAAAACGCCTGTTCAGAGGCTTAATTAAAAAGGTGAAAATGGTGGAGCCTAGGGGGATCGAACCCCTGACCTCATGGCTGCCAGCCATGCGCTCTCCCAGCTGAGCTAAGGCCCCACGTAAGAAGGTAAATGCAACTATAACAGAAAATCAAACAAGGTCAAGGCAAAAACGCAAGAAAGCAGGGCAATTACGCACATGCATCCTTGTCTGGCGCACACAAAAGAGCCACCGCACTGGCAGAAATTCCCTCTTCACGCCCCTCAAAACCAAGATGCTCGGTGGTGGTTGCCTTTACGCCAACGCAGCTTGGCGCAAGATCCATCGCACGCGCCAAATTCGCGCGCATCGCTTCCCGATAAGGAGAAATCCGCGGGCGCTGCGCAACAATAACCGAGTCAACATCAAGAATCTGAAAGCCAGCCTGCACAATACGCTTAGTGACCTGCGCAAGCAGCGTCAGCGAGCACGCATCGCGAAACTGCTCGGACGTATCGGGAAACAGCGCGCCAACATCGCCCATGCGCGCGGCTCCCAGCAGGGCATCCATCACGGCATGCGCAAGCACATCGGCATCGGAGTGGCCAAGTAAACCGCGCTCGTAGGGAATGGTAACGCCGCCGATAATCAGCTTGCGATCTGGCGCGAATTGATGCACGTCGTAGCCTTGTCCAATGCGCAAACGAGAAAAGAACGCAGCACTACTCATGATGGTGCTCCCCCGCGTTATTGGGACTTTTACCTGCGTTGGTGCTGCTTACGTGGGATGGTGCGGGTGTGGTGGCGGTACTGGTTGCGGCATTGTTGCGTTTTACGGCGTCGTGGCTGGTTGCAGCACTGCCACGTTCCGCAGCATCGTCACGTTCCGCCGCACCGTCACGTTCCGCAGCACTGCTACGTTCCCCCGCACCGTCGCACGTCGAGCGAAACATCGTGGTCATCGCGGCACATAACAGCTGGTAATCCTCGGGAACCGTCAGTTTAATGTTGTCGCGCGAGCCTTCAACCACCAAAATGCGCCCGCCCAAACGTTCAATAAGCGAAGCGTCGTCGGTGCCAATAAAGCCTTCTGCAAGCGCAGCACAATGCGCGCGCCGGTACACGCCCGTACGGAACACCTGAGGCGTTTGCGCGTTCCAAATAACGCTTCTATCAGGCGTTCCAACAATAAAACCGCGCTCGACAATTTTCAGCGTATCTATAGCAGGATACGCAACCACAGCGCCGTCAACGTCAATATTGCCCTTAACGGTGGAAATGGTGTGCGCAATGGTGCTCGGCATAATAAGCGGCCGCGCGCCATCATGCAGCACCACAAATTCAAATTCATCATCAACGTACTCAAGGCCCGAAAACGCGCTTTCTTGACGCGTTTCGCCTGCTGGCGCGAACACAATGGGCGTTACAAACGAATACGGGTCAATGGCGCGTTTTTTGTATTCTGCCTGGCGATGCTCGGGGCACACGATAATGATTTTCCCTACGTCGCCAACGGCATCAAACGACTCACACGCCCACGTTAAAACGGGTTTTCCGCCCAGCTGAACCAGCTGTTTGCCACCCGCTGCACGAAAGCGCTCGCCAACGCCGCCAGCAAGAATAATGGCTGCTGTTTGCGGACGCGCCGACAGCGTGCCCTGCACAACGCGCGCGGAGGCATCGGGCGTATAGTCTTGAATAAACGATACCGATTCTTGCATCTCGTTAAGCAAGCGTGCAATATCAGACGATTCGAACATACCGCAACTCCTTTTGCATCGTACAGATTACATTCTTGCCGCACTGCACACCGTGCCCGCGCCCCGCAACCTGCGCCGTTACAAGTCAAAGTTCAAAGGCGCACCATCAGACGCACCATCAGACGCGCCACCAGCACCAGCGCCACCAGTACGGTCGCTTGCATTCTGATCGATGTACAAGCTGGAATCGGCGCATTCCAAATTCAAGCCGCTCAGCAGCGGTAACTCATCTTCCTTCATGCTTTCACTCAGCTCAAGTTCAGGAATTTCACCCGCACGCGCCTCCAAGGAAAGCTACCCGTCCTTGGCGTCAACATACACAATCTGGCCTTCCTTAAAGCGGCCTTCAAGAATGCCTTCCGACAAAGGATCTTCAAGCAAGCGCTGAATAGCACGCCGCATCGGGCGCGCGCCAAGCGTTTTGTCGAAGCCGTCTTTCGAGATAATCTTGCACGCAGCGGGCGACACATCGATAGACATACCGCGCGCAATAAGGCGTTTGCGCAGGTCGCCTACCATAAGCTGAACAATATCCAGCATGTTTTCTTCCGTAAGCGCCTTAAACACAATAATGTCGTCTAAGCGGTTCAAAAACTCGGGCCTGAACAGCTTTTTCAGCTCGGTCATCACGCGGGAATTGATTTCCTTGTCCGATAAACCACTCTCCTGGTCGGCAGCAAAGCCCAGCGACTGCGTCGTTGCAATTTCGCGCGCGCCAACATTGCTGGTAAGGATAATCACCGTGTTACGAAAATCGACCGTTCGGCCTTTACCATCAGTAAGACGCCCCTCTTCAAGCACCTGAAGCAAAATGTTGAACACATCGGGGTGTGCCTTCTCAATTTCATCGAACAGCACCACCGAATACGGACGCTCGCGAACGGCCTTCGTAAGCTGTCCGCCCTCGTCGTAGCCAACATATCCCGGAGGCGCGCCCACTAAACGCGCTTCGGAATACTTCTCCATGTACTCCGACATATCAACGCTAATCATAGCGTGCTCGTCGTCGAACAAAAATTCAGCAAGCGACTTTGCAAGCTCGGTTTTACCAACGCCCGACGGACCCAAGAAAATGAACGATCCGCTGGGGCGGTTGGGGTTTTTCAGGCCTGCGCGCGAACGACGAATCGCACGTGAAAGCGCCGTTACTGCTTCATCCTGGCCAACAACGCGCTTGTGCAGCACGTCCTCCATACGCAGCAACTTGTCGGTTTCCGACTCGGTTAATTCACGCACAGGAACGCCACTGATCAGCGACACAACGTCGGCAATATCACTTACTTCAACGTTGTACACTTCGGCTTTCAGCTTCTCTTTCCACGCGTGCTGAACCTCACTACGCTGATGGCGCAAATCTACTTCCTCATCGCGCAAGGTTGCCGCCTTCTCAAAATCTTGCTTGGCAATGGTGCGTTCTTTCAAAACGCGCAAATTGCGCAGCTTCTCGTCAATCTTGCGCAAATCTTTGGGCTCAGTCATATTGCGAATGCGCAAACGCGCGCCCGCTTCATCGATCAAATCGACGGCCTTATCAGGCAAAAATCTCTCGGGAATATAGCGGCGTGAATACGATACCGCAGCATCCATCGCCTCATCGGAATAGCGAACGTGATGAAATGACTCATACTTATCGCGCAAACCTTGCATAATGCGCAGCGCCTGTTCCTCGCTGGGCTCGTTCACCGTAATCGTTTGGAAACGACGCGTAAGAGCAGCATCTTTTTCGAAATGCTTGCGGTACTCATCAAGCGTTGTTGCGCCGATAATCTGAATTGCGCCACGCGACAAAGGCGGCTTCAAAATGGCAGCTGCATCGATAGAACCTTCCGCAGATCCAGCGCCTATAAGCGTGTGAATTTCGTCGATAAACAAAATGATATTCTTTGCATCCATCACTTCATCGATGCATTTTTTAAGACGATCTTCGAAGTCGCCGCGATACCGTGCTCCCGCAACAATCGAGGGCAAGTCAAGCGACAGCACGCGCTTATGGCTTAAGATATCGGGAACCTGATTTGACACAATAAGCTGCGCCAATCCTTCAACAACAGCTGTTTTACCAACGCCTGGCTCGCCAAGCAGTACCGGGTTGTTCTTCTGGCGCCTTGAGAGCGTTTGCATCATGCGCTCAATTTCCGTGGCACGCCCGATAACCGGGTCAAGCTTGCCTTGACGCGCACGTTCAGTAAGGTCAACGCTGAATTCCGCAAGCACGCTTCCGCGCGAATCGCCTGACGCAGAATTGGGGCCATTCCCCGCAAGAACAGGGTCTTTGCCCATAATAAGGTTGAACGTCATGCGCAGCTGTTCAGGCGTTACATCAAGATGCTTCAAAATTTCGATAGCGCAGCCTTCGCCTTGACGCAAAATACCCAACAAAATGTGCTCGGTTGAAATGTAGCTTTGTCCGATGCTCATTGCCTCGCGCAAGGAGTCTTCAAGCACGCGCTTCACACGCGGTGTGAACTGCAAATGCGAGCTTCCATCCGCAACAACTTCGATGGTTGAAAGCTTGGTTATAAGCCGCTCAACAGCCTCAACGGTAACGCGGTTCTTCTGCAGAACGTTCGCGGCAATACCATCGTGTTCCTTCAGCAGCCCCAGCAGCAAATGCTCCGTTCCAACATACAGCTGATGGCGTGTACGCGCCTCATCTTGAGCAATAACCAGCACCTTACGTGCCTTGTCAGTAAACTTTTCGAATGACATAGGCTTCTCCGCCTTTCATGAAAATCTTTTTTGGTTATCTTAGCACTCTTCTAAAATGAGTGCTAATAAAATTACTCCTCACACAATAGTGACACAATAATACACGCATTTTTACGCCAAAAAGGACTATAAAAGCTCATTTCCTCGAATAAATACTTGTTTTATTTCTAAATCTTTATCAAGAACAACAAAATCGGCGGCATAACCCGCTTTGATAAAGCCGCGTTCATTGTCAAGACCAAGCGCGCGAGCAGGATTTTCCGTTGCAGCTTTCAGCGCACTTTCCAGCGGAACATGCATATCGCGAACAGCTCGCTGCAAACACGTCATAAGGTCGCTTACGCTTCCAGCCAGCGCACCCGTTGCAAGACGCGCTTCGCGTCCGTGCACCAAAACCTGTTGTCCGCCCAGTTCGTAGCTTCCATCTTCAAGACCCGTTGCCTCCATGGTGTCGCTTACCAAAATAACGCGCTCATCGCCAAACAGGCCAAACATGCAGCGCACCATCGCGGGATGAATGTGCACGCCGTCACAAATAAGCTCGACGCTTACCTGCGGCGCATCAAACGCAGCAGCAATAGGGCCTGGTGCACGATGCAACAAAGGCGGCATGGCGTTACATAAATGCGTTACGTGGCGCGCGCCAGCCGCAAACGCATCGTGCGCTTGCTGGTAATCGGCACAGGTGTGAGCCACAGAAATGCGCACTTCATCGTGCATTTCGCGAATAAATTCCAGCGCACCTTCCTGTTCAGGAGCAATGTCAACCAGCTTTATCAAGCCACCCGACAGCGCTTGAAGGCGACGAATCATGCTTGCATCACACGGCTGCACGTACGCGGGGTTTTGCGCGCCAATTTTGCCATGCGAAATGAACGGCCCTTCCATGTTGATGCCCACAAGCGCCGACTCGTGCGGCGCGGGCTTAAACGACGCCGCTTGCGTCATAACCTGCGAAAGTTTTTCTTCCGGAAAGGTCATGGTAGCGGGGCATACAGCGGTAATGCCGCGCGAGGCTTCGTAGGCGCACAACGCGTGGAACGCCTCGTGCGTTCCCTCGCAAAAATCGTGGCCCATGCAGCCATGAAAATGCAGGTCAATAAGCCCCGGTATCACGTAACAGCCGCGCGCGTCGAAGGCTTCGTGGTGCGGAAACGCCGCAATTCCCTTGCGGTAACACACGGCGCTTATCGTTTCGTCTTCACACAGAATGTTCGCGTCCTTAAAAACGCCATCAACAAAAACTTTGCCACCATCTATTCGCATAGTGACGCCGCCTCCTCATCAAGCACAACGGTAACATTTTGATGGAGCTGCAGCACCGATGCGGGAACGCGGGGCGTAATGGGGCCGAAAAACGCGTCGCGCACAATGGACGCCTTGCCAGGTCCGCTGGCAATCACCAGAATTTCGCGCGCTCGCATAATGGTGCCGATGCCCATGGTGTACGCACGCTTGGGAACCTCACTGCGCGCCGCAAACAAACGGCTATTCGCGTCGATAGTGCTGTCGCTTAAATTCACTACGTGCGTGTACGGCGAAAACACGTCGTCGGGCTCGTTAAAACCAATGTGGCCATTGTGCCCCAGCCCCAACAGCTGCAAATCGATACCGCCTGCATCGATAATGTTCTGCTCGTACGCATCGCACACCGCGTCAGCATTTTCATTCACGCCATCGGGAACAAAGGTATTGCGCGGATCGATGTCAATATGGTTGAACAGGTTCTGTTGCATGAAGTAGCGATAACTTTGCTTGTGATCAGGCGCAAGGCCGCAATACTCGTCAAGGTTGTAACTGCGTACGTCCTTAAAGCTTACCAGCTTGTTTGCGTAATCGGAAATAAGCTGCTGGTACATGCCCAAAGGAGTAGTGCCTGTTGCCAGTCCTATCACCGCATGCGGCTTCTCGTTGATAAACGTTGTCATAACATCGGCGGCAACACGACTCATAGCGTCATAGCTTGGCGCAACTATAATTTCTACCATTACTCAACTCCTTGAAGGCTTTCAAAAACTCGTCTGTGAAAATTACAAAGCACGCATGCACAAAAAAAGCCCGCTCCACATGGGAGCAGGCACTTTATGTATGTTACAGGTGAAGAAGTTGCTTGATGTCGTTATACACAAGCTGAACATCGCGGTCGCCATCAACGCTTACCAGCAGGTCGCTTCCACGATAGTAGTCAATAAGCGGCGCCGTTGAGCGCTCGTACACTTCAAGACGATTGCGAACAGTTTGCTCGTTATCGTCGCTGCGCTGGTACATTTCGCCGCCGCACTTCGGGCACGCGCTTAAGGCGTCGGTGCCAATAAAGCCGCATTCTTTGCACATGCGACGCGACGTAAGACGCTTGATAATGACGTCGAACTTCACGTCTACCAGCAGCGCAGCATCAAGCGGACGGTTCAAGCGGCTCAATTCCGCATCAAGCGCAACTGCCTGCGCCGACGTACGCGGAAAGCCATCCAGGATAAAGCCTTTTTGTGTGTCAGGTTCGCTTAAGCGCTCGGTAACTAATCCGATAATCACCTCATCGGGCACAAGCTCGCCTGCGTTCATGTACGTTTGCGCTTTTTTGCCCAAAGGCGTGCCTGCTTTTACGGCAGCGCGCAGCATATCGCCTGTTGAAATGTGAGGAGTTCCAAATTCTGCAACCAATTTTGCAGCTTGTGTACCTTTACCAGCACCAGGGGCGCCTAACAATACGATGTTCATGATGATAAATTCCTTTCGATATCATACGCAACCATTGTAACAAAGCTGGCCTCAATCGCGCACAAACTGCGGCATTTACACATAAAGAGTGCGCAAAAAACGTAGGCGAACGGGAACGCGTGCAAGCGCGTGCGAATAACGCAACATATGAAGTGCGGGAACGGGAACGGGAACGGGAACGCGCTGATGCGTGGCGGAGCGCTTGGTGCGGGAACGGGTGCGGGTGCGGCAGGGTACTCGGAGCGCTGGCTGCCCGTGTGCTCGGCGCCCTGCTTGCGCGCGTGTTCGTCACCCGCGTGGTGCTCGGTGCGCTGGTGACCCGCGTGCTGTTAGGTGCCCGCGTGGTGCTGGTTGCGCGCGGCGCGCTTGTTCAAAAACGTCGGGAGCGCTTCTGCAATAAGAACGCTTACGAATACCAGCACAAAGCCTGCTACCAGGCGCGGCGTCAGAACGTCAATGCCCAGAAGCACGCTAATGAAGGTTGCAAAAACCGACTCTGACGTAAGAATAATGGCTGCTGTCGATGGCAAAATGTGCGCTTGTGCAATATTTTGAAACAACAGCGCAACCGTGGTAGCAAGAATTGCCAAATACAACCACTCAAACAAATGAATGCCACTGAATGCTGTGATGGAAGGCAGCGGCTCGGTAAGCACGCCACACAACAATCCGCAGGCGCCAACAACAATAAATTCCCAGATAGTAAGCACATAAATGTTGTATTGCCGCGCCAACTTCCCTACCAGTGCAATGTGAAGCGCAAAGAAAAACGCGCCAGCCAGCGAAAAAATGTCGCCCGCCTCAAGACGGATGCCGTTGCTTAAACTGATGCATCCGATTCCCGCTAAAGCGCAGATAGCAGCCATAATATTGAAGCGCGTTGGACGCTTGTGCATAAGCAGCCACACCAAAAATGGCACAATAACGCAGTCGGTTGCCGTCAGAAATGCATTTTTCCCAGGGCTGGTAAGCGTAAGACCCGTCATTTGAACGTAGTACGCAATGAATAACACCAGGCCACAGCCGCATCCAAACGCAATATTGCGCGGCACAAGGTACAACGAGCGATACTTCACAAACGATCCCGCTAAAATAAGCGCAGCGGGTACAAAACGCATGCCAATAAGAAACGACGGCGCAACGTATTGCATAATATCTTTGGAAATCACAAAGGTGCTTCCCCAGATAAGCGTTGCCGTTAGTAATAATGCATAGTAGCGCACATCGTCCTCAATCATCGAATTGAAAGCAATTTAGTACACCTGCTATGGTGTGTGATGACTCATCAGATGTCAACAGAAAATTTCCAGCGCGCGCCATTCTCTATTCAAGATTGGGAAATCCCAGCTGGTGCAAGGCATGAAACGTCGCAATAGCAACCGCGTTCGACAAATTAAGCGAACGCAAACTATGGCGCATAGGAAGACGCACGCACGCGCGTTCATACGCTGCAAGAATATCGGGGTTAATACCTGCGCTTTCACGCCCAAACAACAAGTAATCGCCCGCGCTATACGACACGTCGGTATATAATTGCGTGGTGTGCGACGTAAAGAAATACATGGAATTTCCCTGATGAGCCTGCAAAAATTCCTCGACGCACGGCCACATAACAATCTCAACGCTATCCCAATAATCAAGCCCCGCGCGCTTCAAATTGCGCTCGGACGGGCGAAAACCCAAAGGCTCAATAAGGTGCAAGCGCGCGCCAACACAGGCACACGTGCGCGCAATATTTCCCGTATTTTGCGGAATTTCTGGCTCAACAAGCACAATGTTCAAAGGCGCTGCGGGAAGCTGCGCTACGCGTTGCGGAGAAATAAATGCCATACCTGCTCCTAACTCCAATTTATATTCGCGGGTACCTGAATGCCGTGCTCGCCGAAAAATTGCTGCATAACAGCCGTTTTCGTGCTTTCAATGCGCTCGTTGAGTTCAAACCACTGCTCCTCGGCTTGCGCAATACGAACTTTAAGCTGCGCGTGCTGGGCAACCACGTCGGACGTTGCGTCCTCGTTGGTGTAAAAATGCGGGTCAGCAAGCGTTGCAAGCACCTTGGTCATGCTTGCGTTGTCGGCGTCAAGCTGCTGTTCAAGTGCCTGTAATTGCTTGCGCGCGTCTTTCGTTGCGCTGTGAACTTTGTTGCGAAGCTGCGCTTGTTGACGCTTGTCAAGGGCCGATTTTATGAACTCGGTAACGCTGATTGCAGCAGGCGGCGCACCCTCTGATGCGGATGCGGACGATGCAGACGATGCAGACGATGCAGACGATGCGGATGAGGCTGCGCTGGTTTCATTGACGTGCGAAGACGCGCTCGCGCCCTGTGCGCGCTCGCCAGTTTTCGTGCCGCTTGCAGCAGAAGCGCCGCCACGCGCGCCGTGTTCGTTCGCGCCACCCGCGCTGCCGCGATCCCCTGCACTGCGCCCAGCACTGCCACGTTCCCCAGCACCAGCACCAATGCCGCTACCCGCGCCACTCGCGCCCTCACGCATCTGCGCCACTTTTTCGCAATAGTACTCATACGTGCCCTCAAAACTGCGCAACGTGCCATGGTTCACTTCGATGATGCGGTTCGCAACAGCGCTAATAAGATGCCTGTCGTGCGAAATAAGCACAATCGTGCCCTCAAAGCGCTGCAAGGCCTGTTCAAGAACATCGGCACTCGCAATATCCAGGTGGTTCGTAGGCTCGTCCAAACACAGCAGCGGACGCGGCGCAACCAGCATTTTTGCAAGCGCCAAGCGCCCCTTTTCCCCGCCTGATAGCACGCTTACTTTTTTATCAACGTCGTCGCCCTTAAACAGAAACGCACCCAAAAGCGAGCGCACTTGCGAAATGCTCCACGCAGGCGCCACTTTGTCAAGCTCCTCAAACACCGTATTGCCAGCATGTAGCTGTTCAAGCTGGTGCTGCGCGTAATAGGTTTTTGACACGTTCACGCCGTAGCTAATAGAACCGCCATCGGCTTGCAAAACGCCGGCAATAAGCTTCATAAGTGTCGATTTACCTGCGCCGTTAGGGCCAACAAGGGCAATTTTTTCGCCGCGGTAAATGTTAAGATCAACGCCGTTATAAATGCAATGCTCGCCAAACGACTTCGACACGCCGCGCAGCGTTACCACCTTGTCGCCCGTGCGCTCGGGCTGTTTGAAGGCGAAGTGCACCGATTTATGCAGTTCAGGCACCACAACCAACTGTTCTTTCAAGCGCAGCAACTTTTTTTCGCGCTCTTGAGCCTGGCGCGCCTTCGTTGCTTTATAGCGAAACTTCTCAACAAACGCTTCAAGCCGCGCAATTTCTTCAAGCTGCTGTTTGCGCTGTTCAAGCAGCATAACGCGCCGCTGCTCGCGCTCGCGTACATACGCCGAATAGTTGCCTTTGTACAGCGTTGCTCGCTCGTTTTCCAGCTCAAGCACCCTATCGACCATCGCGTCCATAAACGCGCGGTCGTGACTTACCAAAATCACGCTGCCTGCATACGTGCGCAAAAATTGCTCAAGCCACTGCACGCTTGCAAGGTCAAGATGGTTGGTTGGCTCGTCCAAAAGCAGCACGTCGGGGTTTCTGACCAGCAACTTTGCAAGCGCAATGCGCATTTGCCAGCCGCCCGAAAACTCCTGCGTTGAACGCTGCATATCGGCTTCTTTGAACCCTAAGCCAAAAAGAACGCTGCGAACGTTTGCCTCGATGGTGTAGCCGCCAAGACGCTCGTAGGCATCGCGCGCCTGCCCTGCTTGCAACAAAGCCTGCTCGCTTGCGTCATGCGCAAGGGCCGCCTCAAGCTTCATCAGGCGCTTTTCTGCTTCCATAACCTCTTTTTGCGCCGAGAGCACCTCGTCAAACACCGGGCAATCCTGCATTTCGATAGCTTCTTGCTCAAGATAGCCAAACGTGGTGTCTTTTGCGAACACAACACGCCCGCTATCAGCATCTTCTTGCCCTGTGATAATGCGCAGCAGCGTCGTTTTGCCTGCACCGTTCGCGCCTACAAGCGCAAGCCTGTCATAGGGCTCCAACTTAACATTCACGCCGGAAAATAAAGTGCGCGAACCGTACGATTTCGCCACCTGTTCAAGCTGCATTATCACGAAAACAAGCTCCTTATAAGGTAGTAAGAACACTATACGCCGTCGCGCCAGTAAAAACGCAGGCGGCGCACCAACACAACAGCGCGCTTTATTATACTCAGTTTTTGACTTCTCTGCGCGTTTTCAAAATTATCTTGAATGGGGCTTGCATATCAGGGCACTTTCGGTATAATAACCATTCGTATCCGCGCGATACGTCGCCATTCCTCGGTAGCTCAATGGCAGAGCATCCGGCTGTTAACCGGAGGGTTGTAGGTTCGAGTCCTACCCGAGGAGCCATTTTTTTATTCCGTGATATTTCCGCACTACATACTTCAAGTGAATGCCTTGGCGCATTTCAGACGCGTGCCCAGGCGCGTTCTCAAGCGCGTTCCCAGGCGCGTTCCCGAACACGTTCTCAGGCACATGCCTTGATGCGTTCTCAGACGCGCTCCCAAAAACACGCCTTACCATCGCGTGTGAAATATTCTTGCTGTGAAATAGTTTTATTGCAAAATTTATGAAACAACGAACAGCGTTTCGTAGTCGATAGCGCCTGTTTGTAGTGCCATAAACACGCTTTTAAACTGGTCAAATGAAGCGCGCCACACGTAACCACATTCCGCCGACAAAAAGCGCGGAAGCGGCGCTAAACTGCCCTGCACCGCTTCCCGTTTCAGCGTTCGATTTGCCGCAAGTGCTTCTGCATGCGTGTGAAAACTTACTATGACGCAACTGTACGTGCACGCATCGCGCTCAAGCCGACGGCACGCATCGTCATAGCACGGTAGTGGATTTGTGAACGAACAAAACATCATATCCCCTTTTCACGGAACAAGTATCCCCGTACAAACGACGAACGAAAGCGAGCGCCGCACCCGTCGTCACCCGACGGCACCCGACGGCACGCACGCACGTTCTCCCAACCACGCACTCGACGGCACTCGACGGCACATTCGCCCAAGCACGCACGCTGCGAACTACGCGCTTGCCTTCTTCAAGTTGCACGCAGCAATAACGCACAGCACTACAATGCCAACAATAATCATAACCTGACCTGCGAATGTTGTTCCTTGTCCGCTTGATGCCAAGCCAAAATTATGCGCAAATGCAGCGCCCACTAACAAACCAAAAAAGCTGATTCCTGCATCAGAATTGCCCGATCCAGCAAGCACCAGCTGACGCAAAGGACAGCCTCCCATAAGCGTTGCCGCCAGTCCAACAACAAACAAGCCAAGCACGTTCCACAAAGCTTGCGCATGAGCAATCGGCTGCGCGTCAAACGAAAGCTTAAAATGCCCGGTAATCAGGTTATACGCAAGAATTCCCACAAAAATGAAAGCAATCACAATCAGGCGGCTTGCGTCGCGCGTAATGAACACATCGCGAAAACCTCCCGCAAAGCACAGGCGCGTCCGCTGCGAAACCGCGCCAAAAATAAGCCCTCCGATAAGCGACGCAATCAGCGGAGCATGGATGCTACCAGGCCCTTTTTGGCTTATAGCAAACAGCGACGTGGTAAGCGACACCACAAGAAACACCGCCACAATAATCGGAATAATCATTCCTTCAAGTTTATGCTCACTGGGCGTTGCTTTCCCAAGACTAAAACCGTTTTTCAGGAACACGACGCCAAGCGCGATGCCCGCCGCAAAGCCAACAAGACCAACCCATGCATTCAAATCGCCAGCTCCCATGCGTAAAATCATACGCAGCGGGCAGCCTAAAAACACCAGCGCACCTATCATCATGAAGAAACTCAACACAAAACGCGCTACGGGAGCCGAGCCGCCTTTTGGCTTGAATTCCTTGCGAATAAGCGCCATGCAAAACGCGCCCAGCACAATGCCAATAATTTCAGGACGCATATATTGAACAGGGGCTGCGCTGTGCAGCTTAAGCGCGCCGGCCGTATCGCGCATAAAACACGCAATGCACATCGCCATATTCGGCGGATTTCCCAGCGCCGCCAGCGCAATCACAACACCCGCCGCAAGAACGCCGCATAGTACCAGTACAGCGTATTCTTTATAAGAAGTTTGAGTATCCATACGAAAATCCTTTGTCACACCAAGGTGCATACAAGCCGTGCTGCTGCAAACGCACAAGCGCGCCAGCATACCCGTTGTACGCACACGACGCAAAAATGCAGAACGAAGAATCGGTACATCGTGCAGAAAACGCAAAGCGCGAACCAATCCGCGCAGAAAGCACACAATGTACGCTTTGCAGAATGTCCAGAATGCAATACGTAAATGCAGTACGTAAAATGCAATACGTAAAATGCAGAAAACGCAGCTAGAACCGCGCAAACAAGCCACGCAAACAGCGTGTGCAACCAAGCCACACAAACAGCGTGCGTAAGCAGAAAGCCTTACACGGCTTCTTGAATCATATGCAGAAAACAGGCACTTCTTATGCAGAAAATGAAGCGCCTGTTTCATTGTAAGTAATTATCGAGAAATTGCAATGTGCGCGTAACCGCAGCGTTTAGCGCTTGTACACCATGTGCATCGCTTCGCACACTTCCCCAAGCGTTTCTTCAGCCAGCGCGCGCATGGTGGCATTGCCGTCATGCAACACATCGAACACGTAGTCACGCTGCTGCGCAAGCTGTGCACGGCGCTGACGATACGGCTCCAAAAAGCTGTTCACACACTGCGTAACGTATGCTTTCAGCGCACCCGACCCACCGTTGCCAATTTCTTGCGCAATGTCAACTTCGCTTCTGCCGCTACACAGCGCCGCCGTGGTAAGAAGCGCCGAAACACCAGGTCGATTCTCTTTATCGAACGTAATAAAGCGCTCAGAGTCGGTTTTTGTTTTCTTTATCAGCTTCGCTGTTTCTTCCGCACTTGCACCAAGCGAAATTGCGTTACCGTAGCTTTTCGACATCTTGCGCCCATCAAGGCCAGGAATTTCAATCGCATCCGACAAAACACCCTCAGGTTCAGGGAAAACACGCGCATACCGCTCGTTAAAGCGGCGCGCAATGGTACGCGTAAGCTCAATATGCGGCAGTTGATCTTTCCCAACAGGCACAATATTGCCCTTGCAAAACAAAATGTCGCACGCTTGATGCACAGGATACGTAAGAAGCAAACCGGTAAGCGCATGGCCCGACGCTTCCATCTCGGCTTTTACCGTTGGATTGCGCTGTAACTCGGCCTCCGACACCAGCGACAAAAACGGCAGCATAAGCTGGTTGGCTTCAGGAATTGCCGAATGCGTAAAAATAGGCGTTTTACAAGGGTCAATGCCTGACGCAAGATAATCAAGCACCATGTTGAACACGTTATCCTGGATGTGTTCGGTGGTATCGCGGTCGGTAATCACCTGATAATCGGCAATAAGCACGTAAGTTTTCACGCCCTGATTTTGCATCGCCACCCTGTTAAGAATGCTTCCAAAATAATGCCCCAAATGCAAACGCCCTGTTGGCCTGTCGCCCGTAAGCATCGTGTATTTTTCAGGATGAACCGGCAAATCGGCGCGAATAGCATCCGAACGGCGCTTGCTTGCGTTAAAGGTGTCGCTTACCGCAGCGCTGATGGCGGCGCTTGCGGCGCTTACAGTGGTGGGAGCGCCCGTTTCGTCCTGCGCTGATGCGCCCGTTTCGCCCCGCGTCACAGAACCCACTTCACCCTGCATTGATGCATTTTTTGAATCGAATTGGCTGGTCATTGCTTCTCCTTGTAATGCGAAAAATCCCAAGCGCGCACCCGCGCGTCACTTTGATGTACAATTTTTATGCACAGTATCATAGCGCATGAACGCACACTTTATAAGTTGATACTTGATAATCATAAGAAGTGCTTGTAGAATACCACACAGCACACGAATTGCTGCGCCGCAACCATATAGCTTGCGCGCGGGAACGTGAACAGCGTGGTCGCTTGGCTCAGCGGGAGAGCATCGCCTTCACACGGCGGGGGTCACAGGTTCAAATCCTGTAGCGACCACCACTTTTTCAGAATACCTCCAAAACACACCCTTTTATAGAGTTATCGCTATGCATAAAACAACGCGCGAGATTCTTCCCGCGCGGGTCATTGTCTTGCGCGCAAGCGTATGGCAACACGTGTTCTGGCACTTCCCGCACACGCGCGCCAGGTCAAATCGGTCGTGAGTTTATGCAGCTATATCCGTCAGCTAACATTATGGT
>CAMPNZ010000006.1 GCA_946892075.1 uncultured Coriobacteriales bacterium
CCGTGGCATTTCACCTGGGGCCGCTTGTTGTTCGCTGGTACGGTCTTGCGTACATTGCCGGTTTCATATGCGCTGGCCTCATCATGTATTATGTTATGAAGCGTTGGAAATTGCGCTTTTCCTCTGATGCAGCTATCACAGTAATGATTTGGGTAATCTTTGGCGTGCTTATTGGTGGACGCCTCGGTTACGTGCTGTTTTATGGCGACGGCTATTATTTTTCGCATCCCGCCCACATTTTTATGCTCTCTGAGGGCGGCATGAGTTTTCATGGCGGCCTGTGCGGAGCGTTGCTATCAGGCATTATTTCTGCTTGGCGCACAGGTATTCCGTACACCACCCTTACCGATATTGGATGCATCGGCGGCTCTATCGGGCTTTTCTTTGGCCGCATTGCCAATTTTATTAACGGCGAACTGTGGGGCGCGCCTACAACACTTCCATGGGGCGTCGATTTCGGGGGAAGCGCAGGAAACGTTATGCGTCACCCCAGCCAGCTGTACGAAGCAACGTTTGAAGGCTTGCTGCTGTTTTGCGTTCTGATGGTGCTTGCACGACGCTTACCCCCTCGTCCACGTGGTTTTTTCACGGGCGTGTTTTTGGTGTGGTATGGT
The DNA here is from genome assembly GCA_946892075.1 of uncultured Coriobacteriales bacterium. Lineage (GTDB taxonomy): Bacteria > Actinomycetota > Coriobacteriia > Coriobacteriales > Eggerthellaceae > Berryella. Next base: position 615 of record CAMPNZ010000006.1, read on the forward strand.
TGTTGCCGCGTGGCAGTAGAGTTTGTTCGCCAGCCTGATGTTCAGCTGGGATATTTGTATGGTGGTTGGCTTACCATGGGACAGGTATTGTCATTTCCCCTGATAGTTATAGGAATTGTAGTGCTCGTACACGCGTTGCGTGCTAAGCGTCCTCAGGCGGGGCTTCCCGAATAGCGCTCGGGAACGGTTGCGCCACATGAGCGGTTGCACCGCTGCTCCCTCGTGTTCCCGCGCATCCACCCGCGCCTCGAATGCGCCTCCGCACCCGCGCCAGCGCATCACCAGCTTATGAGCGTGTTTCTCCTGTATATCCTGCAACAATAAACTGTGCGTAGCGAATGCTTACATACACAACCATGATCAGCGCAATTACCGTTTGCACACTCGCGATGGTGCCAATAACGCTGTAATTCGGCAGCAAAAACGATGCCGTTGTGCTTGCAGTTGCTGAAATCACAAACGGGAAGGTCATAGCTGCATAGCTTGGATAAAAGCGCAGCTTCAAGCAGCGGATAGCGTTCCCGCAGGCAAAAATATACAACACGCACGCAATACCATATACGCATGTTACAAACAGCTCGTTGGGGTGCGCTTCAAACACCATATACGAGTTCAAACAAATGCTTGGCGGAGCAGTATAAATGCAGTACAGCGGGAACATAGCTTCGTTTTTAATAGGGTTACATACGCTGCGCACGGCAACAGCAATAAGCAACAGTGGCGTTATTCCAATAATCACCCACAAAAGCACGTTCAGGAATGCGTGAACGGGGTAGGTGGTTCCAGTCATGCACGCAATAATAGGCCCAATGAGCAGCACAAAGTGTCCAGGATGTATATCAAGCAGTCCTTGCGTTCGCAGCGCGCGAATGATAAACCACACTATAAGGCACCCGTGTCCGATAATGCCGATTGCCCACACCACAAAGCCAAATTGCACAGATAGGCTGCGTGCATACGTGCTTAGCACCATCACGCCCATAAAGAACGCGCCAAAGGTAGCAATGGTGGTTCGATCGTTTAAACCGAGGAACGCTACTTTAGGAAATGCAATAAATTTTGCCAGGATGCATGCCAACATCAGGAGTGCAAGCACAAGGAAAATGCCCTGTGCAAATGGTGCTTGTGCAGCAAGTAAATTTCCGATGGACGCACTTGCAAGCATAACGCCTCCAAGTGGTAGCGGAGTATGTTCTATTCGTTGCAAAAAGCGCACAATAATCACCTGGTTTCTTGTAGCTACGAGCGCGTGAAATTGTTTGTAGCTGTGTGTAACAGCGTATGTAACTGTGTAACAGCAATATAACAGTGGATGCACTGTGAATCTTTAGAAGTATAGCACGAGCATTGTACGGCGCGGCTTACATTCTGTTTACAACAGCGCGGGCTGCTTTGTGTGCGTGTTCGGGAATGATGTGCGCCATACCCCGTTCCCGCGTTCCCGCGCTACCACGTTCCCGCGTTCCCATGCAATCAGTCAGTTTCATTACTGCAATGTAACGTATTATTATCAAGGTGTTGTTATAACAAATACTAATGCGTAAGTTCGGTATAGTACAGGTATCATGAACAGTAGCATGATTGTGTTTAACAGCTCGTACGTTCGACACGTATTTTCATGGTCGGGGGGATTATGAACTCAAAGTTGAAGCGGCGCCTTACAGCACTTACCGGCATCATTGTTATTGTGCTGATTGTGGTACTTGCCATTGTTGGCGGTGCAACGTCGGCCAAGCGCGTTAGTGTTGCTGAAGCAAGCTCGGATACCTATATCGACAAAAAAATTCAAGTTGAAGGACATGTGGTTGATAATTCATTTACCATTAATGGAAACGTGCTTGAATTTTCTATTTACGACAAGCAAAACGATCCGCGCGCTCAGCATACCTTGCGCGTGCGCTACGAGGGTGGCGTGTCTTCAACATTCGGCAACGATGTTATTGCCATTTGCACTGGTCGCATGGACGAACAGCAGATTTTGCACTGTGCAACGTTGGTAACGAAATGCCCGTCCAAATATGAGAATTCAACTGATGCGCTGAGTGTTTCGCGCTTATTGAAATACGGCAAGGTTGTTCAGGATAAACCCGTTCGCCTTACAGGAGATGTAAAAGAAAACAGTTTGCAGCCTGTGGACGCAAACTATCGTTTTGTGCTGGTTGACCCAGCTACTAAAGAAGAAATTAACGTGAAGTTCAAAGGTGCCTTATCGGAAAACATTAAAGCAGGAACAACGCTTGTGATTACCGGTTCGCTTACCGCTGAGCTTGATTTTAATGCAACTGATGTCGCTATGAAGGGGTAGGCGTGTTTTCACTTATCGGATTTCTTGGTTTATCAGCCGCTTTTATTGCCGTCTTGGTATCGGTACTGTGTTTTGTTGTTGATCATGTTATGGTGTTACGCGCTGGGCGCACCCAGCAAGGAGCATATAACAAGCAGGTCACGCGCTGGGCGTGCGCAGGATACACCGCTAGCTTGCTGTCGTTTGTGTTCTTGCTTGTGTGCTGCGCGGTGCTGGTCTATTGCTTTTTCACCGGCGATGTTTCTATAAAATATGTTGTGCACGAACGCACGCTGTCCGACACATCGCTTACGTGGCTGTATAAACTGGCGGGCTTGTGGGCTGGCCGTTCGGGCTCGCTGCTGTTCTGGTCGTGGCTGATTGCGCTGTTCACAAGCGCGATTATTCTCGTGCGCCGCCGTAAGCTCATTCATCTTGATTCAATTGCCTTGCTGTGCATGCAACTTGTTCTAGCAGCATTTTTGGGTGTTATGCTGTTCGCGCAGGCAAATATGCCGTTTACGCCAACGCCTGCAAGTTATTTCACGCCTCAGGGTGAATTGAGTGTGTCTGCTCAAATGCTTGGTATGAACTGGCTGCTTGAGCACTGGGCTATGGTTATTCATCCACCTACCTTATTCATAGGATATGCAGGTTTCACGGTGCCATTTGCCTATGCCATTGCTTCTCTTGTTACGGGCGATGCGTCTAAGCGTTGGGTAGAACATGCGCTGCGTCCTACGTTTGTGGCGTGGTTGTTCTTAAGTATCGGCATTGGCCTTGGCGCTATTTGGGCATACGTTGTGCTTGGTTGGGGCGGATATTGGGGCTGGGATGCTGTTGAGAACGCATCGTTGCTTTCATGGCTTATTGGCGTTGCTCTCATTCACACCTTTGTGGTCTACCGCCAACGTGGCGCGTTCAAGCGCTGGGGCATTATGTGTTCGTGCTTGGCATTCGGTTTTGTGATTGTTGGTACGTTCATTTCGCGTTCGGGCATTGTGCAATCGGTGCATGCTTTCGAGGGCGATCCTGTGTCATTAGGCTTGTTTGGCCTGCTCATTGGCGTGGCGGTACTGGCGGGCTTGGTGGGTCTTATTTTGCGTTGGAAGCGCTACGAAGCCGACACGGCAGGCGCCGATGATGTTGAAAACATGCTCTCGCGCGACGCTGCGTTCTACTTCAATAACATTATTATGGTGCTGTTCACCTTTGTGCTTACGTATATGACCATTTCACAGGCACTGCCCGCATGGATGCCTTTCGGTCACGACGCATTAGGAAAAGCTGCGTACAATGCTATCGCGAGACCGCTTGGCTTGTTCTATCTGCTTATTATGGCATTTGGCCCGCTGATGGGCTGGGGCAAAACCAACTTTAAAACGTTTGTACGCGATGCGAAAATTCCTGCTTTGTGCAGCGTTGTTTTGTTTGTCGTGCTGATGGTGTATTTTGCAACAACGCTTTATCCAAGCTATGTTGCAACAATTAACACCAGTTCAAGCGTTGCGCAAGAAATGCGCGAAATGGGTCCGTCGTGGTATTATAACGGGCTTGCGGTAGTGGGATTTTTCATTGCCAGCGTGCTGTTTTTCAACTCGCTGTTCATTTTGGTACGCGCTTTGCGTCGCAGCATGGCGATTGCGCGCGCCAGGAAAGCTGCCAAAAATGCTGTGTCGCGCGGAACCTTTATACTGCAAACATGCGCACGACTAGGAGGTTTTGTTGCCCATTGCGGCGTTGCGCTTATGCTTATTGGTCTTATTGGCTCGTCGATGTATGTTACGGAAAAAACGTCGTATTTGGCCTACGATGGTGCAACGGATACATCGGCTGATATTTTCACAATTAAAGGCTACGATTTGCATTTCAAAGGCTCTGACATTCAAACAAACGAACGTACTGGAAAAATGCATTACACGCTGTTTTTTGACGTGGCAAAAGACGACAAGATTATCGATTCTATTGCGCCGTCAATTGCAATGGATCAAATTACGCGCCAGCAAAAGTTGTCGGCTGCGGTTACATCAAGCCCGCTTGAAGACTTGTTCGTGGTGTATCGCGGAACGTCTGCTCAGGGGCAGTTGGCACTTGATGTGCGCGTGAATCCGCTTGTGTCTGCTGTGTGGCTTGGTTTTTACGTGCTTATTTTTGGTGTATTATTATCATCACTTGGAGTGAACTCCCATACCAAAGAGTAATGAGTATTACATGAATGCTAATGCGCCTAACCGCACGTCACAGTCCTGTGAAACAACAGCACGCGCTTCTTGTGCAACTGGCACGGTAGCACTGTGCGCGCGCAACGTTTCAAAACAGTTTGGTTCGCGAACGGTATTGCGCAACATTTCCTTCGAGGTTCAAGAAGGTGCGTTCGTAAGCATTTTTGGCCCTAACGGCGCAGGTAAAACCACGTTATTGCGCATGCTTGCAACGCTCGAGCGCCCAACAAGCGGCACCCTCAGCGTGCAGGGATTTTCTCTTGATACTAACGCTGAACAGGCACGCGCGTGCATCGGCTTGCTTTCGCACACGCCTATGATGTACGGCAATCTTACAGCGCAGGAAAATCTTGAGTTTTACGCGCGGATGTACGGCGTCCAAAACGCTCAGCAACGCATTGATGATTTGCTTGGTGAAGTGGGCTTATTGCACCGCAAGCACGACCGACTGAAAGTTTTTTCTCAAGGAATGTGCCAGCGTTTGACGATTGCGCGAGCGCTGCTTCATAACCCTGCGATTATGTTGCTTGACGAGCCGTATGCCGGGCTTGATCCGTACGCTGTTGAGGTGTTCGATACGCTGCTTGAGCGCATTGTGCCTTATCATACCTGTGTGATGGTAAGCCACGACATTAGTCATATCTCGCCGTTTTCGCAAAAGTCGCTTCTGCTTGCGCACGGGGAAATTTATGCGTATAAAGACTCGACGGCTGTTACGAAAGACGATTTCAGCGCCCTATATACACCAACGCAAGGGCGTCGTGCGATGGCGAAGCGCAGCAGGCAAGAAGGTGCACGATGAGCGGAAATACTACCAACACAAGCAGCACTGCGTGCGTGAAGCCATCAGCGTTTTCCCAGTTTAAAACCCTTGTTCGCAAAGACATCCAACAAGAGCTGGCCAGTTTTGACATGCTTACGTCGATGGGTATTTATGCGGTGTTGATTATCGTTGTGTACGGTACATCGCTTGCAAATACACTCCTCCAAAAAGAGCTGATGCCTCTGATAGCAGGCTTGTTTTGGTCGCTTATTGTGTTCACTTCGCTGCTTGGTTTAGGGCGTTCCTTTTATCGCGAACAAGAACGCGGCGCGCTATCAGGCATTTTGCTTGTTCCGATGGATCGCAGCATCATCTACGCCGCCAAAGTGTGCACGAACGTCATTTTTATTGCATGCGTTGAAGTAATTATTGCGCCCTTGTTTTTCTTCTTTTTCATGACGCTTATACCTTTGTCGTCGGTGCTTTATGCCGTCCTTGTGCCGCTTTTGCTTGGCACGCTTGGTATGGCAGGCGTTGGCGTTATGTTGGCAACTATCACCTGTGACGCTCAAGGTCGCGAAGTTATATTGGCGGTGCTGTTCATTCCACTTATTTATCCTTTGCTGTATTGTTGTGTGACGGCAAGTGCGGCGGCGTGCACAGGTGGTGCGGAATGGTTTGAGCCGTGGCTTTTGGGCGTGGGATTAAGCCTTGTATACGATGTGATTATGCTGGGAGTTTGTTGGATTTTATTCGAGTACGTGGTAAGCAATTAGCGCGTCAACGCGCGCAAGCACCATGGTATCGAGCTGCATATGATGAAACGTGATGAAAGGTGTGGAGCAATCCATGCGAAGGATACGATAAGGAGAACTATGACAGAAAAACTATCGTGTGACCAGGGGAATTCCAAGCAAAACGAACACGAGCAAGCATCCCTTGCTTCTGGTGCGGCCGCTTGTAGTGCGCCTGCTTCGCGTGCAGCGTCAGCGGCACCACGCGCCACTTCACGCCGCAAACCTCGCGGTGCGTGCCCCGTTATGTCACTGCGCGTTGCGGTATCGGCGCTCGTCGTTGGCACTATCGCAACCACGCTTGCATTTTTGGCGGCATTTTTCTTCGTTGCGCCTGTTCATGGAGCACAAGTGAACGGCTTCGAGTACATTGGCGGCCAGCTGGTAGCCAATAAATTGCTTATGTCGCAGAAAATCTTCTACTTCCATATGCCTGCTGCGTTCGCGTCATTTGTTGCTATGCTCGGCGTGTTTGTGTTCAGCATTCGCTTTTTAATGAAACGCCAGCTTACAAGTGATACCGCGGCCGCTGTTGCGATGGAAATTGCCCTTATCTTCGTAATTTTAACGATGATAACAGGCGATTTGTGGACGCGCTTTGAATGGGGCGTGTGGTGGACGTGGGATCCGCGCCTTACCACCTATCTGGTGCTGATGCTGCTGTGCATTGCGTATTTTGTGCTGCGCTCGTCGCTTGTTGACCCGCTCAAACGTGCCACGTATAGTGCGGTTATCGGCATCATCGCCTTTATTGACGTACCAATTACGATGATGGTAACGCGTCTTATTCCTACCAGTTTGCACCCCGTTGTTATTCGTGAAGGCGGCATGACGCCCGATATGGCAGCGATTACGGCGCTTGCGCTGGTGGGGATGCTGCTTATCGCATTTGCGCTGTTCGTTGTGCGTTATCAGCTTGAACGAAACACGCAGCGTTTGGAGGCATTGAAGCAAGAATTTGAATGCGACTAATTGCTACTGTGTACGCAGTTTTGCAGGAAGTTTGGCACTACACCTCGTACGCGGTTTTGTACGGGGAACACAACACAAGGAGATAAACAGATGAATCCTATTTTGCAAGATATTTATAGTACTATTATCCCGTCAGCACCGTTTATTATTGCAGCTTACGCGCTTTTTTGGGTCGTGCTGCTGTTATATGTGGTAAAACTTGCTCGTACTACGAAAAAATTGTCGCGCGATATTGATACGCTTGAGGCGCTTATCAAGCAGCAACAGTAGTTGTGTAAAACCGCATGTAGGTTAAAAGAAGCGCAGGTGCTATGCGCCGCAGCAATCAAACGCTCTACGAAGCACGTTAGGAGCTGCATCATGAAGCGCCCTGTACAGCAGTAAGGTGCAGCCAACATGAAGCTCCACGTGAAGCACAAGAAAAGAGAAAGGTAACGTTGTGAAAGCACTTATTCCAGCAGCAGGTTTAGGAACACGTTTTCTGCCTGCAACAAAAGCAGTTCCTAAAGAAATGCTTATGGTTGTTAATAAACCGGCCATCCAATATGTTGTTGAAGAGGGTTTTGCCAGCGGAGCCGATGAAGTTGTCATCATCAACGCGCGCAACAAAAAAGCCATCGAAGAGCATTTTTCGCCCGATACCGCTCTGGTTGATACACTGAATCAGCGTGGAAAAACTGCCTATGCGCACGCCGTTGAACAAGCCGGATCGTACGCAGTTCGCTTTGTCTATCAAGATGAACCGCTTGGTTTGGGGCACGCCATTTATTGCGCGCGTGATGTGGTGGGCGACGAGCCTTTTTACGTGCTCCTGGGCGATGTACTTGTTCCCGATAACGCTATGCTTACGCGTATGAAACACGTTTCCGAGCAGCACAACAACGCCAGTGTGATTGCCGTTATGCCTGTTCCCGATGAAGAAGTAAGCCGTTTTGGTATTATTGGCGGAACTGAGCTTTCTTCTGATGTGTGGAAAATTGACTCTTTGGTTGAAAAGCCTGCGTTACAAGATGCGCCTACGCACCTGGCAGTGTTTGGCCGCTATTTGCTGACTCCGCGTGTGATGGAGTTGTTGTCGCACGTCAAGCCAGGTGTTGGTGGCGAAATTCAGCTGACCGACGCGCTGGAAGCCTTGCTGCATGAAGAAGAAATGTATGCGCTTGTGGTTGACGCGCGCGAGGGTTTTGATACTGGTACGCCTGAAAGTTGGCTTCACACCAATAACGAGCTGTATAAGCGCACCTTTGGCAAGTAAGTGCGCGCGGTACGTGCTTGCTCGTGCAGCACAATAACCAGATAAGGAAGCGTTTATGCCTGATATTCAACTTCGATTTCATCGAGATACGCTTGTTCTGTCGTCCGATTTAGTGCATGTACCTGCAGAAAGCAACGCTGCGCCCCAGCTTGCAACGCAGCTTGAAGACGCGTTGCTGCTTGATAGTGAAAGCATCGAGCAGCGTTTTCGCCTTGAGAAAAGCGCCGGAGCTGCTTGTTTGTGTGTGCCGTGCAAGGGCCTCTCAGCGCGGTATTTGTCGGTGCAGGCGGCGCGTGAAGATCACGCCCAGCGGCTTGCACAGCAGCTTTTTGCGCTTATCGCTCAGTTAGCGCCTACGCACGTGGTGGCAGAAATTACGCCGCTTGAGATTCCCTTTGATGCAAGCAGCGCTGCATCGCTTCGCGAGCAGCGCGACGCGTACGCTTTTATCGCGCGCGCATTGAAAAACATTCCGCTTGACATGGTGCTTCTTTCGCGTTTTCCAAGTTTTGAACTGGCGAAATGCGCCCTTGTTGGCATAAAAAAAGTGCTCGACGTGCCCTGTGCTGCAAGTGTCAGCGCACACGCATACGCTGGCTCATCTAACACGAGCGCGCTTATTCAATCGCTGTGCGACCTGGAGCTTTCGGTGTTTGGTTGGCACGTTCCTTATAACGATGACAATCTTATTTCTTTGTTCCAGGAAACAAGACGCGCATGTAAGGTACCATTGTTGTGCGAATTTTCGATGGCGTCGTGCAGCAAGCAGCAAAACAATCGCGCCAGTTCACTTACGTTTTTAAGCGACGCTCTTGTGAAGCAAGCCGAACAGGTGTATGCTTTAGGAGTGCAATTTTTTCGCGTTACGGAAAGTCCGCGCGCGGCGCTTACGGCGGCGCTTACGGCTAGCATTCAGGGGCTTGACGTGCGCAATACCTGCAAAAACGACGGATAATGGTTAGTGGAACGGGTGCTATAGTGCAATCTGATGAATTTGGATCGCTGCAACGCGTTGTCGATGCGCTGTATGCCGACCCGCGTATCGAAACCGTGCGCCGCATGGACGTGCTGGTTATGGCAGAAGTGTACGACTTGTGCTCTAATTTGTGCGACATCGTGAAACTACTACCGCCGGGAATGTATACGCGCCAGAAATTGTGCAATCAGCTGAACGCGTCCATTACAGGACATGCGTGGGGGCTTATTTACGGCACGGTTGAATAAGCGCGCTGCCTGCGTTCGTCTGCGTTCCTTGTGTGTTGTGAACTGGGCTTATTCGTGTTAGGAAGTGAAATGATAGGCATCACTACTACGTTTTTCATGCAGTTTCTGAACAGTCACGAGGCTGATATTGCGGCCCGTATTCTGTGGGCGTGCATTCAAATTGTGCTGTGTGCGGTGCTGGTATATTTTGTAACGCGCCTGCTCACACGCGTTTTATCGCGCGATTCTGTGCCTATTCCGTCAAGTTCAATTTTTGTTGCCATCATTAAAGTAGTCCTGTGGCTTGGGTGTGTGTGCTCCATTTTGTCATCGTGTTTCGGCTTCGATTTATCTGCCGCGTTTGCAGCATTGGGCGTTGGCGGCATCGCTCTTTCGCTGGGAGCAAAAGACACGATTGCCAATGTCATTGGCGGAATTCAGGTGTCGGTGCTTGGCTTAGTGGTGCCGGGAGAATACATTCGCGTAGGGGAGTCGTGCGGGCAAGTTCAAGATGTCACGTGGCGCCAAACGGTTGTGAAATCGCTCGACGGCACGCTTTTTTACATTCCGAATGCGCAAATTAACTCGTCAACACTGGTAAAAGTGATAAATCCAAGCGTGGTAAAAGTGCCTTTGGTGCTTACAAAATTGCCAACGCCGGTATCGCAACTGGCAACTCACCTTGAAAAATGTGCGTATGATGCGGCAAAACAGGAAGGCAGCGTGCGCGAAAAACCGGTATGTATTTTTAAGGAATTGAGCGAATATGGAGCGCGCGGTTGGGTTCAGTTCGAAATGGCAGATGAATTTGAGGCGTTGCGTGCGCGCGACAAGGTAGTTCGTGCTTTAGCTGACGCTGTTCAGCACTAAGAAGCCCCACGCTCGTCTTAAGGGTGAACCCACCTTCTAAAGGCGGGTAAATTCGCGGTTGGCTGCCTGGCTTTCGTATCAACAGATACGAATTCCCATTTCACCAACAATACTGAAATCCCTTACAGTTTGTCATCGGTCCACCGCGTTTGAAGACGAAGCGTGGAACCACTTTTACTGTAAAATGAAACAAGTAAAAAGAAAAGTCTTGACTTGCAAGTATTTTCTTGATTAGTGCTGCATACGCTCGCTTTTTAGCAAGCAGTAAGGATAGCAAGCGATGGAAACGTTATTTTCCCAGATAAACCAACAGAAACGGGAACGCTGTGCGCCCCTTGCATGGCGTATGCGTCCGCGCAGTTTGGGCGAAGTTGTTGGTCAACAGGATATTTGCGGGGAAGGCACCTGGCTTTATCAGGCAATTCACAACGATACGCTCACATCGCTGTTGCTGTATGGCCCTCCAGGCGTGGGAAAAACCTCGCTTGCTCACGTTATTGCGCATACGACGCACGCGCAGTTTGAAGCTCTGTCGGCCATTGGAGGCACGGTTGCCGAATTGCGCAAAATTATTGCCCGCGCCGATGAAGCGCTTCTGCGTCAAGGTATTCGCACCATTGTGTTCATCGATGAGATTCATCGTTTCTCGCGCGCGCAGCAAGATGCGCTGCTTCCTGCCGTTGAGCAGGGAATTATCATACTGATTGGCGCTACTACTGAAAATCCGTATTTTGAAGTAAATACTGCCCTCCGTTCGCGTTTGCATATTATAACGATGCATGCGTTATCTGAAGGCGATGTGCGGGAATTGCTTCAGCGTGCTTGTACCGATAAACGAGGTCTGAACAGCGCTTTTGAGCTTGCTGCCGATGCGTGTGAGCGCATTGTTGCGTTGGCGCATGGTGATGCGCGCGCTGCACTGACTATTCTCGATGAAGCAGCAACGCTTGTACACGTTCAGCCCGATAAGGCTCAAACTCCCCAGCAATCAGGAAAAACGCTCATTACGCTTCAGCACGTTGAAGCGTCAGCGGGCGTGCGGCTTCCTTCGTATGACAAAAATAAGGATGAACACTACGATATTATTTCTGCGTTTATTAAGTCGATGCGCGGAAGCGACCCTGATGCCGCGCTGTTTTGGTTGGCGCGCATGATTGACGGTGGGGAAGACCCGCGCTTTATTGCACGTCGCATTATGATTGCTGCGTCCGAAGATGTTGGAAACGCCGATCCGCAAGCGCTGTTAGTTGCCAGCGCGGCATTTCGCGCTGCGGAAGTGATTGGGTATCCCGAGTGCCGCATCAATTTAGCGCAAGCGGCGCTTTATGTTGCGCTTGCTCCCAAAAGCAACGCAGCGGAAGCAGGTATTGACGCTGCACTTGCAGCGGTGCGTTCCAGCAAGCAAGCCCCTGTTCCCAGCTATTTGCGCGATAGGCATCGCCCCGGTGCGCAGGATTACGGCGTGTATCACTATCCGCATAACTATGAAGACGGATGGGTTGACCAGCGCTATTTGCCAGAAGGGGTGCAGCAAGGTAGCTTTTTCAAGCCCTCGCCGCGCGGTTGGGAAGCGCAGGCGTGCAAGCGTCTGGAAGGCATTACGGCAGCTCATCGAGCTCAGGCGGCGGGCCATCGCACGCAAGCAGCGGACCATCGAGCTCAGGAAGCAGATTGCGCGAAGCCCGCACCATCGCCCGTACCCTCACCGTGCTCTCACGAGCAGGCAGCGCATCGCACCAAGTCCTCACCGCTTCCTCGTGATACGCGCTAAAAGCGCCGCGCAGGCACAGAATTTCAGCATCGAAACGCTGCAACAATGTTATAGTAAGACTGATTCAAGGAGGTGTGCACAATGGATATTCCTGCTCTTGTGCTGCAAATTATTTTTGCTGTGGTGGGCGTGGTGTTGTTGGTTGCACTGGTGTACCTTATTCGCACGCTTAAAACGGTGCGTTCAACAATTATTGACACAAAAAAACAACTCGATCCAACGCTTCAAAACATGGCTGAACTTACCTCAAACGCAAAACCTCTTGTGACGAAAAGCGAGCCTATCCTTGATAGAGCTGCGCTTTCTCTGGATGCTTTGAACTTGGAAGTAATGCGCCTTGATGGCATTTTAGAAAATGTTGCCGACATGACTACCACCGCGCAGCATGCCGTAAGTGCGCTTGACGCGCTGGCGAATGCTCCTCAGCGTGCGGTAAAACATGTTACCAAAAAAGTAACGGGAGTTATTACCAAGTCGAGCGCAAGCGATACCGCACGAAAGCTGCATGAAAAGCGCCTTGAAATGCTTGATAGCGCCGAAGCTGGCAACGCGTCTGATACCATGGATGGCACGCAGCGCGCTACCAACAACGCCGCACACGATTATGACGGCACGGCTGCGGATGGTCTGGTAGATGGCAGCATACCCGCTGATGAACGCTTCGATCCTGCTGAGCGCAATTATTACACGTATCCGCCGCGCACCTCAAAGTAGGTACGTTCATGACAGTTCATCCCCAGCGCGCCTCACATATTGTCCATACGATTATGCTGGCAGCATGGACCTTAGTCGGCTGTGGAATTGTTATATATGGGCTGGTCAACCTGGCACATATTATTGCTATACCCATCGGCGTTGTTCTGTGGTCGATGGTTATCGTTTTTATTCTACGCCGCCCTGTTAGTTTTTTCGAACGCCACGGTGTGCCGCGTGCTGTTGGAACAACGCTTGCGTATCTACTGATGTTTCTTGTGGGCGGCGTGTTAAGCTTCATGCTCTTTTCGCCTTTGTTTGGCGTAAGCGCGCAGTTCAGGAACTTAACGCAGAACGTCCCCGACTACATTACCGCTGTGAACAGCGCTTTGAACGCGTTGTATGTGCAATATGCCGATTTGCTTCAAGACGAAACCTTGCGCGCGTGGTTAGGCCAGGTTGCAAGCTCGCTGTTCGGCGTGTCGTCGAGTATTGCAAGCGCCAGTGCAACCAGCATTTTAGCTGCGGGAACGTCGCTTGTGAACATTGGCATCACCATCGGATTTGCGCTTGTTATTGCGTTTTGGGTATTGGTTGATCTGCCGCGCATGGGGCGCGAGGCGTATCGCGTGTGCGGCACGAAAAATGCACACCATCTGAAAATTTTTCATGCATCGGTCACGCGCGTTATGGGCGGATATATTGCTGGAACTGCTATTCAGTGCCTTATTATTGGCGTGCTATCAGCCGTCCTGTTCTTTATTTTGCACCTGGAAAGCCCTGCCGCGCTTGGCATTGTAACAGGAGTTTTGAACATTATCCCCATTGTTGGACCGTGGGCAGGCGGCATTTTAGCTGCGCTTTCGTGCATCATGGTTAGCCCGATTGCCGCGCTGTTTGCGCTGGTAGGAACCATCGTTATTCAGCAACTGGTGTACACGTTTATCTCTCCGCGCCTTATGAGTAAGTCGGTTAATATTCATCCCATTCTTACGTTTACGGCGTTGCTAGCTGGTAGTGCTCTTGGCGGAGCAGCAGGCGGCCTGCTTGGCTCGCTTATCGGCGCTCTTTTGTCAATTCCTGTGGTTGCCGTTGCAAAATCGCTGTTTGTGTACTATTTTGAACTGCGTTGTCAGCGTCGTATTGTTGCTGATGACGGAGTGTTTTTCAAGGGCGAAAACCATCACCGAAATGCACGCACCTCGCACGCACCACACATTGAATGTACGAATACGTGCACAGATGCAACACAACAAGGGGAACGCATCGCAGCTGACGCTCATGATGAGGCAAGCTGTGCAAGCGCAAGCACCACCGGTGCCGCCGCAGTTGCTGGTCATTGCGAGGCTGGTAGTTCAAGCGAGCACGTCAACGCACCCGCGTCCGTTTCCGAACAAGCCAGCGCGAACGGGGAAAGTACCGTTTCTGAGACGTATGTCGCGCCTGGTAAAGAGCCAATTACCGCCGATTCTGCATTGAGCGATGCTCTCGGCTTGCACTAATTTTTGCCGAGCACCCTACGCATCTGCATTAACGTGCTCCATTTCACACGCCACTTTTTGATGGAGCGTTTTAGCGTTCTTAGCGCACGCATCACGCCTGCTACCACGTGCGCACCAGCCCGTCGCCCGCATGCCACACGCGCCGCCCGCGCCCGCCACACGCGCCGTTCCCATGCCACACGCGCCGCTCGCACGCGCCGTTCCCATGCCACACGCGCCGCTCGCACGCGCTCCCACGCCCACGGCGCGCACCAAGCGCCATGAACGCGTGCTGAATTCTAGAGAAATGCCGAAACTTGCGTTTCTTGTCTTTCAAAATGCTTCAACAAAACGTAATATAGCTAATTACATACGAACAAAGAGAAATAGGTGCTCTCGTGAAGTACATGACAACTGCGGAAATCCGCGAAAAATACCTTTCGTTTTTTGAATCTAAGGGCTGCAAGCGCTTGCCGTCAAGCTCACTTATCCCTGACGACCCTTCATTGCTGCTTACAAGCGCAGGAATGGTGCAGTTCAAGCCCTATTTTTTGCATGTAAAAGAATTCGATCCGGCCTACATTGGTGCTACAACGTCACAAAAATGCGTCCGCACGAACGACATCGACATCATTGGCACAACAGGCAGGCATTTAAGCTTCTTCGAAATGCTTGGCAATTTTAGTTTTGGGCGCTATTTCAAAAAAGAAATGTGCTCGTGGGCGTATGAATTCTCTACTGAAGTGCTTAAACTTCCAAAAGAGAAGCTGTACTTCACCGTGTACCTTGACGATGACGAAACCATCGAAATTTGGAAATCGCTGGGCGTGCCTGACGATCACATTTCGCGCCTGGGTGAAGAAGATAACTTCTGGCGTGCAGGGCCTACTGGTCCGTGCGGTCCGTGCTCGGAAATTTACTACGACCAGGGCCCCAGCTTTTCGTGCGGCAAGCCCGATTGCAAAGTGGGCTGCGACTGCGATCGCTACCTTGAGTTCTGGAACTGCGTGTTTACGCAATTTGACGGCCAGGAAGACGGCACACTTGCGCCCCTCCCAACAAAAAATATCGATACTGGCATGGGGCTCGAGCGCATGGCAGCCATTATGCAAGGCGTTCAGTCGAACTACGACACCGACGTTATGCGCGATTTGGTGCGCGTGGGCGAAACCCTCAGCGGAAAAGCGTACCATAGCGCGCCCGCCGTTGACCTGTCGCTTCGCATTATCGCAGATCACAGCCGCAGTGTTTCCTTTATGATTGCCGACGGCATTCTTCCGTCGAACGAAGGCCGCGGGTACGTGTTGCGCCGCTTGCTGCGCCGTGCGGTTTTGCATGGACACAAGCTGGGAATTCAAGGGCCGTTCTTAAGCAATTACGTTGCGAAAATCGTCGAGCTTATGGGCGACGTGTATCCCGAAATTGTGGACAATCGCGAACTTGTTGAGCGCGTGATGCTCTCAGAGGAGCAGCGTTTTGGCACCACCTTGCGTCAAGGCCAGCATTATTTGCAAGATGCGCTTACTTCGCAGGTGGTTGACGGCGTTCTTCCCGGTGAGATTGCGTTTACTTTGCACGATACCTATGGCTTCCCCTTTGAGCTTACGCGTGAAATTGCTGCTGAAGCGGGTGTGCGTGTTGACGAGCATGAGTTCAAAGCGTGCATGGAGCAGCAGCGCACGCGCGCACGTGAAGCGAATACAAAAGACGCTGAAGCCGCGTGGTCAACGTATGGCGGCGTTCACGCTGAACTGCTTAAACGGGTGGGCGCGTCGCAGTTTGTTGGCCACGAGCAGCTTGAAGCACAATCGCGTATTGTGGCGCTTATTAAGGATGGCCACCCCGTCGACGTGCTTTCAGAAGGTGAACAGGGCGAAGTGGTGCTTGACGTTACGCCGTTTTATGCGGAAATGGGCGGCGAAGTGGGCGATACAGGTACGCTGAGTACAGCATCGTCGCGTGCACGCGTAAGCGATACACAAGCTCCGGAAAAGGGCCTTATCTGCCACAGCGTTACTGTTGAGCATGGTGCTTTTCGTGTACAGGACATCATTCAAGCGCAGGTAGACGCGCTGCGCCGTAAACGTATTGCGCGCAATCATACGGCAACGCATTTGCTTCATGCCGCTTTGCGTGAAGTGCTTGGCGAGCACGTGAACCAGGCAGGTAGCTACGTTGGCCCCGATAGGCTGCGTTTCGATTTCACGCATTTCCAGGCTCTTACGAAAGAAGAAATGCTTAAGGTTGAGGCGGGCGTTAATGACGTCATTGGCCAGGCAATTCCCTTAACGGTTTGCGAAACAAGTCTTGAAGAGGCCCGTAAAAGCGGCGCAATGGCGCTGTTCGGCGAGAAGTACGGCGAAAAAGTTCGCATGGTGTCGGCAGGTGAATTTTCTAAAGAACTGTGCGGCGGTTGTCATTGCAGCAACACAAGCGACGTCAACTACATGAAACTCATTTCGCAAAGCAGCGTTGGTGCGAATGTGCGTCGCGTTGAGGCGCTTACCAGCTTCGATGCGTTCAACTACGCAGCGCAGCATATTGCCGCTCTTGATGACGCTGCTGCAACGCTTAAATGTCAGCCTCTTGCGCTTACCGAAAAGATTAACCAGCTGTTGGCCGAGGTGAAACAGGCGCAAGCGACGCTTAAAACTCTTAAGGCACAAGCTCAAGCTGAAAGTGCCGATTCGTTGCTGGATAATCGGGAAACAAGCGCGGCTGGCTATCCTGTGATTTTCGGAACGTTTAACGATGCTGATGCGGGCGCGCTTCGTACCAGCTGGGATATGCTGCGACAGAAAATGGAAACGCCGGGCGCCGTTGTTCTGGCAGGCACCAACAATGGAAAAGTAACGCTGCTTGCTGCTGCAAGCGATGAAGCTGTTGACGCTGGCTTTGACGCTGGTGCGCTTATCCGCGCGATTGCGGTTCACGTACAAGGCGGCGGTGGCGGTAAGAAAAACATGGCGCAAGCGGGAGGAAGCAACGCAGACGGTATCGATGCCGCCTTTGATGCTGCTCGCGAAGTGCTTGGATGTCGCCGCGCATAATAACGCATAAAAGGAACAGGTGCACCACCCGCGCGCACCTGTTCTTGTTTTTGTTCTTGTTTCTAGGCACGTTTCCGCTGTCGCGTTCCCGCGCCCGTTCCCGCACACGCGCCTACGCCCGCTCCTGGTTACGTTCCCGCACACGCGTGCGGAGCGCTTACAGACCGTTCACCTGGTTGTTTTTCGCAATTACGTTGTGGAGTTCGTCGATATAGCCTTCAAGCAGCTCGTTCATCTTGCGCTTTTTGTGCATAATGTAGCCAATAGTCATCTTGTGCTTTTCTGCAAGCGGTATTGAGACAATGCCCTTGTACATTTCTGTCGATAAAACACCTGTTGAAATGGTGTATCCATTGAACTGGAGCAGCAAATTGGTAAGCGTTCCGCGGTCGGAATAGCGAATATTGCGCGCGTGTGGCATGTAGCCAAAGGGCTCCTCTGAATAGTAGAACGAATTTTCGTTGCCTTGCTCAAACGAATACCGAGGATAATCGCGCAAATCATCAAAGCTGATAGTTTTCTTGTGCGCCAGCGGATGATGCTCACCCACAAACACATGCGCCCACGCACGAAAGAGCGGCTTAAAACTTACTTCCGCATCTTCAAACGCCTTTTCAAGAACGCGCGTATTAAAATCATCAAGGTACAATACGCCGATATCGCTTCTAAATGTGCGCACGTCATCAATGATTTTTCCCGTTGCACATTCCCGCAAGATAAAATCGTATTGCTCGCTGGCGCATTGCTCAGTTACGTTCACAAACGCTTGAAGCGAGAAATAGTAGTGCTGCGTTGAAATAGAAAGGCGCATGTGAGGCTCGTGTCCGCGCGCATAGCGTGATTCCAGCATGTCAGCTTGCTCAATTACCTGGCGCGCATATCCCAGCAGTTCGGTGCCGTCGTTCGTGGGGCTTACGCCGCGGTTCGAGCGCGTGAAGATGGTAATCCCCAGTTCTTGTTCGAGGTCTTTAATGGCAGTTGATAGGTTCGACTGCGAGATATACAGGTTCTGAGCTGCGGCATTGATCGACCCAAATTCAGCTATTGCAATAAGATAGCGTAGTTGTTGAAGTGTCACGTGTGCTCCTTTCTGGAAACTGCGCTTCGTGCAGCCGTGACGCGTGCGGCGAACGTGCGCGGGGTCGGTACTTAGCGCAACACACCATCTTGTTTCATGCGCTGCGTTCCTGCGTCGTCGATAGCTGCCGCGCCCTTCGCTTCGCCGTATTTATAGCCACCCAGGTACGCATCTTTCGTATTGTGAACAAAATCCCAGATAGCATTGTTGATGCGCACCCAACCTGTCCAACCAGGATGCGCCGAATCAAGAATGAAGTACTTTTCGTACTCGAAACTTGAAAAGTCGGCATACGTCACCTGTTCGGCATCGCACATGCCTTTGAGCTGCTTATACAGCTCCGCGCGCTGGCCTTTTTCAATGTGCATTTCATCGGCCCACGTGCCCTTAAACGGAATAAGAATTACCAGCGGCTCGTACCCACATTCACGTGCGATGCGCAACGTGTGTTGGAAATCTTGCCGTTCAAGCGGCGATTCGTTAAGCGTCTGTTTCCACCACGCGCCGTTTTTCATAATTTTGTCAGCAACGTCATTGCGAAAGCCGAAACGGTTTCCATTGCCATCAGTATCACCTCGCTGAACAGCGGCTTTCATGCGTTCTGTCCATTGCGGCACCTCGATAGGCGCACCCGGCTGTTTTTCAGGCGTACGCGCCAGTGCTTCAATTGTGATGTTCTTCCAATCGAAAAGAATTTTCATCTGCTCTTCGTATTCCATCATCATGCCGTTAAGCGTGTCAAGGGGAGTGTCGCCGTTAGCGGAACTTATGAAACTTGCCGACACCGTTTTTTTAAGCTGCGTAAGGCGCCCGCGCACGTAATCCTTTGATTCTTTGGAAATGCGTGGATTGTTCACGAACTCTTTATACAGCGAAAACGAAAGCTGCTTTCCCATTGATGCCTGTGCTCCGTTATTTTTGAAGAACCATTGTGGCGATACGAAGAAGAAAATTTTATTGTGCTGTGAAGCGGGGCGATACGCACCCATCGCAATGCCTTGCGCAAGGCTTTGATCGTTCGCAACGCCAATTAAGTTCAAGTCGAATCCGCGATTGTGCTTGCCATAAAAGCCATCAAGCGCATCGGGCGTTTGCTTGTCGTGCACAAAAAACTCCGATGTGCCAAACGCAAGATAGCTGTTTGGCTCTTGCGTTGCATGGTTCAACACAACGCTGCGCGATTTAGCCTGCGAGTACAGGTAGTTGTATACGCGGTTGTCAGATTGCGCATACGTGAACGAAAGCACGTGCGGCATATAGACAATAACAAGCGCCAGCGCAAGAAGGCCAGTGAAAATTCCCAACAGCAGATAGCGCGCCTTAAGCTGTGGCTCACAGGCATGCGCTGCTGACGTGGTATGATTGAGCGTACTCATAACAATAAAAGGGTCTTTCGATTAAAATCCTGCGTAGATAGTTTGTACGGAAACAAAGAATCCTGAAAACACAATAAACCAGTACGTGAACAAGCCCAGCGCAAATACGCCAACCGCGCACACCAGTGACAATAACAGCTGATGACGCAGGAAAAAGCTGGCTACGCTGCCGCCTACGCGGTTTAAGAATTTTGTTTTATGTGCCATAATGTGTCCTTTCACATGCATAAAGGTCTTTCAGTACGCGATGCAAAGCTGCCCTTATGAGCTTACCCGTAAGAACGCGAGCTACGAAGTCCGCGAACGTGCCTTTGCGAAGCTGCTCACGAAATCGGCAAACCCGTTCCCAAGAGCGTCCCCACAATAACGCGCCCTACGCAATTTGCGAACGTGCCCTTGCGAACCCGCCCTTAACATCCTGCCCCTAAGGCAAGCTGGCAGTTTCGCTCAGCAGCGGATTGCGCGCCGTCAGCGTTTTCGCTTCAGCTTCATCGCGCTTCATGCGCTGGATGCCTTTATCGTGCAAGGCAGCGGCTCCAGCAGCGGTTCCGAATTTATATCCTCCCAGGTAGGCATCGGGTTTATCGTGTATAAAATCGTAAATTGCGTTGTTTATGCGCACCCAACCTGTCCAGCCAGGATGATACGTATCAAGCAAAAAATACTTCTCATACTCAAAGCTTGAAAAATCGGCATAGGAAATGCCCACTTCATCGCATATGCTGCGTATTTTTTGGTAGTAATCAAGCCGGTCTTGCTGCTTTACGCCTTGGTAATCGTACCATGTTCCCTTAACAGGTAAAATAACTACCAGCAATTCGTAACCAGATTCTTTCGCAACATTCAAAGCCCACGTAAAATCGCTGTATTCTTTGTCGGCATTCTTGAAGGTTTGCAACAGTTCCGCCGTATCGTTTTTGTGGTCGGCATAAGCGCGATTCTCGATACCGAACGGATTGGTGGTTGCTTGCGCGTCGCCTTCCTTTATGCCCTGTTCAATAGCTGCATCCCAGTTCGGCT
Organism: uncultured Coriobacteriales bacterium; assembly: GCA_946892075.1. Classification (GTDB taxonomy): domain Bacteria; phylum Actinomycetota; class Coriobacteriia; order Coriobacteriales; family Eggerthellaceae; genus Berryella. The sequence continues at coordinate 21,447 of CAMPNZ010000006.1, forward strand.
CGTAAGGCGCTTGCGTGCTTTTTTTCTCGTCGGTGCGCGCAATGGCTCCCGCTACAATGCGCGGCTTGTTGAAACGCAGCGCCAGTTGTTCGCGATACGTCATAAGCAGGCCGTTTACCGCATCAAGGGGAGTGGATGGGTTGGCAGCGTTAATCATTTGCGGGCTGATAATTTTTGAAAACTCGTGCAAGCGCTCCTTTAAGTAATCGCGCGACGCCTCTGAAATGCGATTATTCTGCAAAAAGTCGCGGTAGAGCATAAACGAAAACTGGTTCGCCATGCCGTCTTGACCGCCATTTTTGCGGAAGAACCATTGCGGCGACACAATGAAAATAGCCTTATCGTGCAGCGACGCGCGGCGAAATGCGCCCATGGCAACGCCCTGATTGAGCGATTGATCGTTGGCAACACCAATTAAGTTCAAGTCGATGCCGCAGTTATGTTCTCCAAACATATACGCAGGTACACTGAGTGTTGCTTCTTTCTTAAAGAAGAACTCCGACGTTCCAAATGTAAGGTAGCTGTCGGGTTCTTCAGTGGCGCGCGTCATATCTACCGAGCGCGACTTTTCCTGCGAATACAGGTAGTTGTAGATGAGGTTCGGGTCGTTGTCGTCCAGGCGCGGCAACAGCGAAGGAATGGCAAGTACACACAACGCTAAAGCCAGCAAACCAAGAATAATTCCGCGCCCAAGCGTCCACGGGCGCAGCGTATGATGTTGTTGGGGCGAAGCGGCGTCGTCGTTCATACTTTAGAGCCTAATTTCTACTTGGTGAATAATCAAGTTTACCGTGTTCATCTCTTCGCGTTCAACCTCGGTTGGCGCTATCGACACACCAAACGTGTCTTCAATATCAACCAGCAGCTCAACAGCGGCCATAGAATCAAGCAGCCCCAGCTCAAACAAATCTTCATCGCGATGGGTGCGCACTTCGTCGCTATCGCATACCTCTTCAAGCATGTCAAGGAGCTTCGCTTCTACTTCTTCATGGGTATAGGTGCTCATAGTTTCAGCAATCCTTTCACTACTTGCGCAATTTGATCAGAGAATAGCGCAAATCCGAATACAACAAGGTTGATAGTAAATCCCCAGGTAATGAACTTATACCACCACGCGTTTTTGTGCTTCTTGTGAAAAGCGGTACGTTGCCACAGCTCTGTTATGGCAAGCAAAACGCCGTGATAAACGCCGTAGGCAATGTAGCTTACGCTTAGTCCGTGCCACATTCCCATAAGGGTCATGTTCAGGATGTAGCCCGTTTCTGATATGGCCAGACGATTTTTATTGAACCATTTGTGCTTAAGCGAGAAGCGCACGTAGCGCATGAACACGAAGTCGCGCAGCCAAAATGAAAGCGTGATATGCCAGCGGTTCCAGAAGTCTTTGATGTTAAGCGCTGCAAACGGAGCTTTGAAGTTGCGCGGTGTTTTCACGCCGAAGCAATAGCTTAAACCCATCGCCATCAGCGAATATCCTGCAAAGTCGAAGAACAAGTAGAAGCTGTACGCCCACGCGTCTTTAACTTGCGCTGCAATGTTGTACAGCCATTCCGCTTGGGTGACAATGTCGTTTGGCAGCGGCCCGATAGTAGCAAACGAGTGCGCAAAAGTGCCAAACACTTCCTTGTAGATAAAACCCGCACCAAACAGCAGCAATCCTTTACAAAACAGCAGTCCGTAGTCGTGGCGCGATAGCGTGGTGTGCAGGTCGTCGTAAAAGCGCCTTGAGCGGTCGATTGGACCGGAAATAATCGTGGGGAAAAACAGCAAAAAGTACAGGTAATCAACAAGGCTCATCTGCTTAATAAGCCCGTCGCGAATTTCGATAACGGTTTGCACTGCCTTAAACGTCAGGTACGAAATGCCAATAAAGCCAAGAAAGTTAAGGTGCACCGTTTCCGTAACTTTGAACACAACCAGTGGGCCCAGTGTTGCGATAAGCGCAATTACAAAACGCAGCGTTGACGTGCTTTTTTTCAGCAGCCAGAAGCTTGCAAGCGTGCTTAACACCAGGAAAAAGGCAATGGAGGCACCTTGAACAGGCGTTTTGTAGAACAGCAAAACGATGAACACAAGCGTCGCAAAACAGCCAAACGGCCTGATAGGCTTCTCAAATGCTCCAATAATTCCTGCTATAAGCGCTACCCCTAAGCTTAGCGGGAAGAAAATGGGATCGTCATAAAAAGACATAGTTCGTTACTAATCCTTTGCTCTCTACAAGGCTTTCAGCGCTTTTCTATCAATTTTAGCGTTAGCAGTTAACGGCATTTCATCTAGAATTTTAAACGAATGCGGGATCATATAGGGGGGAACTTTCTGGCCAAGAAGCCGTTTTATTTCTTTAACGGTAGCAAAATTATTCTCGTTCGAGTATGCTCCATCAAGAACAACATATGCACGCAAACTTTTGATGCGTTCATCTTTTACCACAGGAATAACCGCTGCTTGCGCGATAATGGGCAGCGCATCTAGATTGCGTTCAATATCGCCCAGTTCAATGCGGAACCCGTTTACTTTTACCAGGTTATCGATGCGTCCGCCAAAATATAAACAGCCCTGTTCATCAAGGTGTCCATTGTCGCCTGTGCGGTAGGCGCGTTGGTGCTGTTCAAGCGGCTCGCAGGCGCTAAAAGCCGCATGTGTTTTTTCGGGATTGTGATAGTAACCCTTGGCAACCGTGTCGCCAACGATAACAATTTCTCCTTCTTCACCTGCACAAACAGGCTTTCCTGTTTCGTGCGACATAATGCGAATGGCGGTTCCTTCGCGCGGGAAACCAACGGGAAGCGGCGTGTTTGCCTCGGCTTGCGCTTGCGAAATTTCGCAATACGTAACAGCAACGGTTGACTCCGTTGGTCCATAGGTGTTGGCAACACGCGCATGGGGAAAGCGTTCAAGCAGCTGACGTGCGGTTTTGCAGCGAAGCGTTTCGCCGCAGAACAAAAACAGCTGAACGTCGGGCAGTAAGCTGCTTTCAAACGACGGGTCAACCAGGCACATATCAGCAAACGAGGGCGTGGAAATCCATACCGTGATATGCGAATTTTTCAGCGCCGCAAACAGCTGCTGGTAGTTGTGCGTTACCTCCGAGCTCAGTGCGTACAGGCAGCTTCCCGTTGTAAGTGCACCAACTACCTGGTATTCTGACAAGTCAAACGAATAGGGCGCTTGGTCAAGAAACACGGCATTCGCTTCGCTGACAGCCGGAAACGTGTGCATCCATCGCATGAAATTGCCCACGTTACGTGCGCTTACTTCAATACCTTTCGGCTTGCCGGTAGAACCAGACGTAAAAATAATGTACTGCGTGTCTTCGCCTTGAACCCACTGTGCTCCTTCTTGCCTCACAAGAGCTTCAAGAGTGTATTCGCAGGTAGGGAATTCATTTTGCGCGTTGATGCTTTCGTTGTTGTCCTCAGCGTTACCAGCATGAACCGTATCAACAGCATGCACCGCGCACAGTTCGTGTGCATTATATATATGCTGGCTTCCCAGTTGCTGCGTAATTTGTTCTGGCAAAGGAAGCGTTGCAATAACGTGCGAGTTGTCTATTTGCTGGTAGATGTCAAGAACGCGCGATGCAGGCAGTTCAGAATCTACCGGTACAAAGGCATGTCCGCTGCGCAAGCAGGCCAAAAAGCTGGCTATCATCAGCGGCGATTTGTGGCCATATACGATGTAGGGCGAACGCGTGGTGCTGCCATCGCTGGCGGCATTTGCGATACTTGCAGGGTCATTGCCGCAGTTTGAAGGCTTGTTGTTGCTTGGCGCTTCCGCAGCGCCTTGGCTGCATTCCCGTGCTTGTGCCTGCTTAGCGCCACCAAAAGCGGCATCACCAGCCGCGTCGCTTTCTTCCAAACGCACAAGCCACGGCTCAAGGGCAAGCGCGCTGTGTTCTTCACTGGTAAAGTCATGGGCACTCGCAGGGCCTTTTTGCTGCTCAATGGCATTTTTGATACAGCTCGAAAGACGCCAAATTTCGCCGTAGCTAAACGACTGATTGTTGACGCAATACGCAATCCGCGTTGGTTGTTCCAGCGCATATCGTGCAACCGCGTACAGAAATTCATGTGTTAAGCTGCACTTTTCGCTTTCAGCAGTAGTATCCATAAACGTGTCAAGCCCCCCTTGGCTTTGTTTTGATACGTAAAATTTTGGTCATTGTTGATCAATATGCGTTATCGCGTAACGCAATTGCTCGCCAAAACGGGTTCGGCACGCGTGCAAAACCAACTGTATAGGATACGACTTTACGGTGCCGCACGCGCTTTCATTCGAAAAAAACATTATTTTCACGTGAGCGCTTAAGCAAATCATAAGGAACGTACGCACGCACCCGCCCGCGCACCTGTCATGAGGAACGTGCCTGTATCCTGCGCCTTCGGGAACGCACCCCGCGCCGCACTCGCACCCAGCACTGCAACCGCTCCGCACCCAGCGCAGCACCCACGAACGCGCCCAGCCCCGTGCCACGCGAAATCCCGCCACCAGTACTGCGCCCGCTTTCGCACCCAGCCCGGCGCCACGTTCCCGCACCCGACCCCGCACCCGAGCATCATAAGCAACGCGCATGCATATCCCGCGTACAAGTTTGCGGGAGCGTGCTATCATGCTTGGTGTACGTACATGAAAGCGTCTAAGGTGCGCAAGCAAGCACCACCGCAAAACGCCTGTTCAGGGCAAAGGAGATTGGCATGACAGCAGCAAAAACGCAAAGAACACCATTCGAACGCGCGCGCAAAGCCGTGGTTATTGGCTGCGGATTTGTTGGTTCTACGTGCGCATTTGCGCTTATGGAAAGCGGTGTGTTTTCGGAAATAGCTCTCGTTGATGCTCACGCTAACAAAGCGGAAGGCGAAGCGCTCGACATCGCGCATGGCACGCCGTTTTATGGGCCCGTGGAAGTATATGCAGGCTCGTACGCCGATTTAAATACGGCCGATATTTGCATTATTACCGCAGGTAGCGCTCAAAAACCGGGCGAATCGCGCTTGGACTTAGTAGCGCGTAATGTAGCCATTCTTCGCAGCATTTTGCACGACATCAACCAAACGTCCTTCGATGGCATTCTTATTTTGGTATCGAACCCGGTTGACATTCTTACCTACGTTGCCGCACGTGAAACGGGCTTACCGGCCAATCGCGTTTTCGGAACTGGCACGATTCTCGACAGCGCGCGCTTCAAAAGCATCTTAAGTTCATATTTGGACATCGATCCGCGCAATGTGCACGCGCGCATTATCGGCGAGCATGGCGACAGCGAATTTGCGGTATGGAGCATGGCGAATGTGTCGGGCATTCCGCTGATGGAGTGCTTCAAAAACAAAAACATCACCAACCCCTTGCAGCTGATGGCCGACATCGAGGAGCGCGTTCGCAAAAGCGCAGGTATCATTATCGAAAAGAAAGGCGCTACCTACTATGGCATTGCTGCGTCGGTGCGGCGTTTGTGCGAAGCTATCATGCGCGACGAGAAAGCGGTTATGACGGTGTCGACGATGCTCAACGGCGAATACGGTTTACGTGACGTTGCGCTGAGCATTGTGAGCGTGATGGGGATAAACGGCATCGAAGAGCATTTGCCGGCTCCTATTTCGAAGGAAGAGCTGGCGAAACTGCGCGCGTCGGCACAAACCCTCCAGGATGTGATTGCGCAGGTGTCGTAGCCCGCACCCGCTCCCGTTCCCATTTTCGTTGCGCGCGTTTGGGGCCGCAATCGAGGTACCAGCGGGAACGCAACGACGCACGCGCACGCATGCCCGATGACGCACCCGCGCCACCGTTCGCCCTCGTTCCCGAACACGTTCCCGTGTACGCGCCACCGTTCGCCTTCGTTCCCGAACACGTTCCCGTGTACGCGCCACGGTTCGCACCCGTTCTCGAACCCGTTCCCGTGTACGCGCCACGGTTCGCACCCGTTCTCGAACCCGTTCCCGCACCCGCGCCATCGCCCGAACACGTTCCCGTTCTCGCGCTCGCGCTAAGCGTGTGCAGATGATGAAGATTTTATACCGCTCGAAAAAGTTCTTAGTTTTCGTTTCATTCTGTGCTACATTATACGGTGCTGCTTACTGACTATAAGCGTACGGAGGAGCACTTTTGACGAAACAAGATGTTATTGAACTCGAAGGCACCGTGCAAGAGGCACTGCCGAATGCAATGTTTCGAGTTGAACTGGAGAATGGGCACACCATTTTGGCCCATATATCAGGAAAAATGCGCTTGCATTATATCAAAATTCTTCCGGGTGATAAGGTAACTGTTGAGCTTTCAGTTTATGATCTTAACAGAGGCCGCATCACATATCGCTTTAAATAGGGTTTACATCTCGTAGCTTTTTTCATCGACGGTTGCTGTGCAATTGGTATGAACGGTTGCTATTCATACTTGGTATTACCAAGCGCCATCGATGTGCTTCGAGTGTAGTTGCTGTGCGCGTGCGTGATGAACATGCGTTGCGGCTCATTCCATATACCCTGCGCCTGTAAGCGCACTCAAATCTCGGCTGCGGCTGGCCGTGAGTGTAAGACGAAATAAGTATGAACGCCGAAAGGAAAAGAACATGAAGGTACGCCCTTCGGTCAAAAAGATGTGCGACAAATGCAAAATCGTACGTCGTCACGGCAAGATCTTTGTGATCTGCGAAAATCCGCGTCATAAACAGCGTCAAGGCTAGGAAGAGGAGATAAGTATATGGCTCGTCTTGTTGGTGTCGACCTCCCTCGCGATAAACGCGTCGAGATTGGCTTAACCTACATCTACGGCATTGGTCTGACCACTTCCAAACAGATCCTTGCTTCAACAGGCATCAACCCTGATTTACGTTGCAACGACCTTACGGAAGATGATCTCTCAAAACTTCGCGATTACATTCAAACACACCTTACTGTTGAAGGTGATTTGCACCGTGAAGTATCGCAAAATGTAAAGCGCCTTATGGAAATTGGCTGCTATCGAGGATTACGCCATCGTCGCGGTTTACCCGTGCGTGGTCAGCGTACGCACACTAATGCGCGCACGCGCAAAGGTCCTCGTAAGCAAATCGGCGGCAAGAAGAAGTAGGGGTAGCTAAATGGCACAGAAGAAAAATGTAGCTGCGCGCGTTAAGCGCTCCGAGCGCAAGAATATTGCCGTTGGCGCTGCGCACATCAAATCGACTTTTAACAACACAATTGTGAGCATTACCGACCCACAGGGAAATGTAATTTCTTGGCAGTCAGCAGGAACTGTTGGCTTTAAGGGTTCGCGTAAATCAACACCGTTTGCGGCACAAATGGCCGCGGAAGCTGCTGCAAAAACAGCTATGGAGCATGGTCTTCACAAAGTTACTGTTTTTGTAAAAGGCCCTGGTTCAGGTCGTGAAACTGCTGTTCGTTCGCTTCAAGCCGCTGGCTTGGAAGTAAGCAGCATTCAAGATTGCACACCTGTTCCTCATAATGGGTGCCGTCCGCGTAAACGTCGTCGCGTGTAGTCGAAAGGATTGATATCATGGCAATTGACAGGACTCCGGTTCTGAAACGCTGCAGAGCGCTTGGTATAGACCCTGTAGTTCTTGGCTACACATCTAAAGAATCTAAGCGTCAGCCTAACCAGCATCGCAAAGAAAGCGAATATGCACTGCAGCTTCGTGAAAAACAAAAAGCAAAATTTATTTATGGCGTACTCGAGAAGCAATTCCGCAGCTACTTCAAACGCGCAAAAGCAATTGAAGGCGTTACGGGCGAAAATTTGCTGATGATTCTTGAGAGCCGTCTTGACAACGTAGTGTTTCGTTTAGGTTTTGCACGTACGCGTAAGGAAGCACGTCAAAGTGTTACTCATGGTCATGTTACCGTAAATGGCAAACATGTTGACATTCCTTCGTATCGTGTTCGTCCAGGCGATTTAGTTGCTGTTGCTCCAAAAGCAAAAGAGCTGCTTGTTATTAAGAGCGCTCTGGTAAGCAACGAGCGTGTAACCGTGCCTGCATGGCTTGAAGTAGACATTGAAAAGCTTCAAGGTTCCGTGCTTTCACTTCCAACACGTGAGCAAATTGACCTTGACATCAACGAGCAACTTATCGTTGAACTTTACTCCAAGTAATCACGCTTATTAAGGAGGCTTATCTGGCATGACAGAGTTCATGAGGCCTACAGTCACAACGGAAGAAGTGAACGACACACTCGCTCGATATATCGTCGAGCCGCTTGAGCGCGGTTATGGTAATACGCTCGGTAATTCGCTTCGTCGTGTGCTGCTTTCATCACTTGATGGAGCACGTGCTACCGCTATTCAAATTGAAGGCGTTCAGCATGAATTTACCACGGCAGAAGGCGTTATTGAGGACATTACCGATATTGTGCTTAACGTAAAAGGCTTGGTATTTAGCGCCCTTAATGAGGATGTTGATACGGCCGTTGCTCACATATCGGTGGAAGGTCCACGCACTGTTACCGGTGCCGATTTGCAAGTTCCTGCAGAGTTTACGCTTATCAACCCCGAGCATGTTATTGCAACGGTTGCCGATGGCGGCCAGCTTAACATGACCATTCGCATTGGCGTTGGGCGTGGATATGTGTCTGCAGAGCGCAATAAGCGCCACGACGATCCCATTGGCGTGATTCACGTTGATTCATTATTCTCACCCGTTCGCCGCTGTACGATGAATGTGGTAAATACTCGTGTTGGTCAGCGTACCGACTACGATAAGCTTGTTCTTGAGGTTGAAACTGACGGATCATGCACCCCTACCGAAGCCTTGCTTCGCGCAGTAAACATCCTGAACCAGTACATGGGCGCTTTCAAGGTGCTCTCGGGCGAGGATGAAACTGAAGAGGTTGAAGTTCCTTCCATTTTCACGCCTGAAGGTCAGGAAACAAATGTAGAGCTTGACAAGCAAATTGAAGATCTTGATTTGTCGGTACGTTCGTTTAACTGCTTAAAACGTGCTGGTATTTCTTCAGTACGTCAGCTTGTTAACTTTTCTGAGAACGATTTACTTAATATCAGAAACTTTGGTGCAAAGTCTATTGAAGAAGTGCGCGATAAGCTTATTTCGATGGGCTTGAATCTGAAATTGTAGGGAGACAAAGATCATGAGACACAACTACAAAGGCCGTAAGCTCGGTACTGACTCGAGCCATACACGTGCGATGAAACGCAGCCTCGTTGGTGCCTTGCTTGCAAACGATCGTATTAAGACTATTGAGTCGCGCGCGAAGGAAATTCGCCCCGACGTTGATCGCATTATTACGTGGGCAAAGAAGGGCGATTTACATTCTCGCCGTTTGGCTATTGCTCGTTTGGGCGGCGATAAAGAGCTTGTGCGCGAAGTGTTTGAAAAAGTTGCGCAGGGCTTGTTTGCCGATCGTAATGGTGGTTACACGCGCATTATGAAGCTGGGTAACCGCAAGGGTGATAACGCTCCTATGGTTATCATTGAGCTTGTTACCGAGCCTGTTCACAAGCAGGAAAAAGGCGCTGCGAAGAAGGCTACACCGCGTAAAGCTACGCGCAAAGCCGCGGAAGCAGACGTTAAAGGTGCAAGCGAGATTGCAAAAACGGTAACGGAAAGCACGGCGGCTGCTGAAGAAAGCAAAGATGCTAACACGCAAGCTGCTACAAGTGAAAAGGCTACCACTTCAAGCAAAACAAGCGCGAAGGCCAGCGAGAAAGCTAGCGAAGCAAAGGCGGCTGCTAAAAAGCCTGCTGCAAAGAAATCTGCTAACAGCGCAGAAAAGAAAGCAGACAAGTAAGCTGCTGAGTTGTTGAGCTACTGAAGATGTGCATCGTGCACGTCATGGATGGTTGTGAAAGCACACAGCCATATCGTTGCAAAATAGAAAACCCACCTTGTATTTTACAAGGTGGGTTTTTTCGTGCTGTTATGTGCAAAGCGTTCGCTTTTTGAAGCGTGCTGCTTATGTATTGAAGTGAGCGCAGCTTAGCATCATGCCTTCTTCATCGTTTGTGCACGTATTAGGCGCTTTTTTGTGCCTTGTGCGAACGGCGGCGTGCCGTGCTGGTTGCTATTCCAGCAGCGCTTCCAATAAGCACCGTGCTTGTAACCCTTGCGCTCTGGATCTAACTATGGAACAGGCAAAGGAGAAAGCTAATTCCTAGTGTAGCCTTTGTGCTTGGGGCCTAAGCACGCTTGCACGGTTTTGCTTCTGCATTTATCACCGCCCTAGGTTTTGTGCGTCATGCGCCGTTTACTGCTCATATAATACCACGGCTAACTCTGTCACATTTAGTTGGCAATTCAAGACTATAATTCCAATCAGGAAATAATTTGTGTGTCCTTTGCGCTGAAATCTACACCGCGTGCAGGTTGCGTTTACCTGGGAATACGCGTGCATACAGGCGTTTTCCATGCAGCATACTTACGTTATTTTAATGCGAGTATGTACTTTTTTGGCTTGTGCAATGCTCCTTAGGTGCCTTGCACGCGTAAGGAGGTAGGTATGAACCAAAACAAAAAATCGGCATCGAGGAAAATTGTGTTTGGCGCGCTTGCGTGCTCGTTTGCGCTTTCGCTGCCCTTGCTTGCATCGGTTGCCACGTCTTCAACTGCTAACACGCCGCTTGCTGTTCAAAGCGCCTATGCAAGTGGCCAGCCTGCTATCAAAATCGTTGGAGGTGGCGGAGCAAATGATTCAATGACATATAAGTATAAACTGGTAAATGCCGATGGTTATACTGTGTCTGCCCAGTTTGAAGGCCCTGGCACTGAAGGCAGAAAACTTGTTCTGAACACCGACAAATGCTTTGTTAATGTTACGGGAGAGCAACAAAATCCTGGTCAAGCGTATGTTGTACTTACTGCTACTAAAGATGGCAATACCATCTCTAAAAAAGTGTCGGTATATTTTTATGGTCCGTCCACTGCGCGTTACAAGGCGAATTACTACAAAATGGCGAACGGTTTAGGCGGAAGAACGGCTGAAGACACGATGCGTAATATCGTGGAAAAGGCGTTTCCTAATCCGACTGACCAAGCTGTACTTGCAACAAGTGATGGTTATTGGGATGCGCTGGGAGCAAACGCGCTGGCAGGAAGCATGAAGGCGCCGGTGCTGTTGTGTCATTTTGGCGAGCTCCCACAGCAGACGATAGAAGAACTCAAACGCCTAAACACAAAACATGTAACAATTTGTGGCGGTGAACATGCCGTTTCAGCTGCTGTTGAACAACAACTGAATGACATGGGTATTAAAACATCCCGCGTTTATGGCGAAAGCATAAGCGACACTGCCAATGAAATTGCTGGCAAGCTTGGTAAGTCGGATACGGCATTTGTAGCAACAAGCTGGGGTTATCAGGATGCTCTTTCCGCTGCAAGTTATGCGTATGCACGCCAAGCTCCTATTTTCCTTACGAATTACAACACTGCGCGCCTTGACGATTCAAGCATTGAAGTGATGAAGAAAAAGGGTGTAAAGCAGGTATATCTTATTGGTGGAAAGGCGGTTGTTTCGCCTGATGTAGAGGCACAATTGAAGAAAGCGGGCATTGCTGTTGAACGCGTTGCGGGTGACTCTGCTTATGATACGTCAGCTCAGTTGGCAGAAAAGCTTATTTCGTTGGGTATGTCAGCTAACAATTTGGGCGTTGCAACAGGTTATGGTTACACCGACGCCTTAGCGGGCGCGGCCTTGTGTGGGACCCACAATTCGGTACTGCTTCTTGCCGATGATTCAAACCAAACTACCGTTGATCAGGTAGTGGCTGCTCATAAAGACCAGATTCAGCATTTTTACGTACTGGGCGGGTCGAGCGTTATCGGTTCAGATGTTCAGTACGCGTTTTGGAAAGTGTTTAAGTAAGGATGTAGGTTAAGGAGTAAGTAAGTAGGAAAGCAAGAAAACTCGTGTGGGCTGTGAGACCCACACGGGCTGTGAGGATTGTGTTTGAAAAGCAATGTTTTAGCTAACAGGAAAGGATAAAAGTATATGAATCTGTTAACAAAATGCGCACTGAGTGCAAGCGTTGTGTTGGGTGTTATGGCTGGTGCCGTTTTTGTTTCTTCATCAAGTAGCACATTGCAGAGCGCTTATGCGGCGGAAGCATTTGGCGCTCACTTTTCTGGTTATAAGGAGACCGCCGAGGAAAAGGCACAGTTTGAAAAATCAACACTCCACCATGCACAAGTAGCATTAAACCGCATCAGGCAATATTTGAATGCTGCTAATCAAGAAAATAAATATACGAAAGAACAAGCTCAGGCGCTGCAACAAGAAGTAGAGCAAATAGATTACAATATTCTTAACTGGCAGCGTAATGAGCCTATCCTTAAGTCATTGATTGAACAAATGAAGGAATTTGCACGTTATATTGGAATCCCCGACGATTTTGTTGGCGATCCAAATTATAAACACAGTTATCCGCCCCAATTGCATGAAAATGAAGTGGTGAACCCAAGCTTTAAGCGTATTTCAGGAGAAACCGCCTACGATACCATGCAAAAGCTTGTGCAGGAAACATTCCCTAGCACCTGTGAATATGCTGTTATTGCATCGGGTGAGGGTTATTGGGATGCGCTTTCGGCAAACGGCTTAGCAGGTAATTTGAATGCTCCTGTTTTGCTTACAACCCACGATGCGCTGCCAGCCCAAACTATCAACGAGCTTAAGCGTCTTCACGTATCAAAGGTGTATGTATGCGGTGGAACGTCGGTAGTGTCAGAGGCCGTTTGCAAGCAGCTTAAAAATCTCAACATAAGCGTTGAGCGTTTAGCGGGAGAAACTGCCGCCGATACCGCAAATATTATCGCAAGCAAGCTTCCCAAAACGCGCATGGCGTTTTTAGCAACAAGCTGGGGATATGCAGACGCATTATCCGTTGCAAGTTATAATTACGCGTTCAAAAAGCCCTTGTTTTTAACTAATTACAGCACGGGCTTAGTGGATGACAGCACCATTAAAGCAATGCGCGAAGCAGGTGTAGTGAGCATTGATATTGTTGGCGGAGAAGGTGTTATACCTGTTGAAGCGGAACAGCAACTGCGTGATGCTGGCTTTTGGGTATATAGGTATGCTGGAGATGATGCATATGAAACTTCAGAACATATTGGGCGTCAGCTTGAACGATATGGCTTAAAGGCAGACGCTATGGGCATTGCAACGGGCTGGGGTTATGCTGATGCTTTGTCAGCGGCAGCATTTTGCGGTAAGAAGCATATACTTATTCGCTTAGGTGACGATACCTATATTGCTCAAATGCGTTATAACCATCCTTCAGCTTCGTTTGCCACAAAGACGAACTACTATATCTTTGGCGGAACAAGCGTGGTAAGCGATGATGTTGAGAATTATATTCGTAATAAAGTAGAGAAGCACAATCAATATGTTACTGAGCGCGCACAGCGTCAGACCCAGCGTTAAGCTGAACAGCGTACCTACCTCGCTGCATCAGTTTTGAAGTTGAGGGATGCCGCGTTCCCGCACACAGCAGGAGCGCGACATCGCACTATGTTACATCGTGTTGCGATAAGCGGTGATGCGTTCCCGAAGTGGGCTGCTGGCTGCGATAAGCAACTATGCTGGCAACCAGCAGGAATGCGTTCTTGCAGCGACTTGTGTTGCGTTGCATCGTGTGGCAACCAGCAGCCTCACGTTTTCGCACCTATTATTTTCAAGACGTGTTATTTTGTTTACCGTAGTAACATTATTACAGAATAGAAACTTGTGCGTTTTTGCCTTGACCTTTGCGGAAACTAGGCTATTATATAGTTATCAATTAAAGGGTGTACAATTTAATGTATACACACGTGAGGAAGGATTGGAACCATGTCACTTATTGGTAAAGAAATCGAAGATTTTACTGTTCAGGCATTTCACAACGACGGTTTTAAGACTGTTTCAAAGCAAGACGTATTAGGAAAATGGTCGGTATTTTTCTTCTATCCTGCTGACTTTACATTCGTTTGCCCAACCGAGCTTGAAGATTTGAGCGCCTTATACGACCAGTTCAAGCAGGCAGATTGCGAAATTTATTCCGTAAGCACCGACACTCATTTCGTTCACAAAGCATGGCATGACGCTTCCGAGAACATCAGCAAGCTGCAGTATCCTATGCTTGCCGATCCGACCCATGTGCTTTCAAAGATGTTTGATGTGCTTATTGAGGCTGATGGCGTTGCTGAGCGTGGTAGCTTCATCGTTGATCCTCAGGGTAAGATTGTTGCATACGAAATTAACCAGGGTTCTATTGGACGTAACGCGGTTGAACTGCTCCGTAAGGTTCAAGCGTGCCAGTTTGTAGCTAAGCATGGCGACTCGGTATGCCCTGCCAAATGGGTTCCCGGTGCTGAAGTTTTGCACCCTGGCATCGACCTTGTCGGTAAGCTGTAAGCTGCAAGGCGGGAACGCTGCATAGCTATCGAGGCGTTCATCAGCGCTTTTGAAGCTTGTTGATGGCTGCAAAGCATCTCGCTTATAACTGCGTTGCTGTTGATGCTTGTTGGCGTTGACCAGTCTTGATAGAACAGAATTACGAATTAGGCACCCTTTCTGAAAAGAGAGGGTGCTTTTGTATTTGGTGGTGTAGCGTGTATATGGTGGTGTAGCGCGATTTATTCCACGTGAGCCGAGGGGCATAAGTCGCTTAAAAAGCACTCCGAACAGCGAGGATGGCGCGCAATACAGGTTTCTCGCCCAAATAAAACCCATTGGTGGTTGATAGGCTTCCAATACGGTTGCGGATACAGTTTCAGCAGTTCTTGCTCGGTTTTGAGCGGCGCGTCGCTGCGTGCCAGCTGCAATTTATGCGCAATACGAAACACGTGTGTGTCAACGGCGATGCCTTCCACAATACCAAAGGCCTCGTTCAGCACAATGTTGGCAGTTTTACGCCCAACACCAGGCAATTTGGTGAGTTCATCCATCGTGTGCGGAACTTCACCGTTGAAATCAGACACAATCATTTGCGCGCATGCAATGCAATTTTTAGACTTGTTGCGGTACAAACCGATGCTTTTCAGAATGCGCTCGACGTCGCCGAGGCGCGCCGCTGCCAGTTCGTAGGCACTTGGGTAGTGCTGCCACAAAGTAGGAGTAACCTCGTTCACGCTTTTGTCGGTAGTTTGCGCAGATAGCGACACTGCAATCGTAAGTTTGAAGGGGTCGTTCCACCAGTGCAAGGCGCACTCTGCCATGCCGTAGTGTGCGTTCATGCGATTGGCAATCTCTATTGCGCGCGCACGTTTTTTTGCCAGCGCTTCACGTGGCACAGTGTCCACCCCCCCCCTTGTTCTTTCATGGTGCGAACGCGCAGTTCAAGGAACATTTTCCTTGATGCGCGCTCGCTTTCATTTTTATTCACTTCCTGCGTTCCCGCTCCGATGCGTTCCCGCTCCGATGCGTTCCCACTCCGATGCGTTCTCGCTCCGATGCGTTCCCACTTCAAAGTGCGACGTTGCAGCTCTGATTCACGGTGCTAGGGCAGCAATTCCCTTTGGTGCGCGCGAAACGTTTAGGCGTCTGCGAAGTGAATCGAACACGTTTCATCTTCTATACACGTGCCAATACGCGCAGGTGAAACACCTGTTTCTGCACGAAATGCCGCTTCAAAGCGCGCAGCATTGTGCTCGTCAACTGCCACCAGCAAGCCGCCTGAGGTTTGTGGATCGCACAACACGCCCAAACGCCGCTGCAGCGTTTGGGTATCCAGCGTGCCTGCGTCGATAAAGCTGCGTGAAAAGTCGATCACTGTGGCGCATCTACCAGGCAAAATGCCCTTGCAACACAAATCCCACACGCGCGGCAACAAAGGAATGGCATCCCAATTAAGACGCGCGCCCACCTTGCTTGCCTGTAGCATTTCATGCAAATGACCTGCAAGTGCAAAGCCCGTTACATCGGTTCCTGCATGTGCGTGTGCTGCTTGCATCGCGCGCGAACCAGCGGCGTTAAGCTGCATCATCGATTGAATTGCTGGCTCAAATGCCGCCTGATCGATGTGGCCCTTTCGAAATGCCTGCCCCAAAATGCCTGTTCCAAGGGGCTTTGTAAGATACAGCGCATCGCCCGGCTGTGCGCCTGCGTTGCGAATTATCCTCGATGGGTGCGCAAGCCCCAGCACCGCAAGCCCGTATTTTGGCTCGGTGTCATCAATGGAGTGCCCGCCCACCAGCACCGCTCCCGCTTCGTTGACGGCATCCAGCCCACCTTGCAAGATAGCACTGGCAACATCGTTTCCAAGCGATGGCGAAAGCGCAACAATATTCAGCGCACACAGCGGCGTCGCGCCCATTGCAAACACATCCGATAGCGCATTAGCTGCGGCAATGCGCCCAAATTGGTACGGATCATCAACAATCGGCGTTAGAAAATCAAGCGTCAGAATGGCCGCTTGTTCATCATTGAGCTTGTAGACAGCAGCATCGTCGCTTGTTTCGAAACCAAGCATAAGCTCGCTTGCTGCCTGCGGTTTTAGTGTATTAAGAATAGTGGCAAGGTCGCCCGGACCCCATTTTGCTGCTCAACCACCTTTTGAAGTAAGGCGCGTGAGTTTTACCGTTTCACATGCGGAACGTGTTTCTGCGGTTCCTTGGTTTGCGGATGATGCTGCGGATGGAACTGCGTTTGGTGCCGCCTCTTGAGCCGCCCCTTGAGCCGTTCCCTTTACAGCATCTGCGCTGTTTGCAAGGCCCTTTTCTTCTTGTGCGCGCGCTGCTTCGCTGGCTTCTTCATGCGTTGTGCGCGGCATGTGCGGATTGTTAGGCAAGTTCACGAAAATCACCCACTCGTTTTGTAATGTGGTTACTGTCAAAATATTCTAGCAGCGGAATAGCGTATTTGCGCGAGACGCCCATTGCGTTTTTCAAATCGGCCGCCTGTGCGCGTGTGTGCGCTTGCAAATAGTGCACAACGGCATCTTTCAGCTGGTCATAGGCATGTTTTTCAAACGCAAGGTCGGGCTGAATACGCACAATGGCGCCTTCTGTTGCAAGCGCGCCAATAATGCGGTACGCAAGCGAGGTATTGTGAATGTCCGCCTGCTTAAAAAGCGCAGGCAGAAGGGGAGGAGTACTTGCTGCATCACGAAGCGCAGAAAGCAGCGTATCTTTCAGCGTTTCGTCATTTTTGCGCGCCCCACCTGCGGCTTTTTTATGCGCAACGAGGGCGTTGTCAAGTTCAAGCGCGCCCTTTGCCAGCTGAAAGTTTAGCAGCGCTTCACAGCATTCTACAGGCAGGGGCGGATGAAACTTGGTTGCAATATGAGAAAATAACTCTTGTTTAGGCATGCCGCGCTTGTCGGGATGTGCCTGATGGTAGCTAAGTACCGTCTGTTCAAGGCTCGAAGACAGGCGCGTTTGAAGTGCACGCGGCGCATAAAACGCTCCCAGCGCGACCACCAGATTAGTGCTGCACGCTTCCTGCAAACGTTGCGTGCATTCCGTCAAAGGAAGCCCCGACAAATGCTGGAAATCTGCAAGCGTAAACGGCGCCGTTGCGCGTTCAAGCGCGCAGGAAAACGCGGTGGCGTAGTCGCCTTTAAGCAGCGCGTTCAGCTGCGATTCTTCCAGCGCGTCAAGAGTGGTGCGCCGTTTTGGGTGCGCGCGCAACACAATGCCGCCTCCCAGCACGCACACAGGCGATTGCGTTCGCAAAATAAAACGGTCGTTTTCGCATATCGTAAGCGATTCTTCAAGGCGAATTTGCGTAAACGCGCGCTGGTTACTTTCAAGGCTTTCCTGCTTGTTCATCAGCAACACGCGCCCAAACACTTCCTTGGTGCCATGAGCAATGCGCAGGCGCGTTCCCGTTTTCAGCGGGCGTTTTTTGAGCGGTGCGCAGTTCGTGATGAACGCGTCGAAGCGGTCGGTATCGGTAACGCTGTTCGGCGATGTAAGAACGCAACCCGGGCGAATGTCCGATGTTGTAATGCCTGCTAAATTCAGTGCAACACGTGACGATTCATGCGCTTGTTCACAGTTTGTGTCGTGGCTTTGCACGCCCCTTACACGCACACGCGCGCCCGATGGGTGAATTTCAAGTTCGTCATCTTT